>DASXIA010000295.1:0-24057 GCA_036488155.1 Streptosporangiaceae bacterium | reverse complement strand
CGGTCCGGCTCCGGCCGGCCTCGCTGGACGAATGGCGCACCGCTGCGGCTGGCGGCGACTCGTCCAGTGAGGCAGTCGGGAACGAGACGATTGGCTCGATTCTTCCCCTATGCTCGGCACATGGTGTCAAACTCGGACGGTTCCGATCTCCATCCGGCTCTGGACGATGTCGATCGGGCGATAGTCCACGCCCTCCGTCGCGACGGCAGGATCTCGATGCGCGCTCTTGCTCAGGAGCTGCATATCTCCAGGGCTGCGACCTACACCAGAGTTCAGCGCCTGGAGAGCTCCGGCGTCATCACTGGCTACACCGCGACGATCGACCCGGAACGGTACGGGCACGGGGTCTCCGCCTACGTGTACCTCAAGATCGCCCAGCGGACGTGGAAGCCGCTGCGGGATCGGCTCATGCATATAGGCCAGGTGGAGCACGCGGCGCTGGTCTCAGGCGGCACCGACATCGTCTTGCTGGTGAGAGCGCGGGACGTCCGGGCACTGCGTGATCTTGTACTCGAGCGGTTGCACACCATGCCCGAGGTGATCTCGACCGAGTCCGTGATGATTTTCGATGAGGCCGTGGGCGTCCCGCAGTCCGGCCCTGCCGGTTAGAGCAGGTTGTGCCTGCACGTTTACCGCCGGCATGCCGGTGGAACGGATCGTCGAGCAGATTCCTGTTCCCGACGGCCCGGTCAACTGGACGGACCTGAAGCGGAAGGACGAGATGATCATGAGCACAGCGATGGCTCCGGCAATCGTCACGTCGGCGGAGTGGGAGGCAGCGCGCCAGCAGCTGCTGGTGAAGGAAAAGGAGCTCACCCGCGCCCGGGACGCGCTAGCTGCGCCGCGCAGGCGGATGCCGTGGCTGGCGGTGGAGAAGGACTATGAGTTCGACGGTCCCGCGGGTCAGGCGAGCCTGCTCGACCTGTTCGAGGGACGCCGTCAGCTGATCGTCTACCGCGCCTTCTTCGAGCCCGGCGTGACCGGCTGGCCCGACCACGCCTGCGTCGGCTGCTCCATGCTGGCTGACCACGTCGGCAACTTGGCCCACCTGAACGCCCGTGACACCACTCTTGCGTTTGCCTCGCGGGCGTCGCAGCCGGACATCAACCGGGTGAAGGAGCGGATGGGCTGGACGATGCCCTGGTACACCATGACCGACGACTTCGACACCGATTTCGGCGTGGATGAATGGCATGGCACGAACGCATTCATCCGCGACGACAACGGCAATGTGTTCCGCACTTACTTCGTCAACAACCGCGGTGACGAGGCGATGGGCAACACCTGGAACTACCTCGACATCACCGCGCTCGGCCGCCAGGAAACCTGGGAACACTCGCCCGAAGGCTATCCTCAGGCACCGCCGTATACCTGGTGGAACTGGCACGACGAATACGGCCGCGGCAAACCGCCCATGGGCTGACCGGCCAAGCCCTGCCGCGCGTCGCGCGTCGGCGTCATCATTTGCCGATCAGCGTGCTAGCGCGTTCGGCGATCGCAAGCACGGCGGCATAGGTGTTAGCTCCAGGGATGGCGGGCATCACCGAGGCGTCCGCTACCCGCAGCCGGTCAACGCCACGCACGCGCAACTGCGGGTCGACAACCGCTGCCGGATCCGTGCCGATCCGGCAGGTGCCAACCGGGTGGTTGTACGGGTCGGTGTCATGGCGCAGATAGTTGCGGAGCTCGGCCGGGTCCCGCACGTCTGGCCCTGGAAGGACCTCGTCGGCTCGCCAGTCGTCGAATGCCGGTGAGCCGCCGATATCGCGGGCGACGCGCAAGGCGGTCAGCATTGCGGCCATATCACGGTCGTCACCGAAGTAGTTAGGGTCGATCAGCGGGGCTGACGCGGGATCGGCGTCGGCCAGCCGGACCGAGCCACGGCTGCAGGGATGCAAAGTCGTGAACGCGATCGTGTACCCGGCCGCTGGCCCCTCGAGCCACGGCGGGTGAAAGGGCACGTCGATCAAGAACAGCTGAATGTCCGGAGCAGCTAGGTCGGCGCTTGTGCGGATGGCCGCCACTACCTCGCCGTGGTTGTTCCGGGCGGGCGGAACCGGTCTCGCCGCGGCATAGCTGACTCCCGCGAGCGGGTGATCATGCAGGTTCGCTCCGACCCCCGGCAGATCGGTCACCACGTTAACGCCAACGGCCTGCAGGTGCTCGGCTGGCCCGATACCTGAGAACATCAGCAGGCGGGGAGATCCGATCGAACCAGCGCAGAGGATCGTCTCCGACCGGGGGCGGGCCTGCTGCACTTCGCCGCCGACCGAATACTCGACGCCGGCGCAACGGCCATCGGCCACGACCAGCCGGTGAACGAGCGCATCGGTCACAACGGCGAGATTTGCGCGATCGAGGACAGGCCGCAGGTAACCGTCAGCGGCCGACTGGCGGGACTCGCCGGCAATGTTGAGATCCGCCCAGCAGACTCCCTCCTGATCCTGGCCGTTGAGATCGTTACTGCGCTCGTACCCGGCGCCGACGGCAGCATCAAAAAAGGCATACGACAGGGGACTGGCGTGTCGTGCGGGCGCCACCCGCATCGGGCCCTGGCCGCCTCGGTATGCCCGATCGCCGCCCGCACTAGTCTCGCTGCGTTTGAAGAACGGAAGAAGATCCGCGTAGCCCCACCCGGCAGCGCCCGACGTTGCCCACTCGTCATAACTACTGCGGTGGCCACGCAGGAAAGTCATCCCGTTGATGCTGCTAGACCCGCCCAGTACCTTGCCCCGCGGGTACCGGCGTGCCACACCACCCGCCGCGAACTGCGGAGTGGTCATGTACCCCCAGTCAACCTCGCTGCCGATCAGCGAGGGCCACGCCGGCGGGACCGCCATGGCGTCAGGACCGTCAGCCGGACCAGCTTCCAGCATCAGCACCCGATTCCGCGGATCTTCCGACAGCCGCGCGGCGAGGACGCAACCGGCACTGCCCGCGCCCACCACCACGTAATCGAACCGGTTCATGCTCCGATCGCCCATCGTCGCTGGGAGCTACCCTCTCCGCCGGGGCCCGCAGGCGGGCCCGACTACAGCCACGTGCCCCCGGAGCCAGCGGAAATAACCGCGGCGACTGCCTAAGGGCGGCCGGGCCGGCGAAATAGGGACTGCTCCTGATCCGCTCGCGGCGCCCTTACCTGGAGTCTCGATGCCGTGGACATGCCTGTGATGATCCGCACAGAGCGGACGGTTCCGCTACATCCGACAAAGTCGATAAGATTAGTAGAGTTATGCCATCCAAAATCCTGAGCGGCCTGACTGTGCCCGCAGATGTGCCGGTCGCCGCGATTGTCAGACGGTCCGGCGCGTTCGCGCGTCTGCTCGCGGACCGCTGGGCGCTGACGGGCGCAGCTGTCGCTGTTGGGTTCGTGCTACTCGCCCTCTTCGCGCCGTTCCTCAGCGGGATCAACGGCAACAACCCCTACACCTACCACCTCAGCGCTCTCACCAGCTCAGGGCTCCCGAGGGGACCTTTGGGCGGGGTCAGTGCCTCTCACTGGCTCGGAGTCGAGCCGCAGACCGGTCGCGACCTGTTCGCGATCGCGGCTTACGGCGCCCGCATCTCGCTGCTGGTCGGGGTGGGAGCGACAGTGCTAGCGACGGTGATCGGCACGGTGCTCGGAGTGCTCGCGGGCTACCGGGGCGGACTGGTCGACACGCTGCTCTCCCGCTTCACCGACCTGACCATCGCCTTCCCCCAGCTAATTTTCATGATCGCGCTCGGCGCTCTCGTCCCGGCGAGTTTCCCCAAGCAGTTCTTCATGATCGCGGTGATTGGCGCTTTCGGCTGGCCGTCGGTGGCCCGTGTCGTGCGCGCGCAGACGCTGGCGCTGCGGAACCGGTCATTCGTGGTCGCCGCCCAATCCATTGGCGCGCGCCCGCTGCACATTCTCCGCACCGAGATCCTGCCCAATCTGGCTGCCACGATCACGGTCATCGCCACCATGTCGATTCCCGGCGCGATCGGCACCGAGGCTGCCCTGTCGTTCCTCGGCATCGGCGTGCCGCCGCCGACGCCGTCCTGGGGTCGCGAGATCTCATCGGCGATCGCCTGGGTGTCAGTGGATCCGTGGTATCTGGCCGCGCCCGGCATCGCGCTGTTCCTGGTGACGCTCGCCCTGAATGCCTTTGGCGACGGTCTGCGCGACGCCTTCGACCCGCGGATGTCGGGCAGGCTGCGATGAAGATCACGCGATTCCTGCTCATCAAGCTAGCCGGGATGATCGCCGTGCTGCTGGTGGTCAGCTTGGCGACGTTCCTGATCTTCTATATCCTGCCGGCCAATCCGGCCCGCACCGAGTGCGGGCGGCTCTGTACGCCTGGCCAGCTCCGTGAAGTGCGCGCGTTCATGGGCCTGGCCCAGCCGGTGTGGCGCCAGTACCTGGACTTCCTCGCCGCGATCTTCGCTGGCCGCACCTACGGCAGCGGTCCCGGCGCGATCGTCTGCCCGGCCCCGTGCCTCGGTTACTCGTTCCAGCAGAACCGGACCGTGCTGTCGCTGATCGGCCAGGCTCTGCCGGTTACCGCTTCGATCGCCCTGGGTGCCGCGGTGCTGTGGCTCGTGACAGGAACAGCGGCGGGCGTCATCAGCGCGCTGCGCCACGGCAAGGCGACCGATCGCGCGGTCATGACGACCGCAATCGTCGGAGTCTCCGCGCCGTCGTATCTAGTCGGCCTGCTGGCGATCCTGCTGTTCGGCTTCAAGCTCAACATCCTGCCGGTCAGCGGCTTCGTCTCGCTGCTACAGAGCCCTGGCCAGTGGGCGTTCCACTTGATATTGCCCTGGTGCACGCTGGCGTTCATCTCCGCGGCCATCTACGGCAGGCTCACCCGCAGCCAGATGCTGGAGGCGCTGGGCGAGGACTACGTGCGCACCGCTCGCGCCAAGGGTTTGCGCGAGCGCCGCGTGATCGTCAGGCATGCGCTGCGGAACGTGATGATCCCGATCGTCACGATGTTCGGCCTGGACGTCGGTGCCCTGCTCGGCGGCGCCGTGATCACGGAGAAGGTCTACTCGATGTACGGCCTTGGCGCGCTGCTGATCGGTGCCGTCCAGACAACCGATCTGTCCACCATCTCGGGCGTGACGATCCTTGCCGCTGTGTTCGTGCTCGTCGCGAACTTCGTCGTGGACCTCACCTACAAGCTGCTCGACCCTCGCGTGTGACCGCACGCGCAGTGGACTGTGCCGGCAGGCAAGACAGGACCGGCTGGCATCACGGAGAGAGAGTTCTGAATTCATGAGAAAGCACATCGTCCTATCCGGCTCGGCGGCCATCGCCCTGACGGCGGTCCTGGCCGCTTGCGGAGGTGCCAACAACACCTCCGGGCCGGGAACGCCCACGATCTCACCGGCTGAGAAGGGCGGCACGCTGACGATCCTCGACTCGCAGACGACGCTGACCCTCGACCCGGCGCAAAGCTGGTCGCTGGCAGTCACGAGTTCCGGCTTGCTCTGGCGCCGCCTGACGACCTGGAAGATAGGTCCGACTGGCGCGCCTGCGGTCGTTCCCGACCTTGCCACCTCCGACGGGACGCCCTCGGACGGCGGCCGGGTCTGGACCTACCACCTCAAGAGCGGGATCTACTTCAGCAACGGCCAGCCGATCACGTCCTACGACGTCAAGTACGGCATCGAGCGGACATACGCGGCCGCGCTGTCGGGTGGCCTCAACTACCAGAAGCCGCTCATCGCCGGCACGGCTGGCTACCAGGGACCGTTCAGCGGCAAGGAGCTCAGCTCAATCGTCACGCCCAACAGCAAGACGATTATCTTCCACCTCAACAAGCCATACGGGAACTGGCCGTGGGTCGTGTCGACGACCTCGATGGCACCCGTTCCCGAGGGCAAAGCGCCTGCCGCGACGTTCAACAGTCATCCGATCACCAGCGGTCCGTACGCCGTCCAGTCGTACACCCCAGGGAACTCGGCCATCCTGGTGCGCAACAAGTACTGGACCGCTGCGACCGATCCGAATCGGTCCGGCGGGCCGAGCAAGATCATCTGGGAGCTGAACCAGGACCCGACAGTCGAGGCGCAGACGCTGCTCGCCGATGGCCCGAACGCCCAGAACGCTTTCGGAGCGGACTTCGTCCCGCCGGCCCAGCTAGCTCAGGTGGAGAATAACCCGTCGGCGAAGGCGCGCCTGGTCACATCTCCGGCCAGCCCTCTGGAATACGTGGCTGTCAACGTCCAGAGCCCGAAGCTCAAGAACCTGAAGGTGCGCGAGGCGCTCGAATATGCGGTCAACCGGCAGGCGGTGGTCGTCGCCTCCGGCGGCCCGGTCGCCGCAGACCCTGCGACGACGCTGATCACACCCGGCATCGTGGGGCGTGAGCCTTACAACCTGTACCCGGCCGGCACGGCAGGGGATCCGGCGAAGGCGAAGAGCCTGCTGACACAGGCCGGGGCGCACAATCTGACGCTCACGCTCGCGACGCCGAACGACCCGATCTCGACGGCCATCTCCCAGGCGGTGCAGCAGGCCTACAGCGCGGCCGGAATCAAGGTTGTGATCAAGTCCCTGAGCGCGAACGCCTTTTCGGCCCTGGCGACCGGCAACAGCGCCAGCGGCTACGACCTGGCCCTCAGTTCCTGGCAGCCGGACTTCCCGTCCGCGATGGACAACATCGAGCCGCTGTTCGCCTCCGCGATGATCGGGAACGGCAACTACAACATCTCGCGCCTGTCCGACCCGAAGGTGGACGCGCTGATCAACCGGGCCGAGGGCACCATCAACGAGGCTGCGGCAGGGAAGATCTGGGCGCAAGCGGACAAGGCGATCATGGCGGATGCCGCAGTGGTCCCGCTGGTCTACAACCGGAACTCGTTCCTGCGCGGATCCAATGTGGACAACTTCTACATCGGCGAGTTCCCCGCGTATCCGGTCTACACGGCCGTCAGCCTGAAGCAGTAATGGCACATCCGTCCGGGCCTGGGGAAGACCCGCTCCTGGCAGTGCGGAAACTCGGCATCGACTTCGTCACCGATGCCGGGAAGCACACGGCCGTCAGCGAGATCTCGCTCACGGTGGCACGTGGCCAGGTGCTCGCGATCGTCGGAGAGTCCGGATCCGGTAAGTCAGTGACGGCGCTGTCGCTGCTCGGCCTGCTGCCTGCAACGGCGCAGGTCCGCGGCAGCGCCGTCCTGGCCGGCGGGGTCCTGGCCGGCGGCGGGCCGGCCGGCACGGAGCTGGTGGGAGCTGCTCCCGCCACCCTCCGGTCGGTCCGCGGCAGGCGGATCGGTGCGGTCTTCCAGGATCCGTTCACGACGTTCAACCCGGTGATGCGGATCGGGACGCAGATCGCCGAAGCGGTCATGGCGCATACCCGGATCGGCACCAGGCAAGCCACCGCGCAAGTGCTGGCCCTGCTGGACAGGGTGGGGCTAACGGACGTGCCGCGGATCTCCAGGTCGTTCCCGCACGAGCTGTCCGGCGGGCAACTCCAGCGCGCCATGATCGCGATGGCTATCTCCGGTGAGCCGGACCTGCTCATCGCCGACGAGCCGACAACCGCGCTGGATGTAACGGTGCAGGCCGGCATCCTGGACCTGCTGCATGAATTGCGCCTGGGCGGCGGGATGGCGATCCTTTTGATCACCCACGACATGGGCGTGGCGGCGGACCTTGCAGACGATGTCGTCGTAATGCGGCACGGGCAGATCATGGAGACCGGCACTGCCGAGGAGGTCTTCTTCTCGGCTCGGTCCGACTACACCCGCGAACTGCTGAGGGCGGTCCCGCGGGTCGACGTCCCGCCCGCGGTCGAAGCTGCCAGCACGTCCACGTCGACGGACGCCGTGGCTGAGCTGCGCGACGTCAGGGTCACGTACAGCTCGGGCCACCGCCATGTAGTCGCGGTCG
The DNA here is from genome assembly GCA_036488155.1 of Streptosporangiaceae bacterium. Taxonomy (GTDB): domain Bacteria; phylum Actinomycetota; class Actinomycetes; order Streptosporangiales; family Streptosporangiaceae; genus JAJYUU01. Next base: position 16,190 of record DASXIA010000295.1, on the reverse strand, counting down.
ACGGCGTTAGCCTGAGCGTTCCCGCCGGGGAGACGGTGGGACTCGTCGGAGAGTCGGGTTCGGGCAAGACGACACTCGGCAAGGCGATCGCGCGGCTCGTCCCGGCCGCGTCCGGGAGCATCACGGTCGCGGGCCGCGATCTCAGCGCACTACGCAGTCGTGATCTGCGCGCCGCACGGGCCGAGATCGGCTTCGTCTTTCAGAACCCGACCGACTCGCTGAACCCGCGCGCCCGCGTCGGCGCCATCGTGGCCGAACCGCTGAAGCTGCACACCAAGCTGGCGAGCGCCGAGCGCCAGCAGCGGGTCGCTGAGCTGCTCGACCGCGTCGATCTGCCGGCAGACACCGCCAGCAGGTTCCCGCATCAGCTTTCCGGGGGGCAGCGCCAGCGGGTAGCGATTGCCCGCGCGCTGGTGCTGGGTCCCCGGCTGGTCATTGCCGACGAACCCACGAGCGCGCTCGACGTGGCCGTCCAGGCCACGATCCTCAAGCTGATCGCGGATCTGCAGCGTGAGCTCGGTTTCGGCTGCCTGTTCATCAGCCACGATCTGGCCGTGGTCAGGCAGGTCTCGCAGCAGGTGACGGTTATGTCCTCCGGACGCGTCGTTGAATCGGGCCCGACAGAGCAAGTGCTGTCGACGCCGCGTCATGAGTACACGAAGACGCTGCTCGCCTCGGTCCCGCTTCCGGACCCCCGGGTCCAGCGCGCCAGGCGGGAGGACCCTGCACCAGCACTGCCGCGGCGCTCAGGAGTCTGAGTTCGCCTCTGCCGGGTACGGAGCTACGAGGTGCGGAGAAGGCTGGATAGCTGGGGGTAGTCCGATGACTTCGACAAGCCGCGGTGACCTGCTGCAGGTGGCCGTGCTCGGGACCGGCATCATGGGCTCGGCGATGGCCAGGAACCTGGTTGGGGCCGGGCTGGCCACGACGGTCTGGGACCAGTCGGCGGCGGCGACTGCCGGGCCGGCCGGGGCGGGCGCGCGGGTGGCGGAGTCATCCGCCGAGGCGGTCAGCGGCGCGGACGTGGTGATTACGATGCTGCCGACTGCCGACGCCGTGTCGTCGGTCATGTTCAACGGCCCGGCCACAGCGTTCGCCAGGGGAGCGGTATGGGCGCAGATGGGCACGATCGGCGTCCCGGCGACCATGGAGGTCGCGGACCGGCTCCGCAATGTGCGGCCGGACGTGTCGTTCGTGGACGCCCCGGTGTCCGGGAGCAAGGGCCCAGCCGAGCACGGCCAGCTGCTCATACTGGCGTCCGGGCCTGCCGCAGCCAGGCCCGCGCTGGATCCGGCATTCGGCGCGATCGGCCGCAAGACGGTATGGCTCGGTGACACCGGAGCGGGCAGCCGGATGAAGCTGGCCGTGAACGCGTACATGTCGGTCTTGATCGAGGGGGCCGCCGAGGCCCTGGAGCTCGCGCAGCGACTCGGCATCGAGCCCGCCAAGCTGGGCGAGGCCATCGAAGGCGGGCCGCTGGACGCGCCGATTGCCGACGCCAAGCTGCACAAGATGGAGCAGGGCGATTACGCTCCCGAGTTCCCGCTGCAATGGGCACTCAAGGACGTAGACCTGGCGATCCAGGCTGCCGGGGGCCGCCCGCTGCCGCTGCTGTCCGCACTGTCGGAGCAGTGGCGGTCAGCGGTCATGGACGGACACGGACGAGAGGACATCAGCGCCGCCCGGCTCGCGCTCGCCAGCAGCTACGCCGGGTTAACTGCCACCTGCTCGCAGGCCAGCGTGTCGGCGTCCCGCTCCAGCGCCCGCCCGGCGACAGGGACGCCGAGTTGCAGCACGAGCCAGATCCTGCTGGTGTCGGTGAGAAGCCCGGGTTCTTCGAGCACGTCTCCATCGGCAATGAGCAGGTCGGCGAGCTTGCCCTCAGCCGCGGTGCCGATGTGCTCGGCGAGGCCAAGCGCCTCGGCGGCGGTGCCAGTCGCGGCTGTCAGCGCCTCGGCTGGCGTGAGCCCGTGGCGGATCATCAGCTGGATCTCCAGGCCGGTGCCGAGGGAGACGTCGCTGCCGGCCGCTATCTTGACGCCTGCGTCCCTGGCAGCCTTGAGGCTAGCGGCGCCGTCCTCGATGTTGCTGCTAGCCAGGCCTGCCAGCATCGGCGTCATCTCCGCTGGTGGCTCGGCGTGCGCGGCGGTATCCGCAGGGGAGCTTCCGCCGCTGAGCCCGGCCATCCAGTAATAGCCGGCCAGCGTCGGGACCAGCACCTGGCCGCGGGTGGCCATCGCCTCCAGCAGGTCCGGCCGCCGGTGCAAATACATCCCGTGCTCGATGGTGTCCGCGCCCGCTGCGATCGCGGCCTCGCACCCAGCTAGCCCTTCAGCGTGAGCGGCAACCTTGAACCCAAGCCGGTGCGCCTCGCCGGTCACAGTCGAGAGCTCAGCCTCAGTGAGCTGCAACGGATCGGGATCCTCCAGCTCGTTGGACCGGGCCCCGGTAGCCATGACCTTGATGAAGTCCGCCCCGGCCCGGACTTGCTCGCGCACCGCCCGCCGGACATCGTCAGGTCCGTCGGCCTCGCGATACATGTCCCCGTAAAACCGCCCGCCGGGCGCGGTCGCCGAAATGATCTTCCCGCAGGTCAGCAGGCGCGGGCCGCGAAACGCGCCGTATCGCATCGCCTGCCGGGCTTCCTGAGGCGCTCGCCCTTGCGACCCGGTGACCCTGATCGTCGTCACTCCGCGGCGCAGGTATTCTCGCAGCTCAGCCTGCAGGAAATGGGCCGCCGTTCCGGGAAGGACCTCCTCCGCGCCCCGCAGCACACGCGGGAGGAGACCCGACGCATGAACATGAGCGTCGACAAGGCCCGGCAGGAGCATCCGCCCGCGGGCATCGATTACCCGTGCCCCCTCAGGGCACCGCTCCGCTGCGCTGGTCACCCGCCGGATCACGCCATCCTCGACGAGCAACGCGACGCCGTCGCGCACCGGCCCGCCGGTGCCGTCAAAGAGGCGCACCCCGGTGATCCACAATCGCGCCGACCCCGGCTCGGGCGCAGCGATCAGTGCCGGAAATCGGTGCGGCATAGCCGTACTCCCCCCGCGTGCAGCCAGGCTCGCCCGGCCGCGATTCCAGTGTCTGTCGGCCCGAATCCTGCCACTCATCGCCTCGGCGCGCACGGTATCATTAGCTTGCTTGCGCACGCATGTAAATTTGGCACCACCCTAAGGAGGAGTTATGCCGAGCTCGGTGCACGACCTCGAGCAAGCCGGATCGTTCGCGCTGGGGCCGTGGCGCGTGCACCGGATCGGATACGGCGCGATGCAATTGGCCGGCGACGGTGTCTTCGGACCGCCGCGAGATCGCGACGAAGCGCTCCGGGTACTGCGGGCCGCGGTCGACAGCGGTGTCGACCATATCGACACCGCGCAGTATTACGGACCGGGCGTCGTCAACGAGCTGATCCGGGAGGCGCTCTATCCCTACCCGGCTGGCCTGGCGATTGTCAGCAAGGTGGCTGCCCGCCGTGATGATGTTGGCGCAGTCTTGCCGTTTGACGAACCGGATCAGCTTCGCCGTGGCATCGAAGACAACCTCGCCACTCTTGGCATCGGCCGGCTGGCGGCCGTGAACCTGCGCCTGATGGACCATTCCGCACCTGGCCGGCGATTCGACGACCAGCTTGCCGCCCTGATCCGAGCCCGCGAAGACGGCTTGATCGACGGTATCGGCCTCAGCAACATCTCGTTGAATCACTTGCTGAGGGCCGTCGATCAGACAGACATCGCGTGCGTCCAGAACCTCTTCAACTTGGCCGATCAACGGTCGATGGACGTGCTCGAAGCATGCCATCAACGAAAGATCGCATTTGTTCCGTACTGTCCGCTGGGCTGGCCTGGCGACGTGCGGAATCAGCTCCTCGCAAGCCCGGTGCTCGCCGCGCTTGCCGCAAGATTGCAGGCGACGCCGGTGCAGATTGCGCTCGCCTGGCTACTCGACCTCGCGCCAAACATCCTGCTCATCCCGGGAACCCGGACGCGGAGGCATCTGGCGGAGAACCTGCAGGTAGCCACCGTGCATCTCGATGACGTGGCCCGTCAGGAACTGACGCGGCACTTTCCCGCTGCTCGATGAGCGACGATCGCGAAGACATCAAGTTAGCTGGTCACGCGGCACTGCCAGAACGCTGGCTGAGCCCGTGATGTGCGGTGATGCGCCGCGCGAGAGCAGCAGCCTGTTCCCGGATCTCTGGAACAGCGGTGGTCTCGTACCAGAGTCCGCGAAGCGGCGGGCCGAGCGTATAGATGGCGTCGTCCGGAACTCCGGCATTATTAACGACGGCGCCCTGCGCCGTGGCGTCGATTCCGAGGCGCAGCGGATCTGGCCTTGCCATACCGGTCGCGAACAGGTAGTTCAGCAGCGGGTTGCCGGCCGTCGTAATGTCGGTGGGCGCGCCGGTCCCGTTCACTACCACGCCAGCCGGAATCTCGACGGTTTCGGCGCCAGCGTCGATAAGGACGCTGAGTTTGCCGCTCACCTCGCGTACCGACAGGACCTGACCTCGGTGCAGCGACAGCTGTCCAGTGCAGCGCAGCGCGGTTATCCGGCTTGCCGTGGCCGGTGGCATGAGATGGCGATGCACCTCCCAGTACCGCGCTGCGTGCCGCAGGAAGAGCCGCTTGTCCGGGAGCGGCATCCGCCGCCAGAGCCCGGGCACGTAGGGTCGCAGTGACTCCATCACGGCAGGCCAGTTGGCCGGGTTCGCGCTGACAGCCTGCCGTATCTGCCACATGAGCTCGCCCAATCGGACCGGGCCGGTCGCGCGGGATATGACTGGCAGCCACAACGGCCTGGGCACGGCAGGAGTGTCGCCTGGATGTGCTCGGGGCAGCAAGCCGTGCCGGGACACCGCGTGCACCCTCGCTGCCGGGTTGGCGCTGGTGATCGCGATGGCAAGATCGATCATTGTGAGCCCGGTGCCAGCAATCACCACCGGAGAACCATCACCCAGTGCGTCGAGGGCGCCGGGGAGCCAGGGATCGGTGATCACCCGGTCGCTCGCCGGGGTGGCGAATGGCAGCTCGGAAGGCGCGTTGCCAGTTGCCAGCACTGCCACGTCCGCCTGGACCTCGCCGTCGGTCAAGACGACCTGAAGCGGTCCTGTTGCGCCGGTTCGCTTGATCGCGACCGCTTGGGAGTGGGCCCGGGACAACCTGGAGTCTGGCCCGGCCGCCGTTTCCGCCTCGGTTAGCGTGTCGCGAAGGTACTGCCCGTAGGCGTGCCGTGGCAGGAACGTGGTGCCGGACACGGTGCTGCCTGGTGCCAGGCTGGCCGCGGCCCATCTGACGAGGTGGTCAGGGTCATCAGGGAACGCGCTCATCTGGCGAGCCATGGCATTGAGCAGATGACCGGGGTGCGTGGTCGAGTATGCCTGGCCGAGCCCGTGGCGACCGTGACCATCGATCAAAGTGATGCTCACAGGTATCTCGCGCGCGGTGTCGTGAGCCAGCAACTGCACCGCCGTGAGCGTGCCGCTGGCGCCACCGCCAATGATGGCGATATCCAGCGCCCGGTCACCGGATCTTGCCGTTCTCATAGGGCGAGTATAAGCTACTTTGCCGATAGGATAAATAGCTACATGGGCTGGCCACGAACAAGCCGATCCAGAAGGCTGCGCGGTGCTGGTCGCGGTTCACCCGCAGCCCCGTGCCGCCGATGCAGTGGCCTTGGTGCTCGACAGCCCAGGTGTAGGCGTCCGGCTCGTCCGCTAGGAACCGCGCAGCTACGCCGTCCCTGTCGTGGTAGGGGCGACCATCCCACTCCCGCCGCCACGATGAGCCGTAAGCGTCAAATTCTTCCGGATCGATCGGCTCGCGCACCCGGTCGTCAATGTCGGACTCGCGTCGCCCGCTCCGCAGAACGCTCTCGCCGCGCAGCGTGGGCAGCGGCGGCATCGCCAGGCGGTCAGGCATCACGTCCGGCATGCTACGCGTTTCGCCTAGTCCGGCTGCCAGACGGCAAGGCGCGAGCGTCAGGCCGCGGGAAGGATCAGAGGGGCACCGTCAGGTACCGAGCGAGGTGATCGATCACCTCACGGGCGTCGTCCTCGATACCGTAGATAAACGTGGACTTGCGGCGCCGCAGCACGGGTAGCCCAAGCGCGTAGAGTCCCGGGATGTCGAGTACGCCGCCGTCGTGATTCAGCTGGCCTTTCGCATCGACCACGGGCACGTCGAGCCACCCGTAGTCGGGCCGGAAGCCCGTCGCCCACACAATTGCGCTGATCTCGCCGCTTCGCAGGTCGAGCTGAAGCCGCGTCGACTCGGGCACGCGAGTCGACGCGAAGCGCTCAGAAGGTCCTACCGCCGCGTCGCAGCCGTCCGTCCGAGCCCACTCATCGAACGTGTCCAGAAGCCGTTCCATCTTCAGGTCCGCGAGCGAGAAGACGTTGCGCAGGCCGCCGGAGAACAGCGCGCGGCCGTCACGCACGGCCGCCCATCGGCCTACCAGTTCGACGCCCATCGACGCGAGTGCGTTGAGATCTAGCGTGGTCCGCTCAGGAGAGCCGACGAGCTGGGGAGAAGGCAGCCGCCGGGCGCGCGTGAGATCCTCAACCTCGTCGTACCGCTCATCCCACACGCCCGACGCGTCCATCCACCAGAGCACGTCGCGGCCGCGGTACAACCGCGGCAACCGCACGTGCTCGCCCACCGACAGCGTCACCGGCCGGCCCGACAATTGCAGCTCGGCCGCCAGCTGCACCCCGGTAGCCGATGCTCCAACGACGAGCACTCCGCCGTCGGGGAGGCCCGCCGGGTCGCGGTAGTCGAATGGTGTCAGTTGCTCGACCGACGCCGGCACGGCATCAGAGAACTCGGGCACCGCTGGCCGATTGCAGGCGCCGCTGGCGATGACCACCGCCTGGCAGTGAATCTCTCCGAGGCTCGTCGTCACGAGGTATCCCTGGTCGGCGCGTCGAACCGACGTGACATCCGTGCCGGTACGGACGGGGGCACCCGAGACCTTTGCGAAGCGCTCGATGAACTCGGTGACTTCCCCGGTCGTCATATAGCCATCGGGATCCGGGCCTTCGTAACGAAGGCCAGGTAGCCGGCTTTGCCAGTTCGGGGTGAGCAGCCGCAGGGAATCCCAGCGTTCGCGGCGCCAAGAGTTCGCCACCTCGCCGCGCTCAAGAACGACGTGATCGACAGACCGGCCGGTGAGGAAGTGGCTCGCCGCAAGGCCCGCGTGCCCTGCGCCGATGACGACCGTGGTAATGCGCTCGATGGCTCGGCCTCTCAGGCAACCTCGACGGTGACGTTCGTTGGGTTGGTGAGAGCGTCAAATACGGCGGAGCGCTTCTGGGACTGCGCCACCAGCGCCTCGATCTCCTGCCTCGATGCGTCCGCGTCGATGGTGAACGTCACCTTGATGTCGTTGTAGCCGTTACGGACGTCGCTATCGGCACCGAGGATCCCGCGGATGTCATGCGCGCCCTCGACCGTCGCCTCGACTGAGCGCAGCTGGATGCCTCGATTCTCCGCGACGGACGCCACGCCCGCCGTCAGGCAGCTTGCCAGGCCGACGATGAGGAACTCGATCGGCGTGATGCCGTTGTCCTCGGCAGCGAAGACCTCGGGGTGGTCGGCGTCGAACACCGACTCCTTCTTGTGACTCTGCTCCTGCCCGAGGCCGAAGAAGCTGTCGACCTTGACGGTGCTGTGCACACCGTTGTTCCACTTAGCGGATGCCCGCCAGGTGAACTGGGCGGCCTCAGGCGCGCCCTTCAGCACTTCGCGCGCGTCGAGCAGTGCCTGCACGTTGACGCCGTTGGTGACCGTGGTCATGCCCGATTCCCCTCTTCACCCACCCTAGAATCCCTACGGGGATGCTTGACATTACACCATTCAAGTCAAGCTAACATAGCCCCCATGGCGGAGTCAGCCTCGACGCTCGCGGCCGGCACTGCGGGCACAGTCGAAACTCAGTACCTTGAACTGCGGGAGCCGGTGCGGCTCGACTGCGGGCGCGAGCTGTACCCGATTCGCGTTGCGTACGAAACCTATGGCACCCTGTCGCCCACGCGCGACAACGTCATCCTGGTGTGCCATGCGCTCAGCGGTGACGCCCACGCGGCCGGCTTCGCCAAGACGCCATCGGATGAGAGTACGCGCGACGGGTTCGGGGCCGAGGATCGCGACGGCACGGCCGGCAAGAGCCTCGGCTGGTGGGACGGGATGATCGGGCCCGGCAAGGCGTTCGACACCGATCGATTCTTCGTCGTCTCGACGAACTTGCTCGGCGGCTGCCGCGGAACGACGGGACCATCGTCGACCGACCCGGCGACTGGCCAGCCGTACGGGCCGGACTTTCCCGTGATCACTGTCGCGGACATAGTGCGGACCGAGCGAGCTTTCCTGGACGCACTTGGCATCGAGCGGCTTGCGGCGGTAGCCGGAGGGTCGCTCGGCGGGATGCAGGCGCTCGAGTGGGCGATCCTGTTTCCCGACCAGGTCGATGCCGTGGTGGCGATCGCCAGCACGCACGCCCTTCATCCGCAGGGCGTGGCCTGGAACTCGATCGCGCGCGACGCGATCATGGGCGACCCGGCCTGGCAAGACGGGCGCTACTACGGCACGGGCCGCGCGCCCGATGCGGGCATGGGTGTAGCCCGCATGGTCGGCCACGTCACGTACCTGTCCGCGCTGGCGCTGAGCGAGAAGTTCGCGCGGCGGCTGCAGTTCGCCGACGACATCCGTTACACGATCACCGAGCCGGAGTTCGAGGTCGAGAGCTACCTGCGTCACCAGGCTGACTCGTTCGTCCGCCGGTTTGACGCGAACACCTATCTGTACACCTCGCGCGCCCTGACGTATTTCGACCTCGCCCGGCAGCATGGCGGCGGGTCGCTCGCGCAGGCGCTGGCCGGGGTATCAGCCCGGACGCTGCTGATAGCGTTCAGTTCCGACTGGCTGTACCCGCCGTCTGCGTCGGGGGAGATCGAGGAGGCGCTTGGCGCTCTTGGCAAGCCGGTCGAGTTCCGGGTGATCGAGGCGCCGTATGGCCACGACTGCTTCCTGCTCGAGGAGGCACGACAAACGCCGATTATCCGCCGTTTCCTGGCTGAAGGAGGGTCCGTTGGGTGACGTCGAGGGGGGTGCCTTCGCCGGCAACCTCGCCCGTGCCGAGCCAGCCCGCGAGTTTGGCTTCGATACCCGCCAGCTGCACGCCGGGCAACGGCCCGATCCGAACACGGGCGCACGCGCGGTTCCGATCTTCCAGACGACCAGCTACGTGTTCGAAGACCCGGAGTCCGCAGCGGCGTACTTCAACCTGCAGGAGTACGGGAATACCTACTCGCGCATCATGAACCCGACCGTGGCGGTGTTCGAGGAGCGAATGGCGAACCTCGAGGGCGGATGTGGCGCGGTGGCATTCGCCAGCGGCATCGCCGCGCAGGCGGGCGCACTGTTCACGCTGCTGCAGCCGGGCGACCATGTCGTGTCGTCCTCAGCCCTCTACGGCGGGACGGTGAACCAGTTCAAGCACCTGCTGCGGAAGATGAGTGTCGACGTGACGTGGGTCGATCCAGACGATCCCGACGCCTGGCGGCGTGCCGTCCGCGCCAGCACGAAGGCGTTCTTTGGCGAGACGATCGGCAACCCGGCAGGAAACGTGCTGGACATCGAGACGGTGGCCGCAATCGCGCACGAGCACGAGCTGCCCCTGATCGTTGACAACACCTTCGCGACGCCGTACCTGTGCCGCCCGATCGAATGGGGCGCCGATATCGTGATCCACTCGGCGACGAAGTTCATTGGCGGGCACGGCACGAGCATCGGCGGCGTCGTCGTGGAGGCCGGCACATTCAACTGGTCCAACGGGCGGTTTCCGGTGGTCGCGGATCCGTCGCCCGCCTACCATGGCCTGCAATTCCACGAGACATTCGGGACGTATGGCTATCTGATGAAGCTCCGGGCTGAGACCTTGCGCGATCTCGGCGCGGCGCTCGCGCCGTTCAACGCCTTCCTGTTCCTGCAGGGGCTGGAGACGCTGTCGCTACGGATGGAACGACACGTCTCGAACGCGCTCGCGGTCGCTGCCTTCCTGGAGGCGCACGAACTGGCGTCGAATGTGGCGCACCCGGGACTGACGACGAGCAGGTACCGGCCGCTCGTAGAGAAGTACCTGCCGCGCGGTGCCGGGGCGGTCTTCTCGTTCGAGTGCGCTGGGGGGCGGGATGGCGGCCAGGGTCTCATCCGCGGCGTGACGCTCTGGTCTCACCTGGCGAATGTCGGCGACTCGAAGAGCCTGATCATCCACCCGGCCAGCACGACGCACCGCCAGCTGAGCGACGACGAACTGCGGGCGGCCGGGGTCGGGCCGGGGACCGTGCGGCTGTCCGTCGGCACCGAGTCGGCCGACGACCTTATCTGGGATCTGGAGCAGGGTTTCGAGCGCGTTGCCGCGATAACGAGACAGGAGGTAACGACCGCATGATCGATCTCGGCCGATACCAGGACCCGGTGACGATCCAGCGCGTGCTTCACACGGCCAGGACGATCGCGATCGTGGGCCTGTCCAGCAATGAGCTGCGGGCCAGCTACTTCGTTGGCTACTACCTTAAGCGGCACGGCTACGACGTGATCCCGGTGAATCCCCGCGAGGCGGAGATCCTCGGCGAGAAGTGCTACCCGAATCTCCAGGACGTACCAGTGCCGGTAGACATCGTGAACGTCTTCCGGACGCCGGATGCGCTGCCAGGGATCGCGCGCGAGGCTGTGGCGATTCGCGCCGGCGCTGTCTGGTGCCAGTTCGGCGTGATCAACGAGGAGGGCGCGCGAATAGCCGAGGATGGCGGCCTGACGGTGATCATGGACCGCTGTATCAAGGTTGAGCACGCCCGCTACGTCGGCCGGATGCACTGGCTCGGCTTCAATACGCAGCGCATTACGTCGGTCCGCGCCGGGCTCCAGTAGCTGGAGAATGCCAGGCGCGATCCAGGCTGTGGGGCCGTCGGCGATCGAGCGGAAGTGCCGGAGCAGAACATCCTGCTATGAGTGGCACCAGCCCGCTGGTTTCGTGGCCTGGATGATGGCCGAGTGCAGGCCCTCGGCTGCCGCACTGGTGCTTGTAATGGTGATGTCGGCGAATCCCGCTGCGGCTAGCAGGCGCTGGTATTCCGGCTGCGTCAGCGCGCCCGCCAGACAGCCGACTTGCTGTTCGGCGCGGGTGAGCAGCGTCGGGTCGGTGTCTTCGTCGGCGGTGACGTCGCTGATGCCTAGTCGTCCGCCGGCCTTGAGAACGCGGAATGATTCGGCTAGGACGCGGGGCTTGTCGGCGGACAGGTTGATGACGCAGTTGGAGATGACGACGTCGACGTGGTTGTCCGGCAGCGGGATGTTCTCGATCCGGCCTTGTAGGAACCGGGCGTTGGTGATCTGCGCCTTGCGGGCGTTGGCGCGGGCAAGGGTCAGCATGTCGTTGCTGGCATCGATGCCGTAGGCAATACCGTCGGGTGCGACCCTGCGGGCGGACAGCAACACGTCGAGCCCGCCACCGGAGCCGAGGTCGAGGACGGTTTCCCCGGATCGGAGGTCGGCGACGGTGAGCGGGTTTCCGCAGCCCAGACTTGCCAGGAATACCTCTTCGGGTGCCTGCGTGCGGTCGGCGTAGGCGGCGGCGCCGAAGCAGCCGTCATCGAAGGTGCCGGGATCGCTATCGGTGATGACTTCCCCGCCGAGCGCGGCACGCGCGAGCTGTGAGTACTTGCTGATAATCCGGTCGTTGATGTCTTCGGCGGTCACGCTGTCCTCCCTAGGCCGGTACGGCTGCGGTGGGCGGCTGTGGTGCGGCCTTGCCCATGACGATGTCTGCGGCGGTCGGGAAGCAGTCGACGCATGCCTCGTTGATCTGGTAGTAGGTGGCCGTTCCCCGGTGGTCGGCGAGCACGAACCGCACGTCGGCCAGGACTTTCAGATGGGCCGAGACGGTGGACTGGCCGACATCGACCGCGGCGACGATCTCTCCGACGCTCATCGGAGTACCGCGCCGCGCGAGCAGTGACACGATCTGGATCCGGGTTGCATCTGCCAGTGCCTTGAACCAGCTGGCGAACTCGGTGGCGGTGGCCCGGTCGACGGGCTGATCCTGCTCTTTCATCGTTCATCGACGATAAACGATGAAAGCTGTGCCCGCAAGTACCGGCGATAGCCCAGGCAAGCAGTCAGACGGTCGCCGGAGTGCAGGCGATCAGTGCCGCGATGCTGGCGAGGGCCTCCGGCCTGAGGCGGTAGTACGCCCAGACGCCGCGCTTGTCGCGGTCCAGCAGTCCGGCGTCGTGAAGGACTTTCAGGTGGTGACTGATCGTGGGCTGGGACAGGTCGAAGGCATCGTTGAGGTCGCAGACGCATGCTTCGCCGCCCGCGTGCGAGGCGACCAGGGATATCAGGCGCAGCCGAACCGGGTCGGCAAGCGCCTTGAGGAGCGGCGCGATCTGATCGGCCTGGGCCTGAGAGATTGGCTGGGCCGCCAGCGGCGGGCAGCACACGGCCGTGCCGACCGGATCCAGCACGCTAGAAGACTTCGACATGTATCTATATTGACAGAAGTCGATGCCTTGTGGCAAGCTCGGCAACTGGCAGACATAGACAGTCATCGATATCACGGAGGTTTGCCATGACCGGCCGCATCCAGCTCGCCCTCAACGTCGACAACCTGGACGAGTCCATTGCCTTCTACAGCAAGCTGTTCGCCGCCGAGCCGGCCAAGCTCCGGCCTGGGTACGCCAACTTCGCGATCGCCGAGCCGCCGCTGAAGCTGATCCTGATGGAAAACCCCGGCCAGGGCGGCAGCCTGAACCATCTGGGAGTCGAGGTCGCCGACACAGAGGCCGTGGACGCTGAGCAGACCCGGCTGGCGGAGGTCGGCCTGGCTTCGGTCGAGGAGCGCGAAACGACCTGCTGCTACGCCAAGCAGAACAAGTTCTGGGTGCAGGGCACACCCGACGGCGAGCGGTGGGAGATCTACACGGTCCTGGAGGACAGCCAGACGTTCTGGGGCGAGGGCGGAAGCCAGAGCTGGGACGCAGCGGAAGCTGCGCTGGACGCACCGGCTGCCCGCGGCGGACAGGACGCTCAGTGCTGCGGCACGCAACAGGACGCCGGCCAGTCATCGTCGTCCGGTGTTTGCTGCGCCTGACTGCGGGTGATGCACGGCCTCCGGGGACCTGGACCCCGGAGGCCGGCAGGACCTAGCTGACAGGGACTGACAGCAGACCGGCCATCCGCTCCAGCGCGGCCGGGACCAGCCGGTAGTAGACCCAGGTGCCGCGTCGTTCGCTGTCGATGAGCCCGGCCTCCCGTAGCACCTTCAGGTGATGACTGATGGTGGGCTGGGACAGGTCGAAGGCGCTGGTGAGGTCGCAGACGCAGACCTCGCCGCCTTCGCGGGCGCCGATCAGGGACACCAGCCGGAGCCGGACCGGGTCGCCGAGCGCCTTGAACACCTGCGCCAGGTCGGCCGCCGAGGCCTCGTCGATGGGCTCGCTGACCAGAGCTTGCTGCGCACAAGCCTCGGAGCCTGCGACAGCGATGACTGCCAGATCGTTAGGCGCGCCCTGTATTGACATGACCCTATGTTGACGACGATCGATCCAGGCTGGCAAGCTGGCGCCTGTATCGACAACTGTCTATAGAGGGCCGGGAGTGGGGCGTGGGCGAGGTTGCGCTGTGGCGGCGGCTGACTGCCGAGTTCCTCGGCAGCGCCTTCCTGGCCGCGCTGGTCATCGGCTCCGGGATCGCCGCGCAGCGCCTGTCGCCAGGCGACACCGGCCTGGAACTGCTGGAGAACGCCGCCGCGACCGCCGGCGGCCTGTTCGCGATCATCTTGATGTTCGGGCCGGTCTCGGGCGGTCACTTCAACCCGGTCGTCTCGTTCGTAGATGCGGCCTTCGGCGGACTGTCGTGGCGGGACGCGGGAGCTTATCTTCCGGCTCAGGTGGCGGGTTGCATCGTGGGCGCGATCGTCGCGAACGTGATGTTCTCTCTGTCTGCGGTCAGCATCTCGGTCAAGGACCGGGCGTCGCCGGCGCATTTCCTGTCCGAGGTTATCGCCACCCTGGGACTGATGCTGGTGATCTTCGCGCTGGCCAGATCAGGCCGCAGCCGGACGACACCGGGAGCAGTAGGCGCCTACATCGGCGCTGCCTACTTCTTCACGTCATCGGCGAGTTTCGCCAATCCGGCGATCACCATCGGCCGGATGTTCTCCGACACCTTCGCGGGCATCGCTCCCGCTTCGGCGCCGGCTTTCATCGGCGCGCAGGTCATCGGCGGCGTGCTCGCCGTCGTCGTGGTGAGGGCGCTGTACCCGGGCGTAACACCGGCTGAAGCAGCCGACATCATCGTCCCGCACCCCGCCGGCTCGACATCCGCGCGGACCGCGCGAGCGGCTGGTACCCCAGCCCGCTTCACCGACTAGCCAGAACGGAGCCACGATGCACCTGGTCATGATCGGTGGCAGTGACGCCGGGATTAGCGCCGCGCTTCGCGCCCGCGAGCTCGACCCCGCCGCCGACGTCACCGTCATCGTTGCTGACGCTTACCCGAACTTCTCGATCTGCGGCATCCCGTACTACGTGTCCGGCGAGGTCACCCACTGGCGCAACCTGGCGCACCGCACAACGGCCGACCTTGAAGCAACCGGCATGCGGCTGCGGCTGGACACCACCGCAACTCGCATCGACGTGACAGGCCGCAAGCTCCAGGTGTCCGGCCCGGACGGGCAGGACGAGCTGATCGCCTACGACAAGCTGATCATCGGGACCGGCGCCGTTCCCGTCCGGCCCCCGATCACGGGCTTGAGCGGACCTGAGGCACTCGGACCCGAAGACGGCGTGCACCTGCTGCACACCATGGGCGACACCTTCGCAGTCATGAGCACCCTGGAGAACTTCTCCCCGGCCAGCGCCGTCATCGTGGGCGCGGGATACGTCGGCCTGGAGATGGCCGAAGCGCTGATCGCCCGGGGCTTGCAGGTCACCCAGATCGAGCAGCTGCCGCAGGTGCTGGCCACCGTCGACCCCGAGCTGGGCAGCCTCGTCCACGGCGAGATGGCCGCCCGGGGCGTTGAAGTCCTGACTAGTACTACGGTTCAGCTAGTCAGCCGCGCGGATCCGGGAGCGTCCGGGCGGCTGCGAGTCACGGCACGCACGAACGCTGGCGAGGCCATCGAGCGGTACGCGGACATGGTTCTGGTAGTCACCGGAGTGCGACCCGACAGCGAGCTAGCAGTGGCGGCCGGCGCCAGGCTCGGCATCCGCGGCGCCATCCAGGTCGATTCCGGCATGCAAACCGGCCTGCCCGACGTCCTTGCCGCCGGCGACTGCGTCATCACGCACCACCGGTTGCTCGGCCAGACCTACCTCCCGCTGGGAACCACCGCCCACAAGCAAGGCCGGGTAGCCGGCGAGAACGCGCTCGGCGGGAGCCGGCACTTCGCCGGTAGCCTCGGCACACAGGTGGTCAAGATCTTCGACCAGGCCGCCGCACGGACAGGCCTGCGCGACCACGAAGCGACAGCTGCAGGGTTCGACCCGGTCACCGTCGCCGCCGAAGCGGACGACCACAAGGCGTACTACCCCGGAAGCCATCGGATCACGATGCGCATCACCGGCGACCGCCGCACCGGACGGCTGCTCGGCATGCAGCTGTTCGGTCACAAGCACGCCGAGATCGCCAAGCGCATCGACATCGCAGCTACGGCCATTTTCAACAACATGACAGTCGAGGCCGTCAGTGACCTCGACCTGTCCTACACGCCGCCGCTTGGCAGCCCCTGGGAAGCTATCCAGATGGGCACCCAGGCGTGGAGCCGGGAGGTTCATTCGCGCCGTAGCTAAGGAGAGCGGCCGCATCCTGGCAGGAGATAGGGCAATCGCCGGGTGGCGGCTCGGAACCGGTCTCTGCCATCAATCCGGGCGTGCTTGCAGTTCGTGCCGGGCCCCAGTGGCTGACGAGGCTCGCAACCCTGGCGCCTCACCGCACGGCCCGGATGTGGAGGAACAGGGGAACTCTCATCCACCGGTGCTCGGCCGGGTCACGAGCAGCCAGTTCGTCGGTGGATCCGACCTCGCGGATGGCCTCGATTGGCATACCCGCATCCTCCAGCGCCCGGCTGTAGGTCTCCAGGGCGCGATGCTCGCTGTGGAATGTCATCTGGATGCCGCCCCGATCGAC
>DASXIA010000248.1:0-12313 GCA_036488155.1 Streptosporangiaceae bacterium | reverse complement strand
GTGGTGCAGGCGGCGCTGCTGGTGCGCGAGGCGCTCGGATCGGCTGGCCTGGAGGGGGCGGTCAAGACCAGCGGAGCCAAGGGCGTGCACATCGTCGTGCCGCTGGCCGCAGGGCAGTCAAGCGAGGATGCGGCGGCGGCGACCCGGGCGATAGCGGCACGCGCCGAACGCCTCGGGCCTTCGCTGGCGACTACCGCGTTTATCAGGGAGGACCGCGGCGGGAAGGTGTTCATCGACGCCACCAGGGCAGGTGGTGCGACCGTGGTGGCGGCATACAGCCCGCGGGTCCGGCCCGGCACGACGGTCTCATTCCCGGTCGGCTGGGACGAGCTGGCTGACGCCCGCCCTGCGGATTTCACCGTTCGCAACGCCGCGGGGCTGCTGGCCGGCCAGGACCTGTGGGCGCGGCAGCTGCCGGATCCACAGGTGCTGCCCGCCGAAATCGTTGCGGAGGGGCACGCGATCCCCATCGCGCGGGTGGCGGCGATGCATGAGGGCAAGCGGCGCGCCAGGGCCCGCCGGGATCAGGCTGCGGCGGACCGGCCGGGGCAGAACGGGTAAGGCCGGATAGCGCTGGTTTGCACGAGGCCAGCCCGGCGACTACCGTCAGTGGCAGCAATGACACGTATACGACATTTCCTGCCACCGGTGTCGAGTGCTGATCCCTGCGGGCCCCAGGAACCGGGAACCAGCTTCGCTGGTGGCAGATGATGCGCTGGGCACAGAATGTGCTCATGACGGCAGTGACAAGCCCCCGCACCGCCGGTCTGGGTGCTGATGGCCGCAGCGCTGATGGCTACGGGCATGATGGCCGTCGCGCCACTGAGCCCCCGGACGGCCGTGCCGGATCCGACCGGACCATCGCTCCGCTGCTTGAGATCCTTGATCTCTCGGTCAGCTTCGGACCGGTGCAGGCGCTCACCGGCGTAGGCATGGCAGTGCACGAGGGGGAGGTCGTCGCCCTGGCCGGCGAGAACGGAGCCGGGAAGACCACGCTCGTGCGCTGCATCGGCGGCGACATCACCCCGAGCGGCGGTCAGATCAGGATCGGCGGTATGCCGGTGCCACCCGATCCCCGCATATTGGCCCGCCAGGGTGTCAGCGTGCTCTGGCAGGACCTGGCCCTGTGCGACAACCTCGACATCGCCTCGAACCTGATGCTCGGCCGTGAGCGGCGGATCCACATGATGTCCGAGGTCAAGATGCATACTGAGGCCAGTCGGCTGCTGGCGGACCTGGGTATCAGCCTGCCTGCCACCACCCGCGAGATCCGGTCGCTGTCCGGCGGCCAGCGCCAGCTAGTGGCGCTCGGCCGCGCGATCGCTCACCGGCCCCGGCTGCTGCTGCTGGACGAGCCAACCTCCGCGCTTGGCGTGGCGATGTCCAAGCAGGTCGAGGACCTGATCACGGGATTGCGCCAGAAGGGCACGTCAGTGCTGCTGGCCTGCCACGACATCGACATGATGTTCCGGCTGGCGGACCGGATCGTGGTGCTGCGGCACGGGCGGGTGGTAGCCGAGGTCAGGCCGTCCGAGGTGCATCCGGATGACGTGATCGCGCTGCTGTCAGGACAGGACGCGGACTCCTCGGCGCGCAGTCAGCTGACCAGGCTGCACGGTCTTACCGGCCGGCTGGTCAGCGCGGATCCCTCGTCCAGCTTGTCGCTGATCTTGTCCTCGCTCGGTGCGGCGCTCGGCAGCGGGCGGCTGTGCATCCACCTGGTTTCCGGCGGCGAGCTTGCCTGCGCGGCCTCGCTTGGCGTGGCCGACCCGCTGCTGTCTGCCTGGTCGAAGCTGCCGTTCGGGGCGGCTGGCGGCCCGCCGGGGATGGCGGCCGCCACCGGCGAGCCGGTCATAGCCGAGGACGTCCGGGGCGGCCGCGGCTGGGCACTGTTCGCGAACCTGGCCATGTCGGCGAAGGTGGCCGGTTCGTGGTCGGTCCCCGTGCTCGGTCCGCACGGCGTGGCCGGGGTGATCACGGTGTTCCGGTCCATGCCAGGCAAGCCGAAGCGTGACGACCTCGACTTGGTCACGCTCTATGCCGGCTACGCGGCCAGCGCCATCGAGCGTGATCGCCTGCTGGACGAGGTCACCGCACGCAACCGGGTACTGGAGACCATCAGGGAGATGCTGGAGACGCTAGCCGGACCGCTGCCGGTGAGCGAGGGCCTGGGCGTTGCACTGCAGGCACTGTGCCGGGGCCTGCAGGCGGACGAGGCAGTCCTGGTAGTCCGTCGTACCGGACAAGAGCCGGAGGTACGCGCGGCGGCCGGGAAGGCTGACCTGCGGCCCGCCCGTGCCAGCGATGACCTGGTCACAACCGCGGCCGGAGTACTGAGCCGGACGCGCACAGATGACGTTGCGATTCACGGGCTCGGTATCTATGGCCGGATGGTGACGGTGCCGTTCGCGGCCCAAGGCGGTGGCGCGGCGCTGGTGGTCTGCTGGCGCGTTGCGGCGCAGCCAGCCGACGCGGCGGCGCTGGCCGAGGACGCGGCCCGGTCGCTGCAGCTCGCGCTGGAACGCGAGGAAGCCTCCGTCGCACATCAGGAGGCGCTGACTCTGCGCAGGTCGCAGGAACTTCAGCGCGTTTTCCTGTCGCGGCTGAGCCATGAGCTGCGCACCCCGCTCACGGCCATCAGGGGCTATGCGTCGAGTTTGCTGCAGACCGACGTGACCTGGGACAGCGAGTCCCAGCACCGGTTCCTGCGGCGGATCGCGGCGGAGTCGGCCAGGCTCGGCCGGCTTGTCGATGACCTGCTTGATTTCTCCGCCATCGAGTCGGGCATCCTGCGGCTTCAGCGTGACTGGTGTGACCTCCCGCTCGTGCTCGAAGCAGCGATCGCATGCCTGCCGCCCGATGTCTCGCCCCCGGTCAAGATGTCCTGCGCGCCTGGCTTGCCGGTGATCTGGGCTGATCACGATCGGCTGGAGCAAGTGTTCGTCAACCTGCTGGCGAACGCGGTGGGCCACAACCCGGCCGGGACGAACGTCAGGGTCACCGCTCGAGCCGGGACCGAACACGTTGAGGTGACCGTCGCTGACGACGGAGCAGGCCTGAGTCCTGACACTGCCAGGGCGCCGTTCGAGCCCGCGCGGCGGCGGCGCGGCCCGACCGCAGGGGCAGGACTCGGGCTGTCCATTGCCAGCGGAATCGTGGCTGCCCATGGTGGCCGGATCGAACTCGTCGCCCAGCCGCGCGGGACCTGCTTCCGGATCTGCCTGCCAATCGAAGCGGAAGTCAGGCTGGAGTCTGCCCGGCCTGCGGCGCCCGCGCCAGCGGGCTCGGCGAATGACGCCCCGGTGCTGGCGATCGACGACGCGACAACCGAGCTGGAGGTCGGTGCCGGTGGTAACTGAAGCAGCGACGCGCGCGCTGGTGGTGGAGGACGACCCGAACATCGTCGACCTGATCCGGTCCAATCTCGCTGTCCGCGGCTTTGACACTGTCGTGTCCGCTGACGGCCTGCGCGCGTTGCGGCTGCTGGAGACAGAGTCGCCGGACATCGTACTGCTGGATTTGATGCTTCCCGAGATCGACGGCTTCGAGCTCTGCCGGCAGATCCGGGAGCAATCCTCCGTCGCGATCATCGTTGTCTCGGCGAGAGGCGGCGAGCGCGACAAGGTCAGCGCGCTGAACGTTGGCGCCGACGATTACATGACTAAGCCATTCAGCATCGAGGAATTGCTCGCGCGGATTAACGCCACCCTGCGTCGGACCCGGCCGGCCGGGCTGTCGGCTGAAGCGGCGCCGGCCGTCATCACAGTCGCAGACCTCGTCATCGACTTGGCGAACGAGCAGGTCACCCGGCGCGGACTCGCCGTGCACCTGACCCCGACGGAGTTCGCTCTGCTGCGGGAGCTCGCGATCAACCGGGGCAAGCTGCTCAGCCACTCGCACCTGCTGCGACGGGTCTGGGGCCACGGGTACGAGACCGAGACTGAGTACGTCCGGGTCTACATCCGGCGGCTCCGGGCAAAGCTTGAGACCAACGGCACGCCGCTGATCGTCACTCAGCCGCGGGCTGGTTACCGGATCCTGGCGGACTGACGACGATGGTCCGAATCCGTCATCGGCACCCGCTGGGCAATTGAGGTGCGGCTCCGACATCCGGCCCGCTGCGCAAGTACGTTGCAACACTTGCAACCGGTCTGTTGCCTAAACGTGTTGTTATTGACTTGGTTAACACATTCCCCGCCCCGAGTGCGGCTGGCCCCGTGACCTGCTGGTATTTCGTTTACGAAATTTTCATGAGGTTACGCGGATGTTAATGGAGCCGTTCACCGATCGCGCCTTAGTGTTTGCCACGGAAGGCGATTTGACCCCCACGCGGGAGGGACCGCTGGGCTCGTGCAGAGCCCGTCATTACCGGGCGTCCCGCTAACAAGCGAGGTGTTTCTCTTGCGCTCAGCCTCCAAGGCGGTGGCCTGCTGTGGCCATCGGCAGCAATGTCTAGAATGTCTCATCTAGCCTGATGTCTAGATGATCTAGCATTGTTACCAAAGCGTAGTTAGTGAAGAGAATGCTTCCTGTATGTTGTCTCGAATGATCATCTGGGTGCCTTCGGGCGAAAGGGGTATAGGGGTTGGCTATGAGTAACAGGAGTAAGGGAGGCCGGCCCTCCCGTTCCCAAGGCGGCGTCACGTTCCGACGCGTTCGCCTAGCCGGCTGGGTGAGCCTTGCCGCCGTCGTTAGCCTGGCGGCTGCGGCCTGCGGATCGTCGAGCCCGTCGTCGACATCGACGTCAAGCGGCTCGAACACGATTCCAAAGGGGCTGAGCATCAGTTCCTTTACCGTCAACATCGCGTCGACGATGTCCAAGTTCAAGCCGCTGACCGCGTTCGCGACCAAGGGAGCCAACACCCTGCAGGTGGGCGTGATCCTGCCTGACACCACGTCGTCGACGCGGTACGTCAACTTCGACCAGCCGTACCTGAACGCTGCGTTTGCCGACGCCGGGTATACCCAGGCGCAGTACCGGATCGACAACGCGCAGGGCAGCGACGCGACCGAGCTAGACGATGCCACCGCTGACATCAACCTGGGCGCCAAGATCCTGATCATGGACCCGCTCGACGGCCCGACTGGCGTGGCGATCGCGAAGCTGGCACAGTCCAAGGGCGTCACGCTGATCAGCTACGACCGCGCCACTTTCCAGGGCTCAAAGACCTATTACGTCAGCTTCAACAACGAGCAAGTGGGCGAGCTGATTGGCCAGGGCTTCGAGTCTTGCGTTAAGTCTTGGGGAGTCTCCAAGCCTCAGGTCTACGTCCTGAATGGCGGCGAGGACACCGATCCCAACGCAATCTCCTTTGCCACGGGTTACAACAAGGTGGTCTGGGGCCAGGCGGCCAAGACAGTCAGCGCGGGCGCGAGCAACAGCCTGGGCATGAAGCTGGTTGCCGAGAACTTCGCCCCTGGGTGGGACAACACCAAGGGTCAGACGATCTTCCAGCAGGCGTTCACCGCTAACTCGAAGATCAACGCCACTATTGAGGCCAATGACGGGCTCGCGAACTCGGTGATCACCGACCTCAAGGCGGCCGGGGTCAAGCCCAACAAGATTCCGACGACTGGGCAGGACGCCACGGCCCAGGGCATGGCCTGGATCCTCGAGGGATATCAGTGCGGCTCCGTGTACAAGGCCGTCTACAAGGAGGCCCAGGATGCCGTGTCCCTGGCCACGATCCTGCTGGCCGGCGACAAGCCGCCGGCGGGCCTGCTGAACGGGTCGACCACCGACCCAGCCGACTCGACCATTAAAGAGCCGGCGTCCCTGCTGACCCCGGTCTGGGTGACCAAGGCCAACATGGAGTCGACGGTGGTCAAGGACGGATTCGACCCGGCCTCGGCCATCTGCCTAATCGCGGGTGCGAGCGTGTGCTCCGCAGACGGGATCCAGTGATCATCTGATCTAGCGGACCCCGGCGGATTTCATCGACCGCTGTTCGCAACCGGGTTGGCGGACCCTCCAGCAGGACGGGTCCGCCAGCCCGGGCCAACGGGAACAGCGGAAGCGAGGAACGCCGTTATGCTTTCCGGCTGCTGGGATACCGGAGCGGCCGACATCGGCAAGGCTACTGACAGGTCTTAAAAGTTGACTGAGACGAACGAAGCCGCGGACGGCGCGAGCCGCGGCAGCGACGGGGTCGAACCCCTGCTGAAGCTGCGGGGCATTGACAAGCACTTCGGGCCGGTGCAGGCGCTCTACGGGGTGAACCTCGACTTGCCGGCGGGCCAGGTGACCGGGCTGTGCGGGGACAACGGCGCCGGGAAGTCGGTGCTTACCCGCTGCATCGCCGGTGTGCACCAGCCCGACCACGGTCAGATCTACTTCGAGGGGCGACCGGTCCACATTCGAAGCACCCGGGACGCCTCCGCGCTGGGGATCGAAACCGTGTACCAGGATCTGGCGCTGGCCGACAACCTGGACATTGTCCAGAACATGTTTCTCGGCCGGGAGCGGCTGCGCCGCGGCCTGCTCGACGAGGACTCCATGGAGCGGCAGGCGGCCGAGACACTGAGCACCCTGCGGGTGACCACGGTGCGCTCGATCCGACAGCCGGTGGCCTCCCTGTCCGGAGGTCAGCGGCAGGCGGTGGCGGTCGCCAAGGCGGCGATGTGGAACTCCAAGCTCGTGCTGCTGGACGAGCCCACCGCCGCCCTCGGGGTTGTGCAGACCCGGACAGTGCTGGACCTGGTTGAACGGCTCCGGGACCGTGGGTTGGCAGTGATGGTTATCTCCCACAACCTGAACGACGTCTTCGAGGTCGCGGACCGGATAGCCGTGCTGCACCTGGGGCGGATGGTGGCCGAGGGGCCGGCCACTGACTTCACCCGGCAGAGCGTGGTGGAGTACATGACGACGGGTAGCGCGAACGGGCGACCGTTCGAGCCTGCCGGATCCGCCAGTGGCGAGGCCTGAACCCATGGCCCGGATCGGGGAAAACCCGTGACCGCGCACTCCGGCGAGACCCCGACGGAGACGACCGACGCCAGGACGGCAGTCGATCCCACCGCTGCCCCTAAGACCGCCGGGGCCGACGTCCCACCCGAGCTGCTCGCCCAGTCGCTGCGCCAGTACTTCCGGGCATGGTGGCTGCAGGTCCGCAGCGGCAACAGCGGCATGCTGCCAGTGGTCCTGGCCATTGTGCTGGTCGCTGTCGTCTTCGAGGTGGTTACACCCGAGCACGCCTTCCTTAGGCCGAGCAATCTCGTCTATATCTTCGGGCTGAGCACCGTCTACATGGTGCTGGCGATGGCTGAGACAGTTGTCCTGCTCCTCGGGGAGATCGACCTCTCGGTCGGCGCGGTCGCGCTCATCGGCGGGGTGATCGCCTTCAAGCTGGTCCAGCAGCCCGGGCCCGGCTGGCCGTGGTGGGCAGCGATCCTGGCCGCGCTGGCTTGCTGTGGCGTGATCGGCGCCCTCCAAGGGACGCTGATTGCCCGGCTCAAGATCCCCTCCTTCATCGTGACCCTGGGCGGGTTCCTGCTCTTCTCGGGAATCCTCCTCGTCATACTCGGCGGGGCCAACGGCAACCTCGGCGTCAGCACTACGGTGTCCAACCAGCGCGTTATCTATGACCTCGTCCAGGGGCTGATCTCCCCCGTGGTCGGCTGGGTCGTACTAGCGGTGGTAGTCGGGATCGCCGGCACGGCGCTCTGGCTACGCGCATCCGCTAGGCGACGCCAGGGCCTGGTGACTCCCCCGGCCAGCCTGATAGCAATCAGGATCGCCCTGGTGGCGCTGGTCGGAGTAGCTGTGGTGCTGGTCTGCAATGCCAACCGTGGCACCGCCCTCGTGAGCGTGGCGGGAGTTCCGTGGGTCATCCCCATCGTCCTTGTCGTCCTTGGCGCCTGGACGCTCCTGCTCCAGCGAACGCGCTTCGGCCGCTACGTCTATGCCATTGGCGGCAACCCCGAAGCGGCCCGCCGCGCCGGTGTCAGCCTCGCCGCCATGCGCACCTGGTCCTTCGCGTTGTGCTCGGCGACCGCCGGTCTTGGCGGCATCCTGCTCGGTTCCTTCTTCTACGGTCAGTACAGCACCAACACGGCAGATCCCGGTCAGCTCGTCCTGTACTCGGTGGGCGCTTCGGTCATCGGCGGCGTCAGCCTCTTCGGCGGCCGGGGTAAGGCAATCCACGGTGTTCTCGGTGGCCTTCTCATCGGCGGCATTGCCTACGGCGTGTCCCTGCTGAACCTGGGTACCCTGGCCGCGCCGTTGGAATACATCGTGCCAGGCGGGGTGCTCCTCGCCGCAGTGCTAGTAGACGTGCTGTCACGGCGCGGGACTGGGAGCGTGACCCGTGTCTGACGTGATCGACCCCACCGCCGCTCCCGCGGCCACCGCGGCTGACGTCCCGCCCGAGCTACTCGCCCAGTCGCTGCATCAGTACTTCCGGGCCTGGTGGCTCCGCGTCCGCAGCGGCAACAGCGGCGTCCTGCCCGTGGTCCTGGCTATCGTGATCGTCGCCATCAGCTTCCAGGCCGCGAACTCGAAGTTTCTGTCGGCGCAGAACCTGGTCCAGCTATTCGAGCAGAGCACCGTCTATATGGTGCTGGCGATGGCTGAGATCTTCGCTCTGCTCCTCGGCGAGATCGACCTCTCGGTCGGCCTGGTCATGGCGCTGAGCGCTGCCGTGGTCGCCAGGCTTGTGCAGCCGAACGGCCTGGACTGGCCATGGTGGGCGGCGATCATAGTGACGTTGCTCGCATGCTCTGCGTGGGGCGCCTTCCAGGGAACGCTCGTGGCGCGGCTGAAGATGCCGTCGTTCATCGTCACCCTCGGCGGGCTGCTGATCCTGGAGGGCATCGGGATCATCTTCCTCGGCGGGTCGCTGGTGAGCATCGGCAACTCCCGGTTCACCAACGAGGTCGTCCTCTACGACATCTTCTGGGGGCAGTTCGACCCGGTGGTCGGCTGGATCTTGCTGGCCGCGCTGGTCGGAGCCGCTGGCGCGTGGCTCTGGCTGCGGGACGCCCGCAGGCGCCGCGCGGGCCTGGAGACTCCGCCGCGCAGCCTCACCGCGCTGAAGATCGTCCTTATGACGGTGGCCGGGATCGCGCTCGTCGCCATCTGCAACGTCAACCGAGCCCACTCCGGCGTGATCGAGGGAGTTCCCTACATCATTCCGATCGTCCTCGTCGTCCTCGCCGCCTCGACGGTCCTACTGCAGCGAGCCCGCTTCGGCCGCTACGTCTATGCCATCGGCGGCAACCCCGAGGCGGCGCGGCGAGCCGGGGTCAGACTCTCCGCCGTCCGAACGTGGGGCTTCGTCCTCGCCGCCCTGACCTCCGGGATCGCGGGCGTCCTGTTCGTCTCATGGCAGGTCTCGCTGACCACCAACATCATCAAGGCCGCCAACAACTACGTGCTGCTGGCGGTGGCCGCGGCGGTCATCGGTGGCACCAGCCTCTTCGGCGGCCGGGGCAAGACCATCCATGGCGTTCTGGGCGGTCTCGTCATCGGTGGCATCTACAACGGCCTCTACCTGCTAGGGGTGTCGAGCGACGTGATTGACATCGTGGTCGCCGCGGTGCTACTCGCGGCGGCGACCATCGACGTCCTCTCGCGCCGAGGCGCGCCGCGCCAGGCGTGACCGGCGGCACGCAGGGTGGTGCAGGCCACAATCGCGGCAGGCGACACCGGAATACCTGACATGGCAGACTAGTTCTGAGAAGTACGTGCTCCGGGGTCGGTGAAATTCCGAACCGGCGGTGACAGTCCGCGACCCAGCCGAAGCCATCGGCTGGCTGACTCGGTGAAATTCCGGGACCGACGGTAAAAGTCCGGATGGGAGGCAGCACGTGCGCGGCGAGCGCGAGCCTGCTGAATGCAGGGCCTGTTGACCCAGTGCCTGCAGATGCGGGGCCGGCAGCGAACCCGCGGTTGCGCAGCTAGCGCATCCCCCCGGAGCCCGAAACAGACCCGCTGGGTCGAAGGCTCCGGAGGAGGACGCGGTGTTTACCGGGATCGTAGAAGAACTCGGCGAGGTCGTCGACGTCGAGAGGGCCGGCGACTCCGCCCGGCTAACAGTGCGCGGGCCGCTGGTTACCAGCGATGCCAGTGATGGCGACTCCATCGCGATCAACGGTGTGTGCCTGACGGTGACCGGTTCCCAGGACGGCGCTTTTAGCGCGGACGTGATGGGCGAGACGCTCAGCCGGTCCAGTCTGGGCGCCCTGACTCCCGGCGCCGCCGTTAACCTGGAGCGGCCAATGCGGCCAGACGACCGTCTCGGCGGTCACATCGTGCAGGGTCATGTCGACGGCACGGGCACCCTGGTGGCCCGCCAGTCGGCCGCCAACTGGGACGTGGTGCGGATATCGATCCCGCCGTCACTAGCGCGTTACCTGGTGGAAAAAGGATCCGTGGCCGTCGACGGCATCAGCCTGACGGTATCGGCCCTTGGCGAGTCTGACGGTGAGCACTGGTTCGAGGTGAGCCTGATCCCGGCCACGCTGGAGCGGACCACGCTCGGAAGCAAGCAGCCGGGCGCGGTCGTTAACCTCGAAGTCGACATGATTGCCAAGTATGTGGAGCGCCTGCTCGCCGGGAGGACGCTGTGACCTGGCAGGACGCCGTGGCGCCGGCAGCTGGTGGTCAGCTGGATGACGTGGCGCGTGCGATAGCGGATATCGCGGCCGGCCGGCCGGTGGTTGTCATTGATGACGCTGACCGGGAGAACGAGGGCGACATCATCTTTGCGGCCAGCAAGGCGACGCCTGAGCTGCTGACCTTCATGATCCGTTACACCAGTGGCGTGATCTGCGTGCCGATGCCGGGGGAGATGCTTGACCGGCTTCAGCTGCCGCTGATGACGACGCAGAATGCCGAGCGGATGCGCACCGCCTACACCATCAGCGTGGACGCTCGCGATGGCGTGACTACCGGGATTTCCGCTGCCGACCGGGCCAGGACCATACGCACGCTGGCGGACTCGGCGACCGAGCCGTACGAGATCGTCCGGCCGGGCCACGTGTTCCCGTTGCGGTACGCGGCGGGCGGAGTGCTCCGTCGGCGCGGGCACACCGAGGCGGCGGTCGACCTGGCCAGGCTTGCCGGGCTGACCCCGGCGGGCGTGCTCGCCGAGATCGTCAACGATGACGGGACCATGGCCAGGCTCCCTGACCTACGGAAGTTCGCCACCGAGCACGGTCTGGCCCTGATCTCGATCGAGCAGCTGATCTCCTATCGCCGCCAGCACGAGCGGATCGTAAGCCGGGTAGTCGAGACCCGGTTGCCGAACCAGTTCGGCGACTGGCGGGCCGTCGGCTACCTGAATTTGGTCGATGGCACCGAGCACCTGGCGCTGGTGCTCGGCGACCTGGCTGCCCCTGGCCCGGACCCGCTGGTCCGGATGCACTCGGAGTGCCTCACCGGCGACGTGTTCGGGTCGGGCCGCTGCGACTGCGGCGCCCAGCTCGACGCGGCTATGGCGACGATCGCTGGCGAAGGACGCGGCGTTGTGCTCTACCTTCGCGGTCACGAGGGCCGCGGGATCGGGCTGCTGGCGAAGCTGCGGGCTTACCAGCTACAGGACGGCGGCGCGGATACCGTGGACGCTAATACCGAGCTCGGGTTTCCGGTGGACGCGCGGGAGTACTCGACAGGCGCTCAGATGCTGACCGACCTCGGAGTGCTATCGCTGCGGTTGCTGACCAACAACCCGGATAAGGTCAGCGGGCTGGCCGGATTCGGCCTGACGGTGACCGGGCGTGTCGGGCTTCCGGCCCCGCCGACCCCGCATAACCTGCGCTACCTGACCGCGAAGCGGGACCGGCTCGGCCACCAGATCGATAACCTCCCGGCTGTCGGGGATCTGGGCGCCGTGGGCCTGACGGCAAATGGCCGCCCGCTGGGCGGCAGCATTTCGGGCGCTAGCCGGGATGCGAACTCTGCCGCGGGTCCGCCAGGGTCGGCCCCTGGATCTGCAGCCTCTGCCGCAGGCCTGCGGTGAGCGGGGCGGGCCGGCCTGACGGGCAGGTGGTCGACGCCGCGGGCCTCAGTGTCGCGATCGCGGCAACTCGCTGGCACGCTGAGATCACTGATCAGCTGGTCGACCGTGCGGTCGCCGCGGCGCGCGCCTGCGGGATCCCTGACCCGTGCGTCGTACGGGTACCCGGCGCCGTGGAGCTGCCCGTGGTGGCAGCTGAGCTGGCCCGCCGCCACGACGCGGTGGCATGCCTGGGCGCGGTGATTCGAGGCGGCACACCGCACTTCGACTACGTGTGTGACGCGGTGACCTACGGCCTGGCCAGGGTGGCGCTTGACGCCGGGACGCCGGTCGGCAACGGCGTGCTGACCTGTGAC
>DASXIA010000209.1:0-1751 GCA_036488155.1 Streptosporangiaceae bacterium | reverse complement strand
GCCGAGCACTACGGCGGTGGCCAGGTTGTAGCCGGCGAGCTCTGGCCGGGCGGCGAGTATCTTGACCGCACGACCGGTCCAGTCGCGGATGCTGGCCTGGCAGAACTCGTCGGCCAGCGTGGCCATGTCGTCCACTCGGGCCTGAACCTCCGCCGTGAGCTACGCCCCGCTCGCGAACCCGTAATCGCGGGCAACAGCCAGCTGGGCGGCGGCCAGGCTGAGCCGATCCGAGAACGCGAGGATGCGAGCGGTCGCGGTGGCGTCGCCAGCGCGAGCCGCGCGCAGCAGGTCTCGTGCCTCGCGGCGCAGATGATCGAGGTGGGGCTGGACTGGAAGCACTGCCATGACGTCTCCCCTACGGCCCTGGAGGTCCGCGTGCCAGGCCGCTCAGGAAGTCGCCTGCAGTCAGCCAGATAAAGCGTGAAGGTGGACTAAGTCCTGCCCGCGGACCCGGTGGCGCCCCACAACGCCACAGGCAGGATAGCTCATTTCCCGGGGACTACCCGGCCGGCACCGCAGCGCGCGTTCCCGGCATTACCCGGCGAATGAAGGGTAAGCGCGGCCGGCCCTGCTCAGTAGGCGCGGGCGAAGATCAGCCGCTTGCCGTACGCGGACGGCTTGCCGCAGCGAACGCAGGTGCCCTGCTCGGGTTCGCCCGCCAGGGGGATGCAGCGAGGAGTAGCCGTGGTTTCTGCCTTGATCTCGTCTTCACATACCTGGTCGCCGCAGTGGAACGCTAGCGCCCAGCCGGTTGCGACGGCGGCGACGAACTCAGGCCAGGAATCGACAACGGCTGTGTGGTCGTCGCGGAAGTCGGCGGCCCGCTGCGCCAGCATCGCCTGGAACGCGGCAAGCTCGGCAGCCAGGAGGTCCGGCGCCGCGTCCAGCGGGATGGCTACCTTGGCGGCGTCCGGCTGCCGGTAATTCAGGCGGCGGGACATCAGCGCGGTGCCGGCGGCCAGGTCCCGCGGGCCAAGCTCGAGCCGGATCGGTACGCCGCGCATCTCCCAGTCATTGAACTTGAAGCCGGGCGACATCTGCGGCCGGTCGTCGACATGGGTTCTGATGCCCGCGCGCTGCAGCCTGCCGGCCAGTTCGGTTGCCGCGGACGACGTCGTATCGGCCTGCTCCCCGCGTCCGATCGGGACGATCACCACCTGATAGGGAGCCAGCGCCGGCGGCAGTATGAGGCCCTTGTCGTCGCCGTGGGTCATGATCAGGCCGCCGATCATCCTCGTGCTCATGCCCCAGGACGTGGTGTGGCACAGCTCGGCGGTGCCGCTCTCGCCGGTATAAGTGATCCCGAATGCCGCCGCGAAGTTCGTCCCCATGAAGTGCGAGGTGCCGGACTGGAGGGCGCGCCCGTCCCGCATCATGGCCTCGATCGTGAACGTACGCTCGGCCCCGGCGAACCGCTCTCCCGGCGTTTTCTCGCCCGGCACGGTGGCCAGGGCGGCCATCTCCACGGACACGTCCTGGTAGAAGTCCAGCGCCAGCATCGTCTCGGCGAGTGCCTCAGCCGAGGTGGCGTGCGCGGTGTGACCTTCCTGCCAGAGGAACTCGCTGGTGCGCAGGAACATCCGGGGCCGCATCTCCCACCGGAGCGCGTTGGCCCACTGGTTCAGCAGCAGCGGCAGGTCCCGGTGCGAGCTGATCCACTTGGTCATCATCTCCCCGATGATCGTTTCCGACGTCGGCCGGACGACCAGCGGCTCCTCCAATTCTTTTCCGCCCGCGTGCGTGACGGTGAA
>DASXIA010000190.1:0-70305 GCA_036488155.1 Streptosporangiaceae bacterium | reverse complement strand
CGGTCTGCCAGGTCGCCGCCCGGTGGAGTCCAGGCGAGCACAGGCACGGCCGGCCTCCTGGTAGTCGGACTCGCGATCCCGGCGGGATTCGCGGGCTACGGCGTCGTGCTCGGGCTCGGCTACCTCATGGTGGTCATAGTGCACGCTGTCCTCTACTACCGCGTTAACGCCAACATCCTGCGGGTGGCGCCGTTCAACATCGCTTCGGCATTACTGGTCACCGCCGCCGGCTTGCTGCACAGTCCGGCCGGGAAGGACAACATCGCCGCCTACCTGCTGTGGATCCTCGCGCTCGCGGTTCAGCTCGGGTCGCCGCTGATCGTCCGCCCTGCCAGCTTCTTCGAGCTCCGGCCCGAGCACTTCGCCGAACGGCACAACGCCCTGCTGATCGTGGCGATCGGCGAATCTGTTGCCGCGGTGGGCGTTGGCGCGGCCGGGCCGGTTAGCCAGGCACCCGGCATCAGCTCGCGGCTGCTCATAGCTGCGGTGCTGGGCCTCGCGGTAGCTGCCGCGCTGTGGTGGATCGTGTTCGGCGCCGGCGACGAGGAGCGGGCGGAGCGGGCCCTGGCCGAGGCGAGCAGCTCGCGCCGCACGCAACTGGCCCTCAGGGCGCTGTTCTATGGCTACATCCCCCTGCTGCTCGGACTCGTGGCGATGGCTGCCGCGATTCTCATGGCGGTCGTACAGGCTGCCGGGCCCCCCGCGGCTACGTCCGAGCTCGGGGCGGGGGGTGGAGCCGGCCAGGACGTCGCAGCCAGGACTGGGCAGGCGGCCGTACTGGCGGGCGGCGCCGCGCTGTTCCTGGCCGGCGATGTCCTGATCAGGCAGATGCTGCGCACTGGCCCCGTCCGGCTGCGGGTGGCCGCCGCGATCGCGGCCCTGGCGACCATCGTCGTCGGGCTGGCCGCCGGGCTGGACGTCCAGCTTCTGCTGGTGGCGGGCGTGCTGGTGGCGCCGCTGCTCGCCGAGCCCGTCACGGGCGGCGCCAAGCCGGGTCGAAGCGATGCGGCAGGATAGGGGGGTGATCGAGCGTTACACGCTGCCCGAGATGGGCTATGTCTGGAGCGAGGCCCACAAGTACGAGCTGTGGTGCCAGGTCGAGACGCTCGTGCTGGCAGCGCACGCGCGGGCCGGGACTGTGCCGGACGAGGCGGTCGGCCCGGTAGCCGCCGCCCCGCCGCCAGCGCCTGAGGCGGTTGCCGCGCTAGAGGCCGTGACCGGCCACGACGTGATCGCGTTTTTGTCCGCCTGGGCTAACAACACGACGCCGCGTGAGGCGGCCGCATACGTGCATTACGGCATGACCTCATCGGACCTGCTCGACACCGCGCTGGCCATCCAGCTCGCGGAGTCCACCGACCTGCTGACCGCCCGGTGCGAGAAGCTGCTGCACGTGCTCCGTGAGCACGCACTCGCACACCGCACCACGCTGCGAGTCGGCCGGACGCACGGCATTCACGCCGAGCCGGACGTCTGGGGGCACCGGGTCGCCGATTTCGCCTTCGCCATTCACCGGTGCCGGGACCGGCTGCTGAGGGCCCGCCAGTCGGTTGCCGTCGGCAAGCTGTCGGGGCCGGTTGGCACCTACTCCAATTTCGACCCGGTGATTGAGGCCGAGGTACTCGGGGAGCTGGGCCTGCGCCCGGCGGACGTGGCTACCCAGGTGGTGCTGCGGGACGGCATCGCGGAGTGGGTGAGTGTGCTGGCCCTCATTGCCTCGGTCTGCGACGCGATCGCGATCGAGATCCGGCACGGTCAGCGGACCGAGGTGGCCGAGCTAGCCGAACCGTTCGGCGCCGGCCAGAAGGGCTCTTCCGCGATGCCACACAAGCGGAATCCGGTCAAGGCAGAGCGCGTCAGCGGGCTGGCACGGATTGTCAGGGCACAGGTCGTTCCGGTGATGGAGGGCATCCCGTTGTGGCACGAACGTGATATATCCCACTCCTCGACCGAGCGGGTCGCCCTGCCGGACGCTGCGATCGCGACGGACTACCTGCTCGAGCAGACCACGATCGTGATGGAGGGCCTGGTCGTCGACCCGGCCCGCATGCTGGCAAATCTCGAGTCAAGCCATGGCCTCATTTACACTTCCGCCGTGCTGTTGGATCTAGTGGCCGCTGGAATGTCACGGGAGGAGGCCTACACCCTCGTGCAAGGTGCGGCGATGGAAACATGGCAGTCCGGTGTGCCGTTCAGGGAGACGCTGCGTAAGCACGCGGCGGCG
This sequence comes from Streptosporangiaceae bacterium, assembly GCA_036488155.1. GTDB lineage: Bacteria > Actinomycetota > Actinomycetes > Streptosporangiales > Streptosporangiaceae > JAJYUU01. Next base: position 68,081 of record DASXIA010000190.1, on the reverse strand, counting down.
CGCGGCCAGGAGCTGGACGAGATGCGGCTGGACGAGGTGTCGAGCCCTGAGCACTACGTGCGCAGGCTCGGCGGGGTCTTCGACCGGCTGGAACGGCTAGTGTGACGGCGGACAACCAGGCTGGCCGCCCGGCGACGGGCCTGCGGCACATTTACTCGGGAAAGGTAAGGGAGCTCTACCAGACCGACGACGGCGTGCTGCTGCTGGTTGCCTCCGACCGGATCTCTGCGTTTGATTATGTGCTGGCCACGCCCATCCCTGACAAAGGCAAAATCCTGACCCGGCTTTCGGCCTGGTGGTTCGAGCGGCTGGCCGATATTGTCCCCAACCATCTGGTTGCGGCGTCAATCCCGGCGGAATTCGCCGGGCGCACGCTGGCTTGTATGCCGCTGGAAATGGTGCAGGTGGAATGCGTGGCGCGGGGCTATCTGACCGGTACCGGGCTGGCCGATTACCGCCAGGACGGGGTCGTAGCCGGCTCCCGGCTGCCGCCAGGGCTGACTGACGGATCGCAGCTTCCCGAGCCGATCTTCGACCCGGACACTAAGGCGCCGCAGGGGCAGCATGACGAGAACCTGACCCGGAGCGAACTGGACCGGCTCGTTGGCCCGGACGTTGCTGCTGAGCTGGAGCGGATCACGCTAGCGGTCTATCGGCGTGGCGCCAGCCTGGCAGCGGAGCGCGGCATCATCGTGGCCGACACCAAGATCGAGCTCGGCTTCGACCAGGCCGGGACCCTGCGCCTGGCCGACGAAGTGCTGACCCCGGACTCGTCGAGGTTCTGGCCGGCCGAGTCCTGGCAGCCTGGCAGCAGTCAGGTTTCGTTTGACAAACAGTTCGTCCGGGATTGGCTCACGTCTCCAGCCTCAGGATGGGACAGACACGGCCAAGAGCCGCCGCCGCCATTGCCCGACGACATCGTCGAGCGAACTAGGCAGATGTATGTGGCGGCCTTTGAACGTATCACCGGCATGCGCTGGAGCTGAGAGCTATATCCCCAGGTCATTACGCTACGAAGTCACTCAGGTGCGTCACGTAACACTGCCATCATGGTCTGGAAGGCTCGGTAGTGGTGGAATACTTAACGTCACGACAAGCGGGCGGCCTTGGTCAAGGTGGGCCGCAGTCTGCATGGGCAGAGCAGCCAGGCAGAGCTACGGCTATCGGCGGAATGCGGCTAACTGACGGGAGTTCCATCACGATGACGAGCGGTCCCGAGACCCGCTATATCGTCCGAGGCGGCAACCCGCTGCAAGGCACTGTCTTCGTCCAAGGTGCTAAGAACGCCGCGCTGAAGATGATCGCCGCGTCGCTGCTAGCGGAGAAAGGCCGCACGGTGCTCCGGAACGTCCCGGCGATCGAGGACGTCCGGCGGGCTGTCGAACTGGCCCAGGCCGTGGGTGCCGTGGTGAAGTTCCACGAAGCCGAGCGGACACTCGTCGTCGATGCCTCCGAGCTGACCAGCTCGGTGCTGCCAGCCGATATCGCCAGCCGGTTCCGCGCCTCGGTGCTGTTCGTGCCGCCCTTGCTGCACCGGCTCGGCGAGGCCACGATCGAGGGCGAGGTCGGCGGCTGCAACCTCGGCAGGCGCAGCCTGGACTTCCACTACCGCGGATTCGCCCGGCTCGGGGCCATCGTGGACGAGGACGAGACCGCCATCCGCATCAAGGCCGACCGGCTGCGCGGTGCGCACCTGTACCTGGACACGCCGTCACACACCGGCACGGAGAACCTGATCATGGCGGCGTCTATGGCGCCCGGTACCACGATCATCGACAACGCCGCGCTCGAGCCCGAGGTGCTCGACGTCATCGCGTTCCTGACGAAGATGGGCGCCCGCATTACCGGCGGCGGCACCGGCTTCATCACCGTCGAGGGCGTCGACGAGCTGACGGCGGTCGAGCACACCGTCATGGCCGACCGGATCGATGCCGGCGTGTTCGCGATGGCCGCTGCCATCACCGGCGGTGAGGTCAGCCTGGTCGGCGCGTCGCTCGAGCATTTCGGAGTCGCGCGCTGGAAGCTCGAGCAGATGGGCGTGGAGTTCGCCACTCACGGCGCGATCGTGCAAGTCAGGCGGGACCGCCAGCTGCGGCCGATCAACGTCATCACCGACACGTATCCCGGCTTCGCCACCGACCTGCAGTCGCCGATCATGGCGCTCGGCTGCCTGGCGGACGGCACCAGCTACATCCGGGAGACTATCTTCGACGGCCGCTACATGCTGGCCGAGGAACTCAACAAGATGGGCGCCAAGGTCGAGATGGCCGGGAACGCCGTCCTGGTCCACGGGCCCACGCCGCTGCATGGCTGCGAGGTCATCGCGCACGATCTCCGGTCCGGTGTGGCACTGATCCTGGCCGGGCTGGCCGCCGACGGCGAGACTGTCGTGGCACCCGGCTACCTGATCGACCGCGGCCACGCCTCGGTTGCCGCCAGGCTGGCAACGCTCGGCGCGGACGTCAGCTACGAGGTGGCCGGCTAGCGCCGAGCGTCTTGGCCGCTGGCCGCCTCGTCGGCTGCCGGTATTCTCCGCTCGGCCGCATCTGGCTGGCGGCCGTACTCGTCGCCTGCTGGCCGTGCTTGTTGCCTGCCGATCGGATGCTTTATGCGCGCCTCCAGCGCTCTCGTTGATTTGCCTTCTTCCCGCCAGCCCAACCGTGAGTTAGGAAGTAGGTAGCAAGAATCTCGGTGGCAGGACGGGGTTGCCGCAGTGGCTGGAGGAGTTGGCCGGGGCGCGGCGGGCGGGGGCCTGCCGGCACACCAGGAAGTGACGGTCGGGCTAGTCGGGCCCCACGCATTGCTGGAGCGGATTGTCCTTGCCGCTGGCCTGCCCGGTCACTCCGGTGGCGACGGCGGGAACCTTCGCATGAGCGCGGACGACACCGACGACGACAGCTTGCGTTACCGCCTGCTGACAGCGGCCTACGCCGACGAACTCCAGGCGCCGGACAAGGCGCGCAGGCTCGGCACTGCCGACGCTTGCTTGTTCGCCAGTCAAGCCCCCCTCGAGTACGCGCGGAGGGCAGGCGTCCTGCACTGCCCAGCCACCTTCGTCCACCTTGCCGACGGACCGCTGATGGCGGCGCTGGTGCGTGCGGACCAGGCGGGCTACGACCCGGCCCGGGCGAGCTTCGACACATTCAGCCGGCTTGAGGTGATGCACGCTCTGTCGGAACTAGGCGTCACCGCCCGCCGGCTGCATGTCCGCGAGGAAATCGCAACGCCAGCGGCGATGGCCTCCTACCACTCCCGGCTCTGGCAACTCGGCCAGACGTCGGCCGCGATTACCTGCCTTGACGAGGTGGCGCGGCGGCTCGCGGCGAGCCAGGTGCCCGCCATCGCCGTGCAGCCGTCCGATCCCGCGATCGCCTCAGCACTGCGGACGGCGATGTTGCTAGCTGAGCGGCATGCGCTGACCGCGGCACAGCTCGCAGTCGCGCTGGTCGAAGTGCCGGAATTGCGCGACCGGCCTGGCCGGCGCGCGCCTCGCCAGGCGCGCGAAGAGCTCCGGCTGGCTGTGCACGGCTTCCTCGTGCACGAGGCTCAGCAGATGGACGCGACTGTCAGCCGGGTAAGCGAACACGGATTTCTGATGATTGCCACCGGCGGCTCGCTGGCAGCCGCCACCGGCGGGGGCGGAGAGTTGCAGTTCAAGGCGACGGCAGCGCGGACGCTAGGCGTCGGCCTCGACATCGGCATCGGCACCGGGCGAACGGATCGCGAGGCTGAGGAAGTCGCGCGCCAGCAGCTGGCGCCAGGGCCGCCAGCGGGCGCGACTCGCCAGCTGCGGCTGCAGGCGGGACGGCTCCAAGCCGCCGCGGCCGATCTTGCCAACGCGGCCACCGCCGAGCCGGGCACCTTGCCAGCTCAGCAACCTTATGCGGCCGGCACAGGTTCGTCCGGGGCACTCTCATCCGGTCCGGTATCCGGCGGCGCCAGTCCCGGCATCCCACGTCTTAGCGGGCCAAGACCAGGCGGACCGGGGCAAAGTGGAGCGGGCCATAGCGGGCCGGCGCTAGCGGCCCCCCGTGCCCAGCGAGCGGTCGGCAGGCCGCCTGCTGCGCGGGCCGGCCCGCCGCCAGACAGCCTTAACCGGCTGCGCAGCCTGGAAACGCTTACCAGGCTCGCCCAGAAGCTTGCCGCTGACGCCGCGCCAGTCGTTGACGCCGAACTGACCGGCGAACTGCTGTCCGTCACCCCGCGGACGGCTCGCCGGCAGCTGCGCGCCATGGCTGACCAGGGACTTGCACTGCCGCTGCCGCCACGACGCAACCGCCACCCCGGCAGACCGCGGCAGGCCTACCGGCTGGTTGTCGAGGAACTGGACCAGGAGGCAGCCCGCTAGCGGGCCGAGCCCCTAGCCGGACCAGTTGCTGATCACGTCCCGGCTGAAGCGCGCCATCTCCTCCCGCTGCGGCGAGAACTGCAGCAGCATGAGGTCCACGCCAGCCTGCTCGTAGGCGCGCAGCCGCCGCTCGATCTGGTCGGGTGTCCCGATGAGCCCGCTGCGCAGGCCACGGTTGGAGACGCTGTACTCCTCGATCGAAACCTGGGACTCCAGCTGTGATCCGGTGACGAAGTCCTGGTAGGAGGCGTAGGCCTCAGGCGACGATCGGACGTCCAGGATCCGGTCCAGTTCCGCCTGCGCCTCAGCCTCGGTGTCTCGGCAGATCACATAACCGGACACGCCGAAGGTGAGCGGCCGGCCGCCTGCCGCGGCGCGCCGGGCGCTGAGGTCCGCGACCTTTGCGGCTATCACCTCCGGCGCGTCGCCGTGCATAACGTATGCGTCCGCCTGCGCGGCGATGACGTCCTTCGCCCTGGGCGACTCGCCGCCCATATAGACCGGCGGCAACCGGGAGGGCTTCGGCTCGAGCACCGTGCCGTCGAGGTGGTACAGCGACCCGGAATGGGTTACGGACTCCTCGCGCAGCACCCGGCCGACAACCTCAAGCCACTCCTGCGTCCGGGCGTACCGCGCGTCGTGAACGTCGAACGGCGCACCGTACTGGGCCGCCTCGTCCTTCCACCAGGACGACACCACGTTGAGCGAGATCCGTCCCGGCGCGATCACGTCGAGCGTGGACAGCGCCTTGGCTGTCAGCGCCGGGGCATGGTAGTTCGGCCGCACGGCGAGCATCAGTTCAAGGCTGCTGGTCGCAGCCGCCACGGCAGGCGCGAGAGTCCAGCAGTCCAGCGACGGGGCACGATGGCCCTTGATGTCATTGAGGTTCAACTCGGCGATCAGCGACAGATCGAAGCCAAGCTGCTCGCTTTCGGCCGCCAGATCCCGGATATACGGCCAGGACACCGGCATGCCCTCGTCCGCCACATTGCGCAGCCAGCCGCCGAAGATCGGCATCCAGTACCCGAATCGCATCAGACCTCCGTCACGCCAAAGGAAGTAATCGCCACTAGCCCGCCTCAGTCAGCAGCCGGCCGAGATAGGCGGCGACCGCCGGCAGCGCAGGGCGCGGGGCGGCTGCCTCGATCTCGGCGTTGTAGTTCGTTGTGGTGTTGATGTCGTACGTCACGAGCCGCCCGTCGGCCGTCTCGATGAACTCAAAGCCGGCAATGCCGATCCCGTGCGCAGCCGCGAAGTCAAGGTAGCGGCCGACGATCGGGTGGTCGAAGCCGGCCCGCAGCCCGAACAGGCTCGGCTCGGCGGCCAGCGCGCCGTCAGGGCCGATCGCGCACGCATCCGCCGGGCACAGCTCGAACCCGCCGCGCGCCGTGTCTGCCGTGATCGCATAGATGAACTCGGAACCGACGATCTCTACCCGGGTGATCCGGGGCTCAGCAGCCACGAGGTACTCCTGCAGCAGCGTGATCCCGTCCGCTGGCTGCTCATAGCCAGGCCCGGCGAGATAGTCGTCGAACTCGGCGTGACTAGCGAACGCCCGGACGCCGAGGCCCTTCCCGCCCTGATTGGGCTTGATTATGAAGGGAACGGGCAATTTCCTGCCAGCTGCCGCAAGCTCCGCGCGGCCGGCCACGGCAACTGTCCGCGGCACGTCGAATCCGGCCGCCCGCAGCGCAGCCAGCTGTTCGACCTTACTCATCTCCAGATCGAGCACGCGGCGGCCATTGACGACCCGGCGGCCGCTGGCCTCGAGCCAGGCCAGCACGCCCCTTGTCTGGTCCTTGGCGAACGGGTGGTTCCTGGTGTGTGACGACGCGCTCATCCTGGACCAGAACACGCCTGCGGGCGGCTCGGCATCCAGCTCGAGCACAGCCTCTCCGAGCAGCCATTGCTCATGCGGCACTGCGGCGCGGTCGAAGGCAGCCGCGAGCGGCGCGTACCAGTCCGGGTTCTCGTGGATGACGTAGAGCTTGCTCACTGTGCCAGCTTTCTCATGGGGCCAGCTTTCTCACGGGGCCAGCTTTCTCATAGGGCCAGCTTCATCCCTTCGTGCGAGGCAACGAACCCCAGCCGCCGGTAGAAGCGATGCGCATCGAGCCTGGACTTGTCGGTGGTCAGCTGCACCAAGACGCACCCCCGCCGCCGTGCCTCGGCGATCGCCCAGGCGATCATCCCGCCGCCAAGGCCACTGCCCCGGCTGCTGTCAGCGACCCGGACGGCCTCGATCTGGGCACGCAGTGCGCCCCGGCGGGCAAGCCCTGGCAGGAACGACAACTGCATGGTGCCGACGATCTCGCCTGCTAGCTCAGCCACGACCAGGATGTGGGCCGGATCGGCGTCGATCGCGTCGAAGGCCGCGGTATATGCGGCCAGGTCGGCGGCGTCGCGCACACCGTCGCGAGTTGCCCCCAGCTGGTCAGCAGCGAGCAGGCTGACGAGGGCCGGGACATCGCCCTCCCGCGCGGCTCGCAGAGTCACCTGGGCCAGGCCCAGGTCAATCTGCGCCAGCGTGTCCATACCCCCCATTTTGGGGTATCAGGCGGGCCGAGTGACGTTCAGGCCGGCGCACGGCGCCCACTGGTCCGCCAGCAGTCCGATTCGCTCTTTTTGCGTGCAGCTCGACCGACAGGGGCCGAGTACTGCGCCGGGCCGCTCAGGCTCGGTGCGGATAGCTGGCCGCAGCGGCCAGGAATGCGTCGTTGGCCTCGGCATCGGCGATCGTCACCCGCACGCCGTCGGGCGGGTACGGCCGGACGCTGACGCCGGCCGCATCGCAGGCGTCGCTGAACTCCGCACACCTCTCGCCGAGCGGCAGCCAGACGAAGTTGGCCTCCGTCGGCGGCACGGTCCAGCCCTGACCGAGCAGCTCCTGCCTGACCCGGTCCCGTTCCTTGACCACGTGCTCGACACGCTCGAGCAGCTCTGACTCGGCAGCAAGCGAGGCGATCGCAGCGGCCTGGGCCAGCGAGTTGACGGTGAACGGGAGCATCGTCTTCCGCACCGCCTCCGCGACTGGCTCGGGCCCGATCAGGAAGCCGACCCGGAGGCCCGCCAGCCCGTAAGCCTTCGAGAAGGTCCGCAGCACAGCCACGTTCGGACGGCCGGCGTACAGGCTCAGCCCGTCCGGGACCTCGGGGTCGCGGACGTACTGCACGTACGCTTCATCGAGCACGACCAGGCAGTCCGCAGGCACCTGCTCCAGGAACGCAGTGAGCTCGGCCCGCTTAACCGCCGTTCCCGTGGGGTTGTTGGGCGTGCAGACGAAGATCAGGCGAGTCCGGTCGGTGATGGCCTCGGCCATCGCCGGCAGGTCATGGCCGAAATCGGCGAGCGGCACCCGGACCGAGGTCGCGTTCGCCAGGTCCGACAGGTACGGGTAGGCCTCGAACGACCGCCAAGCGTAGATAACCTCGGCGCCTGGCTCGCCAACCGCCTCCAGCAGCTGCTGCGCGATCCCGACGGAGCCACACCCGACGGCAATGTGCTCCGCGGGCACGCCAAACCGCCCTGCTATCGCCTCAGTCAGCGCGGCCGCGGTGTTATCCGGGTAGCGGTTGATGTAACGGGCGGCATCGGCGATGACCGCCGCCACCGACGGGAGCGGGTCATAAGGCGACTCATTGGACGACAGCTTGAAGGTCTTGCCGCCGGTAGCCGCAGGCGCTTTGCCCGGCTTGTACCCGGCGAACTGGTCCAGCACTCGCCGGAACCGTGGAGACTGCTCGGACACCGTTGTCCTCCTGAGCTGATCGGCGTTCCCGAATCAGGGTAACGGGCGATCACTGCCGGTGCGGCGCGGCCGCTCCGCAGGTGTCCGGAGCATGGGCGGGTGCAGCAGGACAGCGCTCCCGCGCCGGTAGACGTGAGCGGGCCTGCCGCCACCGGAGGATGTCATCGCACCGGTCTTGACCAGGAAGTTGCGGGCGCCGGTGACCTTTCGGTGGAAGTTGCGCGGGTCCAGCCGAACGCCCCAGACAATCTCATAGACCCGGCGGAGCTCACCGACGGTGAATTCTTTCCGGCAAAACGCCGCAGCCAGTGAGGTGTACTCGAGCTTGGAGCGGGCGCGTTCGGTTCCGTCGGAGAGTATGCGCTCGTGGTCGAAGGCCATCTGAGTCAGGGCGCTCACCGGCTGCCAGCTCATCTGCGGCGTGTCCGGCGCGGGGAGGTCTGGTGCCAGGCCCAGGTAAGCCACAGAAACCGCGCGCCTTGTCGGGTCCCGGTCAGGGTAACCATAGGTCTGCAGTTGCTCAAGGTGCACTGGAGCGCCCGGCAGCCCGGCACGCTCGTCCAGCACCCTGGCTGCCGCCGCCGGCAGGTCCTCGTCCAGCCGGATGAACCCGCCTGGCAGGGCTTGCATGCCCGCGTACGGCTCGCTGTCCCGGCGCCAGGCCAGAGTTGCCAGCTGGCCGGATCGGACCGTCAGGATGACAAGGTCGACGCTGACACCGATTTTTGGCACGGTCACAGTGGCACCGTAGCGCTGCGACGGCGCCAGCGGCCGGTGCTCGTGAGCCTGTTTCGGCCACGTTAGAATTACCGGGTGAACCGACTTGGGGAGCTTGAGCGCGCAATAATGGACGTGTTGTGGGAGGCCGCGGACCCACTGAGCGTACGCGAGGTGAGTGGTCTGCTCACCGATCGCGATCTGGCTCACACGACCGTCATGACGGTGCTCGACCGGCTCGCCAAGAAGGGCTTTGCCCGGCGGGAGCGCAACGGCCGTGCCTGGCATTACCGGGCGGCAGAAAGCCGCGAAGCTTACGTGACCGAGCTCATGCTGAGTGCGCTGGACCAGACCGGTGACCGGCAGGCTGCGCTGGCGAGGTTCGCCCGCAGCATGTCCGGAACCGAGGCCCAGACGCTGCTGCGGGCCCTGGGAGCGCTCGGCGAGGCTGCCCGGGGTTGACGGAGTGTCGGCTACCGTCGTTATTCTTGCTGCCGTCGCGATCGGCTGCATTCCGGCAGCGAGCAGTCTTGCCGCCGCATCATGGCCACGCCGTGCGCCGGCGGCGGCGATCCTTCTCTGGCAGGCTCTGGGCTTGGGCTGGGGCCTGGCGGCCATCGGAGCCCTCATCGGCTTCGGTGTCACAGCCCCCGGCGCCGCCGTGGCAAGCGGCGCCCTGAACCAGCTAGCCGGCATCGCGCGGACCGGGAGCCTGCCCCAGGTCGTCGACCTCGGCGCCGCGATCCGGATGTTGTGCCTGGTCGCCGGTATGGCCTTGCTCGGCGTGCTGTGCTGGATCCTGCTCGCGGCGTCGGCCTCTGTGGTGCGCGCCCGGCAGCGGCAGCACGAGCTTCTTATCCTGCTGGCGCACGGTGACCCGAAGGTTCCGGGCGCCCTTGTCGTCGACCACCCGGCCGCGACCGCGTACTGCCTGCCTGGCCTGCGTTCGGCGATCGTCATCAGCGCCGGGACGCTCAACTTGCTCGACGCTGACGAGCTTGCTGCCGTGCTCGCCCACGAGCGGGCGCACCTGCGCGAGCGGCACGACCTGGTGCTGCTGCCCTTCCTGGCCCTCCTGCGTGCGTTCCGCTGGGCTGAGGTGGCGCGGCAGGCCTACCAGGCGGTGGAGCTGCTCATTGAGATGCACGCCGATGACCGGGCGCTGCGCCACCGGCCTGCCAGAGAGCTGGCCACCGCGTTGCTGCGCGTCGGTGCTGCAGGAGGCGGGGGCGTGCCGTCAGGCGCGCTAGGCGCTGCCCAGCGCGAGGAGGAGTGCGAGGTAGCAGCCAGGGTAATCAGGCTGCTGCGCCCGGCTCCCGGGCTGAGCAACGCGGTACTCGCGGTCATCATCGGTGCTTCGGTCGCGATCGTCGCTGTCCCCGCAGCGCTGCTCGTGCTTCCGCTAGGCTGACACGGCAAGCGGCCGGATCCCGATCCGGGCCCGGCCGCTGCCGTCTGCGTTCCCTCGCTCCGGCACCGACCCGGAACCGGGTCAGGCTAGGCGCCCGACGCTGTCGGCGAAGGGGAAGCTACCGGCTGGCCCGCCGACGGCGTGCAGGTGCCCACCGGCCAGGTACGGCTGGCCCACAGCAACACCTGGCCTCGAGCCCACGGAACGGCCTGGTAGACGTACCAGCTGCGCGGTATTGTGCGGCGGCTAACCGTTACGCAGCCGTTGGTGCGCTGGACTCGCCATTGCGGCACCGTCACTCCGCGCTTGGCGAGCATCGCGAGCACCGAGGCGACCGTCTTGCCGGCGAACCGCAAGCCGTGCATAGCCTCACCGGGAGCGGTGGCCTGCCCGGCGGACTCGTACTGCTCGCCTGGCCTGGCCGCGCGGGCAAACACCAGCGTGGCCGCGCCTCGGAAGCGGAGTGCCACCCGAACCCCGACCGGGCAGACATTTCCGCCGCCGCCAGTGAAGCATTTGCCGACGGCAGTGATCGGCTTGATCTGGCTCGCGTCCCGGACCGGGTAGCTGGCGTAGACGACTGAACCGACGACCGACGGCGAGGCTGGCACCAGCCGCAGGCTGATATTGAGGTGATACTTGGCGAACTCGGCACGGTAGCGCTTCGGGTCCGCGACCGGGTTACGCACGACCACGTCGAGGTAGCCGCCGTGGCGGGTCAGTGACAGGACGGCCGCCTGCGCCTTTGGCGGCCCGACCGGTACAGGCCCCACGTGCTGGCCGGGCGAGCCTAGCGAGGTGGCGATCAGGCCAGCCACCGCGAGGCATGCGGCGGCGGGCAGGCCGATCATGAGGCTCCGCCGTGCCCGCCGCCCGCGGCTGCCGTGAGCAGCGCGCGGTATGCGGAGGTCCGCGGCCGGAGCCATGCTGACGATCTCGTCGGCGAGCGCGGCGAATGCTCCGGGCTGTGCCAGCCCGCCCGCCTCCGCGTCGGTGACCGGGGAAATCTGGCTGATTAGGTTCATGTACGGTCTCCGTTCGTGACAGTCCTGGGGCGCTCCGGCGCGGCCCCGTACTGGCGGAGCTCCACGGCGAACCGCCGCCTGGCCCGGTGCAGCCTGATCCTGGCCGCGTTAGGCGAGCAGCCGAGTACCGTCGCGATCTGCCCGGGGTCGAGCCCTTCCCAGGCCGACAGCGCCAGCAGTTCCCGGTCGGATTCCGGCATCTGGCGGAGGGTCGCGGCGATGTCGGCCAGTTCGCCGGTCTGCTCCTGCGGCCGGTAGCTGACGGCAAGGTCTGCCTTCAGCCTGTCGGCCAAGGCAAGCCGCCGCCGCTCGCCTCGGCGCTGATTCGCGAGGACGCGCCGGGCGGTGCCGTACAGCCAGAGCCTGGCCTTGGGATCCGGCGGTATCTCGTCGATCCGCCGCCAGGCAACCATGAAGGTTTCAGCTAGCACATCGGCGGCATCATCGGTGTTGTCCGTGCGGCGCAGCGCATACCCGAGCAACGGGATATGGTGCGCCGCGTACAGCTCCTCAAACCGGCGTCCTCGCTCAGCGGTGGCAACGGTGGGCGGAGATAGCAAGGCTGCTCCTTTCGACACCGGTTACATGTCCGAGCGGAGCCCCGGCATTTCGGAAGGAGTTGCGGCGGCCAGCAGTTGGTGGCTAACAACTATCCGCTGCCTCCCCCACGCCGCTGTCACGCGGCCGGAGCAGCCGAGCACGAGGAGCCAGGTTATGCCCGAAGTCACGCGGTCGCTGAGTCCCGATGTACTCGCCTACCTACAGTCGCAACGGCTCGGCCGGCTCGCCACAGTCGACAGCCACGGCGCGCCACAAAACAGCCCTGTGGGGTTCCGCTACAACTCTGAACTCGGCACTATCGATATCGGCGGGCGCAACATGGGCGCGACGCGCAAGTTCGCGAACCTCGCCAGCAATCCGAAGGTGGCGTTCGTTGTGGACGACATCGCCTCCGTCGAGCCATGGCGGGTGCGCTGCGTCGAGATTCGCGGGCGCGCAGAAGCACTGCGGCAGCAGGCAGGGCAGCCAGAAGGATTCTCCGCGGAGATCATCCGGATCTATCCGGACCGCGTTATCAGCTTCGGTCTCGACGGCTAGACGGCCGACGAGCCCGGCTGGAGCCGGCCTGGCCGCCGATTCCTGTATGGCTAAAAACAGCCCCGCTTCGGTCAGTCGGCGATCCGGATCCGCAACCTGCGGAACCCGCGCCCCTTGTTCTCTATCTTGGCGACTTCGATTCTGCCGATGTGCTTGGTGCTGGCCACATGCGTTCCGCCGTCGGCCTGCTGGTCCAGACCAACGATGTCGACGATGCGAACCTGGGCGACGTCTTCCGGCACCAGATTCGTGGCGGTCCTGATGATGTCGGGCAGCTGAAACGCCTCAGCTCGCGGCAGCACTCGGACGTCGATCCGCCGGTCGGTGCCGATCTCGGCGTTACAGGCAGCTTCGACTGCGTCGCGGAACCCGTCGGGCAGCTCAGGCAGGTCGAAGTCCATCCTGGCGGTCAGCGGCTCCATGTTGCCGCCAGTCACCAGCGCCCCGTAGTCGCGGAACACCACGCCGCAGAGCACGTGCAAGCCGGAATGCGTGCGCATGAGCGCGGTACGGCGATCGTCGGCCACAGCGCCGCGTACTGCCGTGCCAGGCGGCGGCACCGGGTCACCGTCGGCAGGTATCAGGTAAAGGTCGTCGCCCTTCCTGGCCCCCTCGATCCGGGTCTGCACGCCGCCCCAGAGCAGCACGCCCTCGTCAGGCGGCTGACCGCCGCCACCCGGATAGAAAGCCGACCGGTCAAGCACGATGCCGTCCTCGCCAGCCTGCAGCACGACCGCGTCCCATTCGCGCAGCGTCTGATCGGTGAGCTCGAGCCGGTGCGTACGCCAGTCAGATTCCGCCATGACTCCGCTCCGCTTCTAGCGCATGCCAACTTGCCGGGTACAGCCGCCCGGGCAGCCCGCGTGAATATCGTTACCCGGCGAGCCTAGCGCCAGACAGCTGAAGGCAGCCGGTCACCACGGACCGTAGGGGCCCTCGCGCGTTCCCGACTTCATGGATATGATCTTCGGCCGCACATCGACAAGGTAGATCGCGGCTGCGACAAACGCGACAATAGGGAAGATGCTGATCAGCGAGAGGTAGCCGACCGCACCTGCGATGCCGATTACGAAGGCAACTCCCAGAATTATCAGCCAGATGGGCTTGGTCTGCTTGCCGGCTGCGGGGAATGCCGTCTTGGGGCGCCGCAGTGCGTCGCCGAACGCCCAGGCTTCGATCACGAACGCACCGAGCAGCAGCACCCAGAAGAACAGGTTGATGATCGACAAGGCTGTCGGGTTCACAATGGTCACGGCGATACGCTACCTGTTCCCCGCGGGAGGCGGGAACTGGCGGATCGCGCCGCCCCGGCCGGGCTCCTGTCGCTTCGACTCCGGCTCATGCCGTGGCCTGGTAGGCGAGTCGTCCTCGCCGGCGTCCTTCTCCGGCCGCGGGTCGTCCCGCTCGCCGCCCGCCCGCTCGTAGCTGACGTCCTGCAGATAGCGCCCTGACCGGTAGTTCTCAGCCGGATCGCCGAGGTAGGCCTCGTCGTCGCCCTGGTCGCCGGTCTCGTCAGCCTCGGTGTAGGCCGCCGCGATCGCTAGCCTTCGCGGCAGCCCGGCGAGCGAGGCTGGGCTAAGGTTCTCCGGCCAGGTCAGCGCCGCCTCGTCGGGCGCCAGGCCAGTCTGGTCGTCATCGAGCTCCGCAGCCTCCGCCCGAGCCATCGCGGTCTCCTTGCGGAAGGACTCGTAGACCTCGATGAGCATCTGCTTCTGCCGCTCGGTCAGCTCGGGATCGGTGAGCAACGCGTCCCGGACGACTGACCCCGGCGCTTTGTCCTCAAGGAACCCAGCCTGGACGTACAGCGCCTCTGCTGAGATTCGAAGACCCTTGGCTATCTGCTGGAGGATGTCGGCACTCGGCCGCCGCAGGCCGCGCTCGATCTGGCTAAGGTACGGGTTGGAGATGCCGGCCGACTGCGCTAGCTGGCGAAGCGAAATCTTGGCCTGCTCTCGCTGTTCCCTGATGTATGCGCCGATGGCGCCTACGTTCACCGGACTCATGGCTCCAGTCTCGCACCGCAGTGCTTGCAATTGCAAACAGGGTGGCTAGCGCCTCGTCGCGCAGGCCGCCGGGTGCCGTATCCACGGTCGGCCCGAACCGGCACCGTCGTTGGTTGATCGGTACATAACGGACGAAACGCCCACCCATGCCCAGGAAGCAACTATGGTGTGAGTTGTCACGACGGCTGGCGTTCCAGCGCAGCGAGGACGGAGGGCGCTCCCATGAGACGTGGCGGTGCGGGCGGCAGGCGCAGGCTGGCCCTCATTGCCGGAGTCTCCGCTGTAGCTCTGGTGTCCGTCGCGGGCGCCGCGTCGGCTGGCGCCTTCACTGGCCGTGGTCCATCGGGAATCGGCGCATACCGCGTGCGGTCGCTGGCAACCGCCCCGGCCGGCCCGGCGGCCCGGCACCGCCCTGGCCGCAGGCGGGCTTCGGCGGACCGGACCTCCTGCGCCTCAGTAGGGCATATCGGCGATTCCCTCTCGGTCGGAATGGTGTCGCCGGAGGCGTTGCCCGACCCAGCCCAGCGGCTGGCCGCGCAGTACCGCGACGCCGGAGTTCGCCATGTCCGGATCGACGCCTCTGGCGGACGGTCTATCGTCGAGCAGCTGCCCGGCCAACTCAACGGCTATCGCGTTGCCATTGGCTGGTACCAGGCGGGCTTCCGCGGCTGCTGGGTGTTCGCACTCGGCACCAACGACGCCGCCAACGTCGCCGTCGGATCGCCCGTCAGCCTTGCGGCCCGGATCCGGGAAATGATGTACGCCGCGCACGGTGAGCCGGTCATGTGGGTCAATGCCCAGACCGATGTCTTCAGCGGGCCATGGTCGCAGAACACCATGCAGTCGTGGAACAACGAGCTCGTGGCGGCCTGCGCGGCCTACCCCAATATGCGGATCTTCAACTGGGCGGCGACGGTTCAGCCTGGCTTGCATCTCCAGGATGGCATCCACTACACGTCAGCCGGGTACGCCATTCGCGCGCACGCCATTGCGCGCGCACTCGTCATGGCATTCCCGGCTAACGGGCACCGCAGCGCCTGCGTAGTTCGCTAAGGACTGTGCCCCACAGCTGGCCAGCCCCCAGGTACATCTCTTGTCGATGCCAATACGTAGTCCATAGATTACTCCGGGTAGTTCCCCGGCGCTGGAGTCGCAACGCCAGGGGGGACCATGCCGAAGCCAGTTGGCTCGGATCAGCGATACATGCCAGGGCTCGACGGGCTTCGCGCCATCGCAGTGCTGGCTGTTATCGCCTTCCATGAGCAGTTCAGCTGGGCACCAGGCGGACTGCTCGGCGTAGCGCTGTTCTTCACGCTGAGCGGATATCTCATTACGGACCTGCTGCTCAGCCGGTGGCTGGCCACGGGACAGGCGCAATTGGGAAATTTCTGGGCGCGCCGGGCGCGCCGACTGCTGCCTGCGCTGTTCGTCATGCTGGCGATCGTGACGGCGTGGGTGACGCTGCTGGACCGGGCCCGCCTCGCCGGCCTTCGCGGGCCCGCAGGGGCCGCAGCCACTTACTCAAGCAACTGGTACCTGATAGTGCAAGGGCAGTCCTATTTCTCCAGGTTCGCTCCACCGCAGCCGCTTGATCACCTCTGGTCGCTAGCGGTCGAGGAGCAGTTTTACCTGATCTGGCCATGGGTGCTGCTGGCCGGGCTTTACTTCATCCGGCGGCGCCGTAGCGCGGGCGCGATCCGCTGGCTCGCCTTGCCGACACTGGCAATGGCGGCCGGATCGGCTGTTCTCATGTGGGCCTTGTATCAGCCAGCCGTCGATCCGACCAGAGTCTACGAGGGCACTGACACCAGGGCGTGCGGGCTGTTGATCGGTGCCGCGCTCGCCATGGTGTGGTCCAGCCGCACCGCAGGCCGGGCCAGCCGGACAACCAGTCGCATCCTGGACGTTCCTGCCGCACTCGGGCTCGGCGTGATCGCGGTGATGATCTGGCGAGTCGGCCAGTACTCCACATTCTTGTACCACGGCGGCCTGGTTCTGCTGGCCATCGCGACCGCAGCCGTCGTGGCCGCGGCTGCCTGCCCCGGCAGCCTGGTGGGTGCGGCGCTCAGCTGGCGTCCGCTGCGCTGGATCGGCGTCCGGTCCTACGGCATTTACCTATGGCACTATCCGGTCATCGTGCTGACGACGCCAGCGAACGGCGCTGAGGACCTGCCCAGGGCCGCGTGGCAAATCGCTGCCAGCATCGGGCTCGCGGCACTGTCCTGGAAGTTCGTTGAGGAGCCGGTGCGCCACGGCGCGATCGGCCGGGCGTGGCACCGGATCCGCACGCGCAAGTTCGCCGGGCTCGGCGTGCCGAGGATCGCGGCCGTCACCGGCGCGACCGGCGTCGTGCTAGTGGCTTGCGCCGGGCTCGCAGGCGTCGTGGCCGTCCCCGTCACCTCAACCACCGCGGCCCTCGGCTCAGGCTCCGGTGCCGCGTCAGGCGCGTCAGCTTCGGTCAGTCACGTCGGCGGCAAGGCGGCACATGCCGCAGCCGGTAACAGCGCCGAACCCACCGGGCCGCTACGCACGTCGTGCACATCGGTAGCGCATATCGGTGATTCCACCTCCGAAGGCATGGTGTCCGCCGACTACCTGCCGAGGCACCTGCGGCTGGCCGCCCAGTACGAGAAAGTCGGCGTGCAGAGCGTCTTCACCGACATCACCGGCGCGCGCTCTGTGGTGGAGGTACTGCCGGGCACGACGAACGGCCAGCAAGCCGTCCATCAGCTCATCAAGCAGGGCTTCCACGGCTGCTGGGTGCTCGCCCTCGGCACTAACGACACCGCAGACATCGCGGTCGGCTCGAATGTGAGCCTGCCCGAACGGATCAGCGACATGATGAAGGTCACCCAGGGCGAGCCGGTTATGTGGGTGAACGTCGTCTCGCTTCTGCGCAACGGCCCTTATGCCGAGGCCGATATGCAGAAGTGGAATGACGCACTGACGCAAGCCTGCGCGCGATACCCGAACATGCGCGTATTCAACTGGGCCGTGCTGCCTCAGCGGAGCTGGTTCATCAATGACGGCATCCACTACACCTCCGCCGGGTATGCCAAGCGGGGCCAGTACATCGCCGACGGGCTAGCCGAAGCCTTCCCGCTCGGCAGAACGAACTCGACCTGCCTGGTGAGCCTGCCGAGTTCGGTTACGGCGCCGCAGCCCAGCCCGTCACCAAGCAGCCCATCGCCGGCCGGCACAGCACCGGCCAGCACAGCACGGGCCAGCACGGGGCCGAACAGCTCTTCGGCGAGCAGCTCACCAGCCGCTAAAGCGTCGCACTGAGCTGGCCGGCCCCGAGCTGCACCGCCCTGATCTCACCGACGACCTGCCCGCCGCCATACACCGGGCTGGTCGCGAGCGCAGCGAGCGCGTCAACGTCGGCACCAGGCTCGGCCTCTGCGCCCAGGGCCCGCAGCAGCGCCGTAGTGACCGGCACCCGGCCGCGGGCGGCGCCGTCCTCTATCTTGAACGCGCCTGCCCTGCCGTCGGCGAGCGCGAAGCCCTCCACGCCGTCTGCGCCCGACTTCAGCAGCAGGCCAGGTACCGTCTTCATCAGCGCGCGCTCCGGCCTGGTCGTGCCGGACGTCCATTCCGGGTAGGCGCGCATAGCGTCGGCGACGGCCCGTTCCGCGGTCCCTGGCTCGGCTAGCACAACGGCGCGGAACGCCCTTGCCAGGCCGGTCACCGAGATGGCCATCAGCGGCGCACCGCAGCCGTCCACCCCGACGGCCGCGACCGGCTCGCCGGCCAGCCTGCTGAGGGCGGATTTGATCTCGAGCTGCAGCGGGTGGTCGGGATCGCGGTAGCTCTGCGTCGGCCAGCCCGCCGCCACGCAGGTCGCCAGCATCGCCGCGTGCTTGCCGCTGCAGTTCATGTGGATACGGTCCGGCTTGGCGCCGGCCGCGATCATAGCCCGGTTCGCCTGCTCGTCCAGCGGGTAATCCGGCGGGCACTGCAGATCCTCCTCCGTCAGCCCGGCGGATGCCAGGATCGCCCGGACGCCCGCCACGTGGAAGTCCTCGCCGGAGTGGCTTGCCGCGGCAAGCGCGAGCAGCTCGCCGTCCAGCTTGAGGCCGCAGCGGAGCATTGCGGCCGCCTGGAAGGGCTTATTGGACGAGCGCGGGAACATCGGAATACCGGCCGTCCCTGCCGCGAACAGCACGCTGCCATCAGCGGCGATGGCCGCGAGAGCTCCGCGGTGCCGCGATTCGACGAATCCGGACCGAATGACCTCGGCAAGTACCGGGTTAGCAGCACTGTCGTTAGTCGCACTGGCAGAGCTACCTGAGTGCGCGAAGTCAGCGGTGATCGGGCACCCCCAGCATCTCGCGGGCCGCAGCGGGCGTCATGGCCGGGCGCTGCGCCAGCGCGGCGGCTCCAGCAGCTCGCTCCACCAGCTCGGCATTGCTCGCAACCGCCCGGCCGCGCGCGAACGTGACCGTGTCCTCCATGCCGACCCGCAGATGTCCGCCTGCCGCGAGAGCCGCGAACAGCACCGGCAGCGATGTTCTTCCGATCCCGGTAGCTGACCAGGTGGCACCGGGCGGCAGCGCGGCGACGGCATGCACGAGCGTCGCAGCATTCCCCGGCATCCCACCGGGAACGCCCATCACCAGGTCGCAGTGCACATGCCCGCCGGCAGGAGGCCCGAACTCGGCGAGCAGGCGGTGCAGCGCGGCAATGTGCCCGAAGTCGAACAGCTCGAATTCCGGCACGACGCCGAGCGACTGAGTCTTTGCATACAGCTCGGTCATGAAACCCCAGGGGTTCATGAACACGTCGTCGCCGAAGTTCACTGTGCCGCAGGTCAATGAGCAGGCGTCCGGGCCAGCGTCCAGCACTGCCAGGCGCCGTTCGAAACTGTCAGTGACCGCCCCGCCGGTTGACAGCTGCACGATCAGGTCGCTGGACTCGCGCAGCGCGCGGACGGTATCGGTCAGCCTGCCGATGTCGAGGGTGGGCTTCGCGTCAGCGTCCCTGATGTGCACGTGAATAACCGCCGCACCAGCCGCCTGGCATTCCTTGGCGGTGGTAACCAGTTCCTCCAGCGTGACCGGCAGGGCGGGAACGGCGGACTTGTCCACCTCCGCTCCCGTCGCGGCCACGGTAATCAGCGTGGCCGCGTCGCCGCGATCAGGCTTGCCGCCGACTGCCATGATGTCCTGTCACCAGCCCTTCAGGTGCCGCCAGAGTGCGGGCTACCGCAGTCTATTCGGCCCCGTTCCCGGTTAGATAGCAGGTCGCCGGGGGCCGGTGACGCGATGCCCGCCGGGTGTCAGCCAGGGCCATGGCAGAATTCTGACTCGTGCGAGCCGTCGTTCAGCGAGCAAGCCAGGCCAGCGTTACCGCCGGCGGGGCGGTGGTCGGCCGGCTGACCTCGCCCGGCCTTGTGGTGCTGGTCGGTGTCACGCACAGCGACACGCAGGCGACCGCCGCCGCGCTCGCCAGCAAGGTCTATCACCTGCGGATCCTGGCAGGCGAGAAGTCGTGCGCAGACCTGAACGCGCCGCTGCTCGTAGTGAGCCAGTTCACGCTCTACGCCGATACCGCCAAGGGACGGCGGCCGAGCTGGAGCGCGGCCGCGCCGGGCCTGGTGGCCGAGCCGCTGGTGATCGCGTTCGCCGAAGCGCTGCGCGGCCTTGGGGCGAGCGTGGAGACGGGCGTGTTCGGCGCGCAGATGCTCGTCGAGCTAGTCAACGATGGCCCGGTCACGCTGATACTGGAGGCGTAGCGCCCGGGGCTAGCTGCGGGTGCGAGCGCGGGCCGACTTGGCGCCCGCTAGATGCCTGCGGGTGAACTCCAGCGATTCTGCCAGGTCGGCCTGCCGGTCGGCGATTGTCGGTGCCCGGTGCGTGCTTACTTCCAGGACGACGTGACCGGTATAGCCTGTCCGGCCCAGCCAGGTGAGCAGTTCCGCGCACGGCTGATTGCCGCGGCCGGGAACCAGGTGCTCGTCCGGCAGGCCGGCTTTGCTGCCGTCGCCCATATGCACGTGCGCCAGCCTGCTGCCAAGGTCCTTCGCCATGGCCAGCACGTCGGAACCTGAGACCGAGGCATGCGAGACATCGAGCGTGACTGCCGCGGAATCCATCTCCACCGGGTTCCAGTGCGGCGCGTACGCCGCGATCTCTGTCTCGCCTCGCAGCAGCGGATAGAGATTCTCCACCGCGAAGGCAACGTCGCCGTCCGCCGCCATCGCGGCGATACCGGCCTGGAAGTCCTTGGCGTACTCGCGCTGCCAGCGGAACGGGGGATGCACGACCACCACCTGAGCCCCGAGCGCTGCCGCGAGGTCCCGCGATTTCTCCAGCTTGGTCCACGGATCGCGACCCCAGACCCGCTGGGTAATCAGCAGATTAGGCGCGTGCACGGCTACGACCGGGATGGCGTGATAATCAGACAGCTTGCGCAGTACGGCGGCGTCCTGGCTAACTGGGTCGGCGGTCACCATGACCTCGATGCCGTCGTAGCCCAGCCGGGCAGCGGTCTCGAAGGCGTCCGGTGTCCGCTCCGGGAAGACAGAGGCTGTCGACAGTGCGACCTTGATCGCTGTCACCGCTGTGACCTGCGCAATTGTTTCTCCTCTGCCCACCCAGGATGGCACGAGCGCCGCCCGGGCGCCAAGCCCTGCCGCCGTGCTCCGACGTCCCGGCCGGAGCCTTGCAGGGGACGGCGCCCCCCACGTTCCACCTTATGCCGGCCGGCGCGCGGGCCTGCCGGCCGACGGCCCGCTGTCGGCAGTACCCGGTACCTTCCCAGCATGGCGAGATCAGCAACCGCCCTCTTCGAGTGCACGGCCTGCGGCTGGCGAAGCGCGAAGTGGGCCGGCCGGTGCGGTGAGTGCGGCGAATGGGGCACGGTCGCCGAAGGCCGCACTGAAGAGCTCGGCCGGGCGAGTTCGCGGGCACAGCTGCGGGCGGTCCAGCCGTCCACGGCGGCCGTGCCGATCGGGCGGGTCGACGCCGCAGCAGCCAGGGCCCGGCCGACCGGGATGGGCGAGCTGGACCGAGTGCTGGGCGGCGGCCTTGTACCGGGTGCCGTCGTACTGCTCGCGGGCGAGCCGGGGGTGGGGAAGTCGACACTGTTGCTCGAGGCTGGAGCGCTGGCCGCGGCGGCCGGCCGGGTGCTGTACGTGACCGGGGAAGAGTCGGCAGCACAGGTCCGGCTGCGCGCCGACCGGATCGGCGCGGTCTCTGATTCGCTGTACCTCGCGGCGGAGACTGATTTCGCTGCGCTACTCGGACACGTGCAGGCAGTTGACCCGGCCTTGCTCATCGTCGACTCAGTGCAGACGATCAGCGCCGCGGGTGTCGACGGGGTGCCTGGCGGCGTGACCCAGGTGCGAGAGATCACCGCCGCGCTGACCGCGCTGGCCAAGCAGCGCACTCTGACCACCGTGCTGGTCGGCCACGTCACCAAGGACGGCTCGGTGGCCGGGCCGCGCACCCTGGAGCATCTGGTTGACGTGGTGTTGCATTTCGATGGTGACTCACGCGGGCAGCTGCGGATGGTACGGGCGCTGAAGAACCGGTTCGGCCCGACGGACGAGTTCGGTTGCTTCGAGCTGGGCGAGTCCGGGCTGGCGGGGCTGCCGGACCCGAGCGGGCTGTTCTTGTCGCAGCGGCACGACCCGGTCCCTGGTACCTGCGTAACTGTGACGCTCGAAGGCCGGCGGCCGCTGGTGGCCGAGGTGCAGGCGCTGGTCGGCCCGGTCGACGCCGACCTGCCGCCGCGGCGAGTGGTATCCGGGCTGGACTCGGCCCGAGTCGGCATGATGCTCGCGGTCCTCCAGCGGCGTGCGCGGCTGCAGATAGGCCGCCGTGACGTGTTCACTGCTACGGTCGGCGGCGTGCGGCTGACCGAGCCATCGGTGGACCTCGCAGTCGGCCTTGCCGCTGCCAGCGCGCTGGCGGACATCTGCGTTCCAGCTGACCTGGTCGCCATCGGCGAGATCGGGCTCGCCGGCGAGATACGCAGGGTCACCGGCATCCGGCGCCGGCTGGCCGAGGCGGAGCGGATGGGGTTCCGGCGGGCGATCGTCCCGGCCGGATCCGATCTGCTGCCGCCGGCCGGATCTGCGGACCACAGGCTGGCGAACGGGACGGCGAACGGCGGCTCATCGCGCCTGCGAGAGCCTGACCCTGCGGGCGGTGCGCAGCTAGAGGTAACCGAGGTGACTGACATTCGCGCCGCTATCACTGCGGCGCTCGGCCTGCGCGGACGCGGCGCCACGTCGACGGCCGATCGAGATCGTGGGTCGTGGTTAGACTGCCCATGACAGCGAGGTCGTGAGGCAGGTGCTTGCCGTGGGCGTCGGGCGAGACGAGCGCCGTCGCGCTGCGCTCTCGATAGTGGCGCCCGGCACGCCACTGCGGGACGGCCTGGACCGTATCGTGCGCGGCAGCACCGGTGCGCTCATTGTGCTCGGCTTCGATCCGGTCGTCGAGCAAATCTGCACCGGCGGCTTCGAGCTGAGCGCCAGCTTCTCAGCGACGCGGCTGCGCGAGCTCGCCAAGATGGACGGCGCCATTGTCCTCGATCAGGCTGGCACACGGATCCTGCGGGCGGCGGTGCATCTCGTTCCGGATCCGCGGCTGCCCACCGAGGAATCCGGCACGCGGCACCGCACGGCACAGCGTGCAGCAAGGCAGACCGGGTTCCCGGTCATCACTGTCAGCAAGTCGATGCGAACGGTGGCCGTATTCACCGGCGCTGAGCGCTACGTGCTCGAGGACTCGGCTGCTCTCCTAGCACGCGCCCACCAGGCTCTTGCCACGCTGGAGCGGTACAAGCGCCACCTTGACGATGCGGCCGCAGCGCTGACAGCTCTGGAGATCGAAGACCGGGCGGCAATCGGGGATATCGCCCGGGTGGCGCAGCGGCTGGAAATGGCTAGCCGGATAACCGAGGAGATTGCCGGATACGTTGTCGAGCTGGGAACCGATGCCGGCTTGCTCAAGCTACAGCTCGAGGAACTGACCGCCGGCACCAGGCGGCAGCGGGAGTTGCTGCTGCACGACTACGACGGGGCAGTGACTCCTGCGGCGGGCCGGGCTAGTGACCGCGCGCTGTCCGGGCTGAGCGCGGATGAGCTCATCGACCTGTCGGCTGTCGCGGCCGCCATCGGGCTCGACGCCTCAGACGGGCTGGATCAGCATGTCAGCTCGCGGGGCTACCGCGTGCTCGGCCAGATACCGCGGTTGCCGGAGGCCGCCGTCGACGGACTCGTGGCGGAGTTCGGCAGCCTGCAGGAACTACTGTCAGCCAGCGCGCGCGATTTGCACCGGGTGCCGGCCGTCGACGCTGCGCTCGCCAGTAGCGTCCGCGAAGGCTTGTCCAGGATTGCCGAGGCGGCGCTGCTCGAGCGTTATTCGTGAGTCCGCCTCGACGCACGGCCAGGCAGCCGCAAGCGGCTGGCCCGGATGCGAAGATCGGGCCGCGATGACCTCGCCCTATGCAGGCGCCATTGTTCGGTGGTACGCCGATCACGCCAGGGACCTGCCCTGGCGGCATCCCGCAGCTACGCCCTGGTCCGTTATGGTCAGCGAGTTCATGCTCCAGCAGACTCCGGTCAGCCGCGTGCTCCCGGCCCATGCGGCCTGGCTAGCTCGCTGGCCGCTGCCTGCAGCCCTGGCGGAGGCCAGCCCGGCGGACGCCGTCCGTCAGTGGGACCGGCTCGGGTATCCGCGCAGAGCCGTTCGGCTGCACGCGTCCGCGCAGCTCATCGTTAGCCGCCACGGCGGCCAGGTGCCGGCTTCGGTCGAGGAGCTGCGCGCTTTGCCCGGCGTGGGCAGCTACACTGCGGCCGCCATTGCCAGCTTCGCTTTCGGCCGACGGCACGCGGTCCTGGACACGAATGTGCGGCGGGTCCTCGCGCGGCTGATCACCGGTGCGGCTTTGCCGCCGAAGACCGCGACCGTTGCCGAGCTTCGCCTCGCAGAATCCCTGCTGCCAAGCGACGGCGAGCAGGCAGCACAGTGGTCGGTCGCCGTGATGGAACTTGGTGCGCTGATCTGCACCGCGACGCGGCCGCGGTGCACCGGCTGCCCGCTCGCCGGCGAGTGCGCCTGGCTGCGGCTGGGCCGCCCGCCGGCGGCTGCGCGCCACCGGCAAGCCGCTTATCAGGGAAGCGACCGGCAGTGCCGGGGCCAGTTGCTGGCGGTCCTTCGCGCAGCGACCGGCGGAGTCCCGGCGGACACGCTGGCAGCCGCCTGGCATGACTCAGCGCAGCGAGCGCGCGCGCTCGCTGCGCTGATCAATGACGATCTGGTAATCCGTCGCGGCGACGGGTCGCTCGCCCTGCCAGGGGACGACCCGTCATCCGCACGACCTGCCGACGGCTAGTCCGACGCCGTCGCCGTTGCCCCGCTTGCGCCTGCCTTACTCTCCACCTCGACCGGCGGCGCATCAGGCACCTCGGCAGGCTTGTTGATGCCGTTGAAGAGGAACTTGGCGTCCTCGCCAGTGCCTTCCGCATCGACGATCACGATCTGGCCGGCCTTCAGCTCGCCGAAGAGGATCTTCTCCGACAGGTGGTCCTCGATCTCCCGCTGGATCGTCCGGCGGAGCGGCCGGGCGCCGAGGACGGGGTCGTAGCCCTTCTCCGACAGCAGCTTCTTGGCAGCCGGCCGGATCTCGATGCCCATGTCGCGGTCGCGCAGGCGCTCGTCCACCTTGCTGATCATGAGATCCACGATCTCGAAGATCTCGTCCTGAGTCAGCTGGTGGAAGACGATGACATCGTCGACGTGGTTGAGGAACTCTGGCCGGAAGTGCTGCTTGAGCTCCTCACCGACCTTGTTCTTCATCCGGTCGTACGAGCCCTTCGACTCGCTCGCCGCGCCGAAGCCCACCGTGACGCCCTTGGAGATGTCCCTGGTGCCGAGGTTGGTCGTCATGATGATGACCGTGTTCTTGAAGTCGACCACGCGCCCCTGGGCGTCGGTCAGCCGACCGTCTTCCAGGATCTGCAGCAGCGAGTTGAAGATGTCGCCGTGCGCCTTCTCGATCTCATCAAACAGCACCACGGAGAATGGCTTGCGCCTGACCTTCTCGGTTAGCTGCCCGCCTTCCTCGTAGCCGACGTAGCCGGGCGGGGAGCCGAACAGCCGCGAGACGGTGTGCTTCTCCATGTACTCACTCATGTCCAGCTGGATGAGTGCGTCCTCGTCACCGAACAGGAACTCGGCCAGCGTCCTGGACAGCTCGGTCTTGCCGACGCCCGACGGCCCGGCGAAGATGAACGAGCCACCCGGCCGCTTGGGATCCTTCAGCCCGGCCCTGGTCCGCCTGATGGCCTGCGACAGCGCCTTGATGGCGTCGTTCTGGCCGATAACCCGCCGGTGCAGCTCGTCCTCCATGCGGAGCAGCCGCTGCGACTCTTCCTCGGTGAGCTTGAACACCGGGATGCCGGTGGCAGTGGCGAGAACCTCGGCAATGAGCTCCTCGTTCACCTCGGCCGGCGTGTCCATGTCACCGGCCTTCCACTCCTTCTCCCGCGCGTCCTTCTTGTCGATCAGCTGCTTCTCGGTGTCACGTAGCGAAGCCGCCTTCTCGAAGTCCTGGGAGTCAATCGCCGACTCCTTCTCGCGCCTGACGTCGGCGATGCGCTCGTCAAAGTCACGCAGGTCCGGCGGCGCGGTCATCCGGCGGATGCGCATCCGCGAGCCGGCCTCATCGATCAGGTCGATGGCCTTGTCCGGCAGGAACCGGTCGCTGATGTACCGGTCAGCGAGCTGCGCTGCGGCCACCAGTGCGTCATCGGTGATGGTGACCCGGTGGTGCGCTTCATACCGGTCACGCAGGCCCTTGAGGATCTCTATGGTGTGCGAGATCGTCGGCTCGGCCACCTGGATTGGCTGGAATCGCCGCTCAAGCGCTGCGTCCTTCTCCAGGTGCTTGCGGTACTCGTCCAGCGTGCTTGCGCCGATGGTCTGCAGCTCGCCGCGGGCCAGCATCGGCTTCAGAATCGAGGCCGCGTCGATCGCGCCCTCGGCGGCACCGGCGCCGACCAGCGTGTGGATCTCGTCAATGAACAGAATGATGTCGCCGCGGGTCCGGATCTCCTTGAGAACCTTCTTCAGCCGCTCCTCGAAGTCACCGCGGTAGCGGGAACCAGCCACTAGCGCGCCCAGGTCCAGCGTGTAGAGCTGCTTCTCCTTGAGCGTCTCCGGGACCTCGCCCTTGACGATCTTCTGCGCCAGCCCCTCGACAACGGCAGTCTTACCGACGCCGGGCTCGCCGACCAGGACCGGGTTGTTCTTGGTCCGGCGGGAGAGCACCTGCATCACCCGCTCGATCTCCTTGTCCCGGCCGATAACCGGGTCAAGCTTGCCCTCGCGGGCGGCAGCCGTCAGGTTCCGGCCGAACTGGTCCAGGACCAGCGAGGTCGACGGCGCACTCTCGGATGGCGCGCCGGCGGATGCGGGCTCCTTGCCCTGGTAGCCGTGGAGAAGCTGGATCACCTGCTGGCGAACGCGGTTCAGGTCCGCGCCCAGCCGGACGAGGACCTGGGCGGCAACACCTTCGCCCTCCCGGATCAGCCCCAGCAGGATGTGCTCAGTGCCGATGTAGTTGTGGCCAAGCTGCAGGGCCTCGCGCAGGGAGAGCTCAAGCACCTTCTTGGCCCGCGGAGTGAACGGGATATGCCCGGACGGTGCCTGCTGGCCCTGCCCGATGATCTCCTCAACCTGCTGCCGAACAGCTTCGAGGCTTATCCCGAGCGACTCAAGAGCCTTGGCGGCTACCCCCTCGCCCTCGTGGATAAGGCCAAGCAGGATGTGCTCAGTGCCGATGTAGTTGTGGTTGAGCATCCTGGCCTCTTCCTGTGCCAGGACAACAACCCGCCGCGCCCGGTCGGTAAACCTCTCGAACATCTCGTCGCTCCTCACAGAGCGGTCGGTGAGGCACCGGATCTGCCCCGTCCCTTCCGCATGTTAGCCCGTGCGCCGGGCGACGCCATGACGTGCGACATGCCGCACTACTCAAAACGTTCCCCGCTAGTAGGGCGTTCATCCCATTCAACCTAGGCCGAGGAGGCAGTGTTCCCAGCTACGCCGGGAGCGAAAGCAGTCATTTAGCGCTACGCCAGCAGCGAACGCGGCCGCTCTCAAGCGCACGACCTCGCCGATGACCCGCAGCGACGAGCCGAGCCGACCGGGCGTTCTCCCAGCACGCGGCCCGATACTGCCAGGGCGACGGGTGCGCGCCGGCCGCCGGTAAGCCTGCTCACCCTGACCACCCGGTTACACCCTAGTACCAAGGCGGCCAGCCATCGGGATCCGGCAGTTGGCCCGGACAGCCAGGCGGCGAGCTGGCCTTCACGTGAAGTGGCACAGGCGGCCGTCCCGCCGCTCCCCGACCTGCACGCAGCGCACCCGGTAACAATCGCGGCGGGCGAAGCAGGCCAGCTGGCGATCACCGGCCTGGCAACCGGTGAGAGCTGCCCTCATCTCTGCGACTGGGCGGGCGTAGCTTCGGCGCGTCTCACTAAGCGACACCGTGGCGAAACCGGCTCCGCCGTCCGGATCTCGCTGGGCCTGGCCAGTTCAGTAGCGGCGCCGTACCCGCGAAGCCGCGGTCTAGATCAACTGCGCGCGGTCAAGGTACTCAGTCACGAGCATGTCGGACGCACTGTCCGCGAACCCGAGGGCGCCGGCTCCCGCCTGCCGGCCGCCTGGGCTGACAGCTGGCCTGCTTGCCGAGAACTGCCGCATCGATCGCGCGGCCGGTCACCGCACTTCACGCGACCCGAGGAGTTCCGCTAGGCGTTATGCCCCGATTTGCGGTGGACGGACGGTCACATGAAGTGTTTTGCACCGCGGCCGCCGCAACTCTGCCGCCCCGTCTTTGATGGCGGCTATCTCCTAGCAGAACGCAGCTCCGGCGGAAGCCGCCGGCGGCGGCGCGCGGTAGCGGCGGCGTGGTGTGGCCGGCGTGCCGGGTCCGTCCTGGCCGAAGGCGAATCTCGCTACCCGCCGTGTTAGCGGTCATCGAAGTCGGCCGGTGGCGGAATCCGGCGATAAACCATAAAGGCCCCCGCATGAGGGGCCATGCGGGGGTCTTCACAGGAACGGGGAGGTACTACCGCGCGTGCCCACCTGTAGCTGCAAGATGCACAGCGCTAGTTGCTCTTTCCGGGCGCCTCAGCGGGCTAATCCCAAATCAACCGACTAGGCAGTCAAGCCCGCCAGTCAAACGCTGATGAGCAGGCTCGGAAAAGGCGCTGAAACCCTTAGTGAGTGGCCTCGTATTCCTGAATGATCGACGCCGGAATGCGACCGCGCTCGCTCACCTTCTCGCCCCGCTCGCGGGCCCACTGCCTAATTTCTGAACTACGCTCACGGCCAGGGCCAGTGCGCGCCTTACGACGTCGCGCGCCGACGCTCACGCGCCGAGCGTGCTCGATGTAGCCGCTAAAGATGTCATGGAGTTCCTTAGCGTGCGCCGAGCAGACATCGATCTCATAGGCACTGCTGTCAACCGAGAACGAAACCGTCTCGTTGCCTTCGATCTCACCATCGTGAGGTAGATCACAAACCACCGTCACCACGGTCTTCTGCACCATCAGACAGCCTTTCACCGAAGTCCTTTTAGGCAACTTAAGATATACCACACCTGACGAGGTGACAATTCGAGTTAACCCTTTAGGCATCTGTACTGCGTCGCATTGCGTGAACAATGCGAACGCCGCATGTAACTCTGCGTCATCGGCAGCCGTGCACGCGTTAGCTGCCTCGCGGGGCGCCGCAGTCGCCTTCCGGCTTAACTATCCTTCTCATGGTCGGGGTCGGGCGCGGAAATATCGTCTGGATCAGCGCGATCAGCACGGCCGCGGTCCATCTCGTGCCGCAAGAACGCGACAATCGCGATGATCACCACGGCGGCCACCAGAAACGGCGGCGTAAGTGCGCTCAGGTCCTTCATCAGGCTGATACTCCCTTCGCCGGACCTGTCAGGTCGTCCTTCCTTAGGGCGCTGGCCTGCACAGATCTGGCCTGAGCAAGGAGCGAGCAACTCAGCGCTGAGGCGGGCTGGCAACTCGGCAACCGGCCCTGGGATGGGCGGACTCCGCTAATTATTTTGCCGCAATAGCGCGACTGCCCTGGACCAGGGCGGCGACCACGGCGGTGCGCCAGACGCTAGCGTCCAATGATAGTGTGCGCCGCTAGCGATTACCGAACTCCTATCGACTGCAGGGCAGTTCCCGACGCTGGTCCGCCAGGCGCGGTAATCCTGATCACCCGCAGAGCCCGGGCGATGCGCTGAATATCCGCAGGGCACGTTGCAGCTGCGCCGCGGACAACGGCGGCGCGGCGACATTCGCCATCGCGGTGCGGGGCGCACCGCTGACGGCGCCGTCGCCAGCTCTCACATTCTCAGCAGCATGCGCGTGTTGCCGAGCGTGTTGGGTTTCACCCGGTCCAGGTCGAGGAACTCAGCAACGCCCTCGTCATAGGACCGAAGTAGCTCCGCGTAGACCTCGGGAGTCGTCGCGTGACCATCGATCTCGGCAAAGCCGTGCCGCCGGAAGAAGTCCACCGCGAAGGTAAGCACGAATACTCGGCTCACGCCCAGTTCGCGGGCCGTGTCGAGCAACGCTAGGACTATCTGGTTTCCTACGCCGCGGCTTTGATGACCATCTGCGACTGCGACAGTACGGATCTCGGCCAGATCTTCCCACATCACGTGGAGTGCGCCGCAGCCAACGATCTCACCTTCTGCGGAGCTCGCGACCCAGAACTCCTGCACGCCCTCGAACAGCGCCACGGTCGCCTTATCGAGCAGCCGGCCCGAACTGGCATTCGCGTCCACCAGTGACCGTATCGCCCGCACGTCGGCCGTCCTTGCGCGTCTGACTGCATAGTCCATCCGGGATTTGCCCTCCACCGCCGCGTGCCCAATGCTGATCCGGAGACATCCGTCGCCCAGGACGTCAGGATCCCAAAGACGCTGACCAGTGCCAAACGGCACCGCCAGTGGAGTGCCCGGGCGGCGGCATGGATCATCAGGAGTGGCCTCGCCAGGTCATCGCCGCCGCGTGCACCTGCTACCTCGCCCAGCCGTAACGCGGCCTTAGACACGCCGTCTGGCCTGCGGCGATATCGGGCAAGCAACCCATAGCCAGGGCGGGCGCGGACGATGTACGCATGAGCAGGCAGTTGCGCAGGCAGCGATACAGGCGCGCCCAGAGTGACACACTGGGCGAAAATATTCCTTGTTTCGGCCCGCGACAAAGGCCCTCTCCGTTAATGTCCATCGCTGATACCCAAGTTGCTGGCCCCCGATGGCCTGGGAGGCTCTGCAACCCGCCGAGTTCCTGACCGCCCGCCAGGCGATCGGGGAGCCGGGGACCCCAGTCAGATCCCCGGGGTGAATCGGCGGGCCTGCGACGCGTGCGTGGTCCCGCAGGCCCGTCGTAGGGCTTCTCCAGCCCGAACCCGTCAGCTAACCCGGTAGGCGGTCTAGGAGAGGAGACGGAGCGTGACGCGCATGCCGCTTGGCAGGCATGTACCACGGCATTCCGGATCGATTCCCTACCGTTTCCGGGCATTCTGCGCCGGCAGCGCCGGACTTGCGCGCCGAGCAGTCGTGCTCGCCGGAGCCGTAGCGCTCTGTGCGGCGATCGTGCCGGGGGGATCGGCGGTTGCCGCGCCAGCGGCGGGAACGGCTAACCCGAGCCTGAAAACCGTGCTGGCCGAGGCTAAGGCGCTGTCTGAGCAGATCGACCACCTCAGCCAGCAGTTCGACGCCCTCAAGATCCAGCTGAGCCAGGCCAAGGCCGCGGCCTCGGTAGCCCGTCAGGACGCGGCTCGCGATCAGCTGATCCTGAGCAAGGATCAGAGCTCAATCGGGGCGATCGCCGTAGAGAACTACATGAGTGGCGGCATCAACCCGACCCTCCAGCTGCTCACGACCGCCTCACCGCAGAGCCTGCTGGACCGGGCGTCCATCATGACGCAGCTCCAGCAGGAAAACGGCCGGAAGGTCAGCCTGGTGGCAGACGCCGTGGCGGCAGCTCAGCGAGCCCAGGAAGCCGCGGCACAGGAGCAGCAACAGGCAAAGAGCCTCACAGCGGCGATGGCGGCCAAAGAAGCCGCCATCCAGAAGAAAGAGAACTTCTTCAACGGCGAGGCCTACAAGAAGGCCCAGGCGATTTTCCAGCAGACGGGCAAATATCCGATCACGGCGTCGGAGATCCCCGGCGACTCGTACGAGGTGCAGGCCCTGAAATTGGCGCTGGGGCGCGCCGCAGCCCACTGCCCGTATGTCTGGGCAGCTGCCGGCCCCTGCCAGTTTGACTGCTCAGGCCTGGTGATGTGGGCTTACGCACAGGTCGGGATCACTCTGGCTCACTTCACCGGTGATCAGTGGAACGAGATCGTGCACGTGCCACGTAGCGAGCTCAAGCCGGGCTACCTGATGTTCTTTTACAATCTCGACCACGTCGGCCTTTATATCGGAAATGGTTTGATGGTAGATGCACCCACTTTCGGCCAAGATGTGCAGGTTCAGGCCGTGCCCTGGGCATCCTATGATGGCGGCGGGTACCCACCCTGAGCGCACGCGCCGCTGACCCTAGCCGCTGCCCGGCCGGATCCCCCCTCCGGCCGGGCAGCTTCTATTCTCCGGCTGTCCAGCAGCCGTGGGGGAACGAGCGCTTCAGGCCGGCGGCCGGTCGGCAGGCCTCACGAGCGGGAACAGCACTGTTTCGCGGGCTGACGCTCCGGTCAGCATGATGAGCATCCGGTCAATGCCCATGCCCAGACCGCCGCTCGGCGGCATCCCGTACTCAAGAGCGCGCAGGAAATCTTCGTCGAGCTGCATTGCTTCGGGGTCACCACCGGCCGCCAGGAGTGACTGCGCCGTCAGCCGCGCGCGCTCCTCCATCGGATCGACGAGTTCCGAATACGCGGTCGCGATCTCCGTGCCGAACGCCACCAGATCCCATCTCTCCGCCAGTCTCGGGTCATCCCGGTGCTGCCGGGTCAGCGGCGAGACCTCGACGGGGAAGTCCCGGTAGAAGGTCGGCTCCACGGTCCGGGCTTCCACCAGGTGCTCGTACAGCTCCAGCAGGACCTGCCCGGACGTCCAGTTCGGCTGCAGCTCGATGTGCCGCTCCGCAGCCAGGTCCCGCAGCGCCTCAGCTGGTGTATCCGGCGTGATCTCCTCGCCGACGGCCTCCGACAGCGCCCCGTGCACGGTGGCCTGCCGCCAGGTGCCGCTGATATCCACCTCGGCGCCGTCCGGTCGGCGGGCAATCTGGCTGCCGAAGGCTGCTTCCGCCGCCGCCTGGATCAGCTCTCTGGTCAGAGTCTGCATGGTGTTGTAGTCGCCGTAGGCCTCGTAGGCCTCGAGCATCGTGAACTCGGGGTTATGCGTAGCGTCGGCGCCTTCATTGCGAAAGATCCGGCCGATCTCATAGACCCGCTCGATGCCGCCGACCACCAGCCGCTTCAGGTACAGCTCAAGCGCGATGCGCAGATAGAGATCCAGGTCGAAGGCGTTGATGTGAGTCGTGAACGGCCGGGCGTTCGCGCCGCCATGCAGCGTCTGCAGAACCGGCGTCTCGGCCTCGAGGTAGCCGCGAGCGTGAAGTTCCTCTCTGACCGACCGGGTGACAGCCGCCCGTATCTCGGCCATTTGCCGTGCTGCCGGGTTCGTCAGCAGGTCCAGGTAGCGCTGGCGCACCCGGGATTCGGCATCGGTCAGGCCCTTGTGCTTCTCCGGCAGCGGCCGCAGCGCCTTGGCCGTGATGGCGAACGAGTCGGCCAGGATCGATAGCTCCCCGCGCCGCGACGAGATCACCTCGCCGGTAACGCCCACATGATCGCCTAGGTCGACGTCAGCCTTCCAGTCAGCGAGCGCCCGCTCACCGGCCCGGTCCAGGGAGATCATCACCTGAATCTCCCCGGTGCCGTCGCGGATAGTTGCGAAACAGAGCTTGCCGCCAATCCGCGAGAGCATCACCCGGCCGGTGACGCCGACTATCTTGCCCGTCGCGGAATCGGCAGGCAGGCCGTCGAACTCGCCCCGCACCTGCGCGATCGTATGCGTACGCCCATAGCCAACCGGGTAAGGATCGAGCCCCTCCGCGCGCAGCCTGTCCGCCTTGCGCAGCCGCACCTGCATCTGCTCGGGCAGCTCAGCAGCAGCCGACCGGGCGGCCCCACCTGGTTCGGCACTGCCAGTCGCGGTCAGGTCTTCGTCTGCCATCTGCCCGAGGCTACCGTTGCACCAGGCCCGCCCGTGGCGGGGGCGCCCGTGGTGGGGGCGGGCAGTGCTAGGGCCCGCTAGTGCTGGGTGGCGCCAGGGCCGGGGACGGCGGCGCGGTCGATGCCGGCGGCCCGGTCCGTGGTGTTCCGCTCGTAAGTGAGCCGCAGGCCGATAAGCGTTAGCCACGGCTCATAGGCGTCGATTACCGCAACCTCGTCGATGACCAGCGGCGCCAGCCCGCCGGTGGCGATGATCGTGACAGCATCCGGGTTAGTTGGCGACAGCTCTGCCGCCATCCGGGTGGCAATGCCCTCGACCTGACCGGCAAAGCCGAAGATGATCCCGGACTGAAGCGCCTCGACCGTACTCTTGCCGATCACCCGGCTGGGCCTGGCCAGCTCCACCTTCAGCAACTGCGCGGCCCGCCGGGAGAGCGCGTCGACCGAGATCTCGATGCCTGGGGCCAGGACGCCGCCGACGAACTCGCCGCGCTCGCTCACCGCGTCGAAGTTGGTCGACGTGCCGAAGTCGACCACGATCGCCGGCCCGCCGTACAGGTGCATCGCCGCCACCGCGTTCATGATCCGGTCGCTGCCGAGTTCCTTGGGATTGTCGTACCGCAACGGCACGCCAGTCTTCACGCCAGGTTCCACGATCACGGCGGGAACGTCGCCGTAGTAGCGGCGGCACATTTCCCGCAACTCGTGCAGCACCGAGGGAACGGTGGAGCACAGCGCGATGCCGCTCACGTCCGGCTCGGTAAACAAGGTGCTCTGTCGCAGCAGCCCTTGCAGCAGCACAGCCAGCTCATCCGCGGTGCGCACCGGGTCGGTGGAAATCCGCCAGTGTTCCACCACCTCCGCGCCGTCGAACAGGCCCAGCACTGTGTTGGTGTTGCCGACGTCAATCGTCAGTAGCATCTGCCGTCCCGATCGTTTCGCTGGCCGGGGCCAGGTCAAGGCCGATATCCAGGGCAGGCGCCGAATGAGTCAGTGCCCCGACCGCAAGGTAGTCGACGCCGGTTTCCGCGACCGCGCGAGCGGTTGCCAGCGTCAGCCCGCCGCTAGCTTCGAGGCGCGCACGGCCGCCTGTGAGCGCGACTGCCGCTGCCATATCGGGCACAGCGAAATTGTCTAGCAGGATCTCGTCGGCGCCGGCAGCCAGCGCCTCGGCCACCTGGTCGAGGGTGTCGCACTCGACCTCGACCGGCAGCCCCGGCGCTTGCGCGCGCACCGCCGCGAAGGCGGCCGCCACTGAGCCCGCCGCTGCCACGTGATTGTCCTTGATCAGTGCAGCGTCCGACAATGCCATCCGATGGTTCAGCCCGCCGCCACAGCGCACCGCGTATTTCTCGAGCGCGCGCATCGTAGGCGTGGTCTTCCGGGTGTCGCGGATCCGTGCCCGGGTGCCCGCGACGGCATCGGCCCACTGCCGTGTCAGCGTGGCCACCCCGGACAGGTGGCAGAGCAGGTTCAATGCGGTCCGCTCGGCGGTCAGGATCGGGCCAATAAGCCCGGTGACCCGCAGCACCGGCTGGCCAGCAACCACCCGGTCACCGTCCGCTGCTAGGTCCGTGCAGTCCAGCTCGGCACGGTCCTGCTCCGCGGACACCAGCGCGAAAACTGCCGCCGCAACCGGCAGCCCGGCGACGACGCCTGCGGACCTGGCCACTAGGTCGGCACGCCCCGTCGCGCCCGCCGCGACAGTAGCGGACGTCGTCACGTCACAGCCGCCCGCCAGGTCCTCAGCAAGCGCGGCCGCGACGAAACCTGCAACGGCGACCGGGTCAAGCCCGGCGGAACGCAGGCGCTCGGCCAGCGAAATGGTTATGCCGAGAGCGCCCTCCGCCGGGGCCGGTCCGCCAGGAAACTTAGTCATCGAGCACCGGCTCGAACTTCGCGCTCAGCCCGGCCAGCCCGAGTGAGCAGACCAAATGGCCGCGCCATGCCTCGTCTGGCTCGGCGAAATCTTCTCGCCAGTGACTACCGCGCGTTTCCTGCCGCAGGAGTGCCGCGTGGACCAGCGCGGTGGCGACGAGGTGCAGGTTGGTTGCCTGCCAGGCGGCGGCGTCGGGCTTGTCGCACTCGTTACTGCCGAGGTCGGACAGGCCGGCCGCAGCCTGGCGGAGGCCCGTTCCTGACCTGAGAACGCCGGCGCTCGCTGACATTAGTTGCTGCAGCGGGCGGACTACGGACGGGTCGATCACGCCAGCCGGCTGGTCATCGAGGACCGGCTCGCCGGCGACCGGCAATCCGCGGCCCAGCGCGGCGGCGATGCGCTCGGCGAAGACCAGCCCTTCTAGCAGCGAGTTTGAGGCCAGCCGGTTCGCGCCGTGCACGCCAGTGCAGGCGGTCTCGCCGCACGCGTACAGGCCAGGCACGCTGGTGCGGCCGTGCAGGTCGGTCCGGACTCCGCCGCTGGCGTAATGCGCCGCCGGCACGACGGGAATCAGCTCAGTTACCGGGTCGATACCGTGCTCCAGGCAGCTTGCCAGGATTGTGGGGAACCGCTGCCGCCACACCTCAGCGCCGAGGTGCCGGCCGTCCAGGTATACGTGATCAGTGTCCGCAGTGATCATCTCGCGCATGATGGCCTTGGCCACGACGTCGCGGGGAGCTAGGTCGGCGAGCCGGTGCTGGCCAGCCATGAATCGGCGACCGTCGGCATTGACCAAGACCGCGCCCTCGCCGCGGACTGCTTCGGAAATAAGCGGCTGGCGGCCGCGAGCGTCAGCGCCGAGCCAGAGCACCGTCGGATGGAACTGAACGAACTCGAGGTCAGCGACCTCGGCCCCGGCCCGCAGCGCCAGCGCGACGCCGTCACCGGTGGAGACCTCCGGGTTCGTCGTCGCCAGGTAGACCTGGCCGAAGCCGCCGCTCGCCAGCACCACCGCAGGGGCATGCACGGCGCCAACTCCGTCGGTCTGGCCTTCACCGAGCACGTGCAGCGTGATCCCGGCCGCCCTGCCGTCGTCGGTGAGCAGCAGGTCGAGGGCCAGGGCGTGCTCGATGATCTCAAGCTCAGCACTGTCACCAGCCTGCGCGAGTGCGGCGAGCAGCGCGCGCGAGATCTCCGCGCCGGTAGCGTCACCCCCGGCGTGAGCGATCCTGCGTCGCAGGTGACCGCCCTCCCTGGTGAGCGCGAGCGGTCCGGCGGGCTCCCGGTCAAACTCTGCGCCCAGGGCGATCAGCCTGCGCACCGCACCTGGCCCGTCGGTGACCAGAGCACGGACAGCCCGCACGTCGCAGATGCCCGCGCCTGCGGTGAGCGTGTCTGACAGGTGCTGCTCCGGCGTGTCGCCGGGACCGAGCGCCGCAGCCACACCACCCTGGGCCCACCGGGTTGAGCCATCGTCGAGCACCGATTTGGTGGCCAGCAGGATGCGCGCGCCCGGCAGCGCACGGCGGATCGCCAGGACCGCCGTTACCCCGGCGACCCCGGAGCCGACGACGACCACGTCGGTGTCCTTGCGCCAGCCAGGCGGCGGCGCGAGCAGTCGGCGGCTGATCATGCTGGAGCACTGCCGAATTCGATGCTGATGTTGTCGATGAGCCTGGTCCCGCCGACCTTCGCGGCTACCAGCAGCGTCGCCGGGCCGTGGTAGCCGGACCCGACCTCAGCGAACGAGCGGGCATCGACGAGGACCAGGTAGTCGAGCTCGACCGGCGGGTCCGCCGACGCCGCGGCGTCCAGCACCGCGCGCGCCGCGGCCAGCACCGCCGCGGTGCCGTGCGCGGCCAGACCGCATGCGGCCGCGAGAGCTTCTGACAGTGCCAGCGCAGAAGTCCGCTCCGCCGGCGACAGATAGCTGTTACGGCTCGACGCCGCCAGGCCGTCCGGATCGCGGAACAGCGGGGCGGATTCGATCCGCACGCCGAGGTCAAGGTCGGTCGCCATTTGCCGGATGAGCGCCAGCTGCTGAGCATCCTTCGCACCGAAGACGCCAGCGTAGGGCCGGGTCAGCTGGAAGAGCTTGAGCACCACGGTCAGGACGCCGTCGAAGAAACCCGGCCGCGACTTGCCCTCGAGTATTCGCCCGAGCGGCCCCGGGTTGACAGTGACCACTGGCTCGGCGGGGTACATCTGCGCGCGGTCCGGGCTGAAGACTGCACTCACGCCCTCTGCCGCGCACACTGCGAGATCCTGCTCCAGCGCGCGCGGGTATCGTTCGAAGTCCTCGCCCTGGCCGAACTGGAGCGGGTTCACGAAGATCGACACCAGCACGCTTCCCTCCGGACCGGCCAGCTCGCGGGCTCGCCGCAGCAGCGAGCGATGGCCATCATGCAGCGCACCCATGGTGGGCACCAGAACCACCGGCTCGGGCAGCGCGGCCCGCGCTGCGGACAGGCCCTTCCGTGTTCTGATCAGCATGGGCACTCCAGCGCCTGTCTTGCCTGGCGCCTGCGCTGGATGCACCGCGGTCATGTGCGCGCCTCAGCAAGCACGTCGAGCAGCCGCTGCGCGTCCGGGGCGCTGAGTATCCCGCTGGCCAGCGCCCTGGCCGCGGTGAGCCTGGCGAGCGCCAGATAGGCGGGCAGTGCCTCAGGCGCGTCGGCGCGCAGCGCGTCGACGTGACCGGCGACCGTCTCAGCGTCGCCGCGCGCCACCGGCCCGGTCAGGCCGGCATCCCCGAGGCGAAGCGCGTTATCGAGCGCTGCGGACAACAGCGGCCCGAGCATCCGCGCGGGCTGCGCCACCCCGGCTCTGCTCAGCAAGTCCTCCGCTTGTACCACCTGAGTCACCAGATGATTCGCGGCGCCGGCCAGCGCAGCGTGATAAAGGCCGCGATCCGCCTCAGCGATGAAGACGGGCTCGCCGCCCATCTCCATCACCAGCACCTCGGCGGCAGGCCGCAGCACCGCGGGAGCAGTAACGCCGAAACTAATGCCAGCCAGCTTGTCGGCGTCGTCCGCTCGCCCGGTGAAGGTCATGACAGGATGCAGCGCGAGCGGCAGCGCGCCGAGCTCGGTAGCCGGCTCGAGCACCGCCAGACCGTGCCGGCCGCTGGTATGCGCCAGCATCCGCCCGGCTAGCGGCGCGCCAGTCGCGGCCAGGCCTGCCACCAGCCCGGCCAGGGCATCGTCGGGCACGGTAAGCAGCACCAGGTCCGCCGCGGCGACCACGTCAGCGGGCTGCAGCACGACAGTGCCCGACAGGTAACGGTCCACGCGCTCCCTGGACGCCGAGGACACCGCTGACGCGGCGGTTATCCGGTGCCCGGCCCGGCGCAGGGCAACGGCCAGCGCGGTCCCGACCCGGCCGGCTCCGATCACGCCGACATCAAGCCGTGCCGGATGCTCCCGCCCCGCCAGGCCGGCCCGCGTGCCTGCCACTGGATCAGAACTCATGAGCCGTCCGGTGCCCGGGCGGATAACGCCGCATACTAGTCATCACCGGCTCGTCACCGCCCTGTCTGGGAGCCCTTGACCGAGCATCCTCCCGGATCCGGTTCGCCCCGCTGCAGCCGGGGCCGTCCCTCGCCCCGATCCGGGCCAGCAGAGCCCGGGCGGCATCGTTACGAATGCCATTGCCAGGTGTCCCTCGGCTGTGAGTCGTCATCGGAGTCCGGCGGCTTAGGCGCCCGGCAGCATCGCTCCAGGTACAGCGCGGCGGCAATCAGCGCGATCGCCGCCGCGACGGTAGCCCCAGCGACCCTGGCGTCTCGCGCCGGGATCGTCTTGTCCAGCGACCCGAGGACGTAGATCAGATAACCGCCGGCCAGTCCGCCGAGCGCAGCCGCGGCAGCCGAACTGGCCTTGGCCAGTGCCACGAGTCTCGCCACAGCGATCGGCGCTAGTGGTTTGCCCGCGCCCCGGCGGCCAGTCAGCCTGTTGCGGACATACCTGCCGACGAGGGCCTCTGCGATGGCCAGGGCCGCTAGCGCGGGAATGGCCGTGACCGGCAGCAGCGGCAGATTCTGGAATGTCGCGCGAACCGCTAGCCATCCGGCGATGGCGCAGACGGCGAAAACCGCGGCCAGCGTGCCGGGGCGCGTCACCTGCATGACGGGTCGGCTCCTGATCTCGCACGGCCTGTCGCTGCCCGGTTGCGCGCAGGCCCGTTGTGTGCGGCGCAGCCTTCCGATCGCCGGTCCGGCAACTCGAGCCGCAGATCTGGCCGCCGCCGCACTCCTGTCGCTGCTGCGGGCGCGAGCAGCCCGGCTACGGCGCCCCAGCCGGGCAACTCGGCGTGCGGGTCGAGCTCCAGCCACGGGACGAGCACGAACGCGCGCTCGTGCGCTCGCGGATGCGGAAGGGTCAGCGCGGGGTCGGCGCTGACCTCGTCGCCGTAGACGATGATGTCGACGTCCAGTGTCCGGGGGCCCCACCGCTCCATCCTGACCCGGCCCGCTGCGGCTTCGGCCGTCGCGCACAGCCCCAGGATGTCGCGGGCTGGAAGCGAGCTGCCGGCTAGCAGCGCGGCGTTGAGGTAGTCCGCCTGATCCGGGCCGCCGACTGGGTCAGTCTCGTAGACGCTGGACACCGCCCGGAGATCCAGGGCGCCTGAGCCGACAACGTCCAGCCCGAGTTGGAGGTTAGCCAGCCGGTCGCCCAGGTTGCTGCCGAGCGAGAGCACCAGGGCCCTGTTCCGGCCGGCACTGTCGTCGCATCCCCCGTCGTAGCCAGTACTACTGCGGCCGCCACTGTCGCGGCCTGTTTCCGGGGCGGTCACGTTAGCTCCCGGCGGACGGTGACAGCGATATCGGCAACTTGCTGTCCGACCGGAGCATGCGGTTTATGGACGGTGACCTCCGCCGCCTGCACGGGGCTGAATCCGAGGCACTCCGCGGCTAGCCGCTCCGCCAGCGTCTCGATCAGGTCAACGGGTTCCCCGGCAACGATCGCGGCCAGCCGGTCCGCGAGGGCGCCGTAATCCGCGGTGAGGCTCAGATCGTCGGCGGCGGCCGCGGGCGCCGCGTCGAGCCATAGCACGGCATCGACGACGAAGTCCTGCCCGGCCGCGCGCTCATGCGCCAGGACGCCGTGGTAACCGCGAACCCGGAGGCCGGTGATCGAGATCCGGTCGAGCATCAGCGCGCGCCCGCCATGGTTTCCTGCCGCCACCGCGTGGCCACCCGGACGGCGTCCATGTTTCCAGCCACCGCGTGCACCCGGACGCACCAGGCGCCCGCCGCGACCGCGAGAGCCGTGAGCGCGACGGTGGCATCGTCGCTGCGCGTGAACGGCCGCGGCTGCCCGTCTGGGCCAGCCAGCAGCTTGCCGAGGAATCCCTTCCTGGATGCGGCGACCAGTATCGGGAACGGCTCGGCGTAGCCAGGCTGGCAGGCGATTCGGTCCAAGCCGGCCAGCAGCTTCCAGTTGTGCTGGGGCAGCTTCGCGAAGCCAAGCCCCGCATCGAGTATGACGTTGGCCGGGCTCACGCCCGCGGCAGTTATGGCCTCCAGTCGCTGCCCGAGTTCCTCGCGGACCTCGGCAACGACGTCGGTGTACACGGCCGGGCCGTACATGTCTGCGCTATGGCCACGCCAGTGCACGACGATATACGGGACGTCAGCCGCGGCAACGACTGACGGCATATCAGGATCCGCAAGCCCGCCGCTCACGTCATTGACCATGCGCGCGCCGGCTTCCAGCGCCTGGCTGGCCACCTCAGCGCGCATCGTGTCGATGCTCACGAAACTGCCGGCGTCGGCTAGTGCCGATACGACCGGCAGCACCCGGCTCAGCTCCTCTGGCATGGGCACTCGCTGGGCGCCCGGCCGAGTCGATTCGCCACCCACGTCAATAATGTCGGCGCCCTGCTTGGCCAGTTCAAAACCATGCGCGATGGCCTTGTCCGGGTCCAGCCAGCTTCCGCCGTCCGAAAACGAATCCGGCGTGACGTTGACGACACCCATGATCAGGCAGCGCTGCCCGGCAGGCAGGCCTGGCATGCGAGGGCTCGTGGCGGAAGCTGGCCGTCCCTCGGAGAACTGGGCCGCGGCTGTCATAGCTGCCAATCTACGTGCCTATCGGAGGGCGGGGCCCGCCGGAATCCCCTCGCCGTCAGATCCGCTTGCGGCCAGATCGACCCTCGGCGCCAGAATCTGCCCTAATAATCCTTAGTGCACGCCTGAGCTGCGCCGGAACGGACTCCGCAACCGCCACTTGAGCCGGGCGAGACCGAGTTTCCTGGCAATCCTGCGGATCTCGATCGTGGGCCAGACCAGGAACGCCTCGGCCTCGAGCGCGGCGAAGCCGATCCGCGGCGCGTCCCTGGTACCGGGGAACACCAGGAATCGCGGCACCCACTCAGGGCAGAACTTAGCGTTGAACTTATAGAGCGACTCGATCTGGAACCATCGCGACAGGAACAGCAGGAACCCGCGCCAAGCCCGCATCACCGGCCCGGCACCGATGCGCTCGCCCCGTTCCAGCGCGGCGCGGAACACGGCGAAGTTCAGCGAAATCCGCTTCACGCCAAGGTCGCTGGCTGCCTTGATCGCCTGGACGATCAGGAAATCGTTCAAACCGGGCGCAGCCGACCTGTCCCGGCGCATCAGGTCAAGTGACAGGCCGTCGCTGCCCCACGGGACGAAATGCAACAGAGCGCGCAGCACGCCGTCCTGCGTCGCGGTGGCGATGACACAGCACCCGTCCTCACGACCGCCCACGCGGCCCAGTGCCATCGAGAAGCCACGTTCTGTCGGGCTGCCGCGCCAGCTGTCCGCATCTCTGATCATCCGGGCCATCTCAGCGGGAGGAATGTCCTCGACGCGGCGGATCTCGGCCACATAACCCTGACGACAGACCCTAGTCACCATCTGACGGACGTTCCGCATGGCCCGTCCCTGCAGCGAGAAGTCAGCCACGTTGACAATCGCCTCGTCGCCGAGCTCCAGAGCAGTCAGGC
This sequence comes from Streptosporangiaceae bacterium, assembly GCA_036488155.1. Classification (GTDB taxonomy): domain Bacteria; phylum Actinomycetota; class Actinomycetes; order Streptosporangiales; family Streptosporangiaceae; genus JAJYUU01. Next base: position 25,660 of record DASXIA010000190.1, on the reverse strand, counting down.
TGCCCTCCCGGCACCAGATTTCAGCCCCGAGTTCGCTACAGCCGATGACGGCTGGTACCCAGGCATGCCTGGCCGCCTCGTCCAGGAATCTGTGCATTGCTCCCGGCCAGGCTTCTGGATCCCCGATGGGATCACCACTCGCCAGCATCACACCGGACAGGACGCGGTACCCGATACAGGATTTGCCCGTCGGAGACCAGATGATGCTCTTGTCATCACGAAGCGCGAAGTACCCCAGCGAGTCGTGATGGCCGTGCCTTTCGAGCAACTCCCTGATCCGCTCCGCGTCGGCCGACCGCAGCCCGCTCGGCGGCTCCGCCGGCCGGAGGAACAGAAACAACGCGGCAAGCAGCGTGAATAGCCCAAGACCTCCGGTGACAAAATTAAAGTGGTCCTGGCGGAGCTCAGTGCTGAATTGTACGGGACCGGAGAATCCGGCAATATTCATCACGACGGAGTAGACCCGGTCCCGCATTGTGTAGCCGCCGGTGAGGCCCCCGAGCACCGTGATGTAGATAAGCCCGATGGTCACATCAGCTACCAGCAAGCCGCACAGCACCCACAATGCCCGCCACCTCGAGCGCCGGTCGCCGACGGCGTAGAACTGCCGCCGGTAGCAGAACAGCGCTATCAGCAATGCGGCGGAGAACACCGCCGGCAGTGGATGGAGTTGCGGCAGCGGCACCTGCGGCCGGATGGTGTGTACGACGATCCCGATCCCGGCGTGGAGGACGAGACCGACCGCTAGCAACGTCATGACCGCGGCCCAGGCCCGGCGCTTGCGGCGCCGCAAAGCGTGCGACAGCATCAGCAGCAACAGCCCGATGATGATGTCGGTTGTCCTGGTAAGACTGACCAGGGTGCCAGGGGCTATCTCAGACAGCCCGCGGAGGCGCCGGTCATAAAAGCTCGGCAGCAGGCCTTCGACGATGTAGCCGACACCGATGACAAGCGCCATCAAGCCTGCGACGAACGGCACCCAGCGAAGCTGCTGGCGCAGGTCGGTGCCGCGGATCACCGATGGCTCCGCCCGCAGTTCGTCGCCGGTTTCGGGCTCTGCCGGCCCTGGCCCGATATGTTGTGTCATCTCGGACATTGAGGTCAGGCCCCGGCTCACGGGGCATCAGCGTAGTCTTCGCCGCCGGTAGCTGGGGGCAAACCCCGGCATTGGTCCTTAGACCCGGTCAGCGGCGATCCGTCAGCAGGCTCATGGCCTCCGCCCGCGTACTCTCTGAATTCAGGAAGCTCCCCCGCACGGCGGATGTCACCGTCTTAGCGCCTGGCTTGCGCACACCGCGCATGGACATGCACAAATGCTCAGCCTCAATAATGACGATAACTCCGCGCGGCTCCAGAATCGCCATCAGCGCATCAGCAATCTGACTCGTCATCCGCTCTTGCACCTGCGGTCGCTTGGCGTACAGGTCGACGAGCCTGGCTAGCTTCGACAGACCGGTGATCTGCCCCTTCTCATTGGGAATGTAACCCACGTGAGCGCGGCCGAAGAACGGCACCAGGTGATGCTCGCAAGTCGAATACATCTCGATGTCGCGAACGAGAACCATCTCCTCGTGATCGGCGTCGAATACAGTCGTCAGCACCTCCTCCGGCCGCATGCGCAGGCCAGAAAGCTGCTCACTAAGTGCGCGCGCGACACGCGCCGGGGTTTCCCGGAGCCCGTCCCGAGTGGGATCCTCGCCGACCGCCAGGAGTATCTCGGTGACCGCGCGCTCGATCCGCTGAAGATCGAAGCCGCCGTCGCTCAATGACCCTCGCCGTCTGTCGGGCGGTCCTCGTCCGGCCGGTCCGATCCGGGCTGACCGCCGCCAAGCGGACTGCCGCCCAGCGGATTAGCGCCGCCCAGCGGATTGGACCCGCCCAGCGGCGGCCCGAACGCACCAGCCGGCGGCGGCGGCATCGCGGGCAGGCCGGCCGACGGGGCCTGGCCGTTGCCTAGCGACTGAGCCACGTTCCCGTCCGTTGCCGCGGTAAGCGCCAGTTCCTTCGGCGTCAGCACCGGCGGCTTCTCCGACGGCAGCCGCTTACCGTACCCGGTGTAGGAGCCGCGCGTCGGCCGCTTGTGCACCGGCGAGAAGATCTCCAGGACCTTCTCGCGCGACAGCGTCTCGTGCTCGAGCAGCTGAAGGACCAGGTGGTCGAGGACGTCCCGGTACTGGACCAGGATCTCCCAGGCCTCATCGTGCGAGGACTCGATGAGCCGGCGGACCTCGTCGTCGATCGCCGACGCGATCTCCTCGGAGTAGTCCCGCGCGTGCGACATCTCCCGGCCAAGGAACGGCTCGCCATCCCCGGTACCGAACTTGCGCGCGCCCAGCCGCTCGCTCATGCCGTACTCGACGATCATGGCGCGCGCGATCGACGACGCCTTCTCGATGTCGTTGGCAGCGCCGGTGGTGGGCTCGTGGAAGACAAGCTCCTCCGCAGTTCGCCCGCCCAGCAGCATGGCCAGCTGATCCATCATCTCGGCGCGGCTGACCAGGAACTTGTCCTCAGCCGGGGCCGCCGCGGTGTAGCCAAGCGCGCGGCCGCGCGGGATGATCGTGATCTTGTGCACCGGGTCGGCGTTCGGCAGCGCGTGCCCCACCAGGGCGTGGCCGCCCTCGTGGTAAGCGATGATCTTCCGTTCCTTCTCCGACAGCAGCACGCTCTTGCGCTTCGGCCCGGCGGTGACCCGGTCGATCGCCTCCTCCAGCGAGGCCATCTGGATCTGCGTCTGATTGGCGCTCGCCGTCAGCAGCGCGCCCTCGTTGATGACGTTCGCCAGGTCGGCGCCGGTGAAGCCGGGCGTCCGCCGCGCGATGATGTCCAGGTCAACGTCCGGCCCGAACGGCTTGCCGCGGGCGTGCACCCGCAAGATGCCCTTGCGGCCAGCCAGGTCGGGCTGCGCGACCACGATCTGCCGGTCGAACCGGCCAGGACGCAGCAGGGCAGGGTCCAGGATGTCGGGCCGGTTGGTCGCGGCGATCACGATGACGCCGCCCTTGGTGTCAAAGCCGTCCAGCTCGACGAGCAGCTGGTTCAGCGTTTGCTCGCGCTCGTCGTGCCCGCCGCCGAAGCCGGCCCCGCGATGGCGTCCGACCGCGTCGATCTCATCCACGAAAACGATGGCCGGCGCATTGGCCTTGGCTTGCTCGAACAAGTCGCGCACCCGGGAGGCGCCGACGCCGACGAACATCTCGACGAAGTCCGAGCCGGAGATGGAGTAGAAGGGCACGCCCGCCTCGCCGGCCACGGCCCTGGCGAGAAGCGTCTTGCCAGTTCCGGGCGGACCGTAGAGCAGAACGCCCTTGGGGATCTTGGCGCCGATGGCCTGGAACTTGCCGGGGCTTTGCAGGAATTCCTTGATCTCCTGGAGTTCCTCGATCGCCTCGTCGGCGCCGGCCACATCAGCGAAGGTGGTCTTCGGCGTGTCCTTGGTGATGAGCTTGGCCTTGGACTTGCCGAAGTTCATGACCCGCGAGCCGCCGCCCTGCATCTGGTTCAGGAACACCATGAACAGCAGGAAGATGATCAGGAACGGCAGGTAACTGAAGATCAGCGTCCAGAACGAGCTGCTCTTCGGCACCTTGACGTTGTAGGAGACGTGCTCGGCCTGCATCCTGTTGGCGAGCTGCTGACCCTGCGCACCCACCCACGACGCCTCGAGATTCTGCCCGTTCTTGGTCGTCAGCTGGATCGTCTGGTCCACGTCGGTGAGTGTGGCCGATTTCACCTGGCCGCTCTCGATCGCGGCGATGGCCTGCGAAGTGTTGACCAGCTTGTACTGAGGTCCCGTATTGACCAGCTTGTACAGGATCACCAGGATGATCGCGACAAAAAGGATGGCAAGCACCCAGCCGCGGAAAATGCGCTTCAGATCCATCGATGAACGGCCCACAGGTCCGGCCGGTCCCTCCTGACGAGCCTCGCGCCTCGCCGTCTAGGCGGGGCTACCTTATTATCCAGCGCGAATGCGCGGCGGATTCTTCCCGCGCTAGGCACAGGAATACTCGACGGTACACCGCGCCGGCCATGGCCGACACGCGGCAGGCCGCACAGGGGCAATGGCGGCCGTGTTATGCCTCTTACCCAGGTTAACGAAATTCATCGCCGACTCAGTTCCCGCGGCGGGTAGCGTTGCGGTCAGCCTGCTGGCGGCCGGTACACGTGCTCGGCGAGGGTTCCGATGAACGGCAGATTACGGTACTTCTCGGCGTAATCAAGTCCGTAACCCACCACGAATGCATCCTCGATGTCGAATCCGGTGTAGGCGACGTCCACGTTCATCCTGGCGGCTGTCGGCTTGCGTAGCAGCACGCACACCTCCACCGAGGCCGGCTCGCGGGACCGGAGGTTGCCGATCAGCCAGGACAGCGTGAGGCCGGAATCGATGATGTCTTCAACGACCAGGACGTGGCGACCGCTGATGTCGGTGTCCAGGTCTTTCAGGATTCGCACGACGCCGGAGGATTTCGTGCCCGATCCGTAGGACGAGATAGCCATCCAGTCCATCTGAACCGGCAGGTGCATGGCGCGCGCCAGATCGGCCATCACCATTACGGCACCCTTGAGAACTCCGACCAGCAGTAGTTCGCGATCAGCGTAATCGACATCGATTCGAGCGGCGAGCTCGCGGACGCGCTGCTGCAACTGCTCTTGCGTAATCAGGACCTCTTTGAGGTCTGGCCCCATGTCATTCGCGTCCACCTGCGTCCTCCGATCGCGCCGCGGTGCCGCCGGAGCGAGCGATCCCGGCACGCCCGGCTGTGTAGTTCCGGGGGACGACCCCCGGACCCCCGGCCGTGCTGTCGCGGGGGACGACCCCCGGACCCCCGGCTGGGCTGTCCGGGGCCACCGGACCCGCGGTTCTGGTGAAGAGAAGCCTCCCATACCTGCGACGGCACCTGATGCGGCCGGGCAGGTCCGTCCAGCGCTGCCCGTGCCATCCGGTGACCAGTTCGTCCAGGCTGGTGACATGGCGCTGGGACAGGGCGCCTGGCGGGCACCCGGCAGCGAGCGCGGCGCTGCGCAGCAGCCGGAGCCGGATCGCCATGGGCAGCCGGGCGAGGGCGTCGGCCGGCCATCCGCCGGCCTGTGCCTCCGCCAGGCCGCCGAGCTGGCCGGCCTCGGCCGCCGCCACCCCATCCAGCACCTCGGCATCGGCCCGCAGCAGGGCCGCGGTCCGGGCCAGCGCCTCCGCCACACCAGGCCCGAGCGCCTCCTCCAGAGCGGGCATCAAGTTCCTGACACGTGCCCGCGTGAACGCCGGATCACTGTTCTGCGGGTCATCCCACGCCTGCAGGCCCTGGGCCACGCAGGCCGCCTGGGTCTGCGAGCGCCGGAGGCCGAGCAGCGGACGCCGGTAACGACCGGCAACCGGCGCCATTCCGGCCAGCGAACGCGATCCGGAGCCGCGTCCCAGTCCGAGCAAGACGGTTTCAGCCTGGTCGTCAAGCGTGTGCCCGAGCAGCACCCACGAACCCGCGCGCTCGGCGGCGTCCTCGAGTGCGGCATACCGGGCCGACCGCGCAGCTGCCTCCGGCCCCGGGTAGCTGCCCGCGTCCTGCGGTCCCGCCACCTGGGCGGCGACCGACAGCACCGGGCTGAGCCCGAGCCCGTCAAGCACAGCGGTAACCCGGGTGGCCTGCTCGGCCGAGCCGGGCTGCAGGCCGTGATCAACGGTGATGCCGCCGGCCAGCAGCCCCGCCTTCGGCGCCTCGAACGCGACGGCGGCGGCAAGCGCCAGTGAATCCGCCCCGCCCGAGCAGGCGGTCAGGATGACAGTTCCTGGCTCGAGGTCAGCCAGGCTAGCCCGGACCGCGCACCTCACCGCGGCTACTGCCGGATGCGGGCCCACCGGGGATCCCTCAGTCCGCTGTGGTTGAATCCGCCGCGCTCGTCGTCGGACTGCCGCGATCGACACGCGCCAGCCACGCCTGCGGAGACTGTAGTTCCTCCCTGGTCGGGAGCGTTTCTGGCGAGGTCCAAACCTTGTTGAAGGTGGCCATTCCGGCCTCATCGACAACTGCCTTGACGAACCGCGCGCCCTGCTCGTACTGCTTCATCTTCAGATCGATACCGAGCACGCGCCGGATGGCCTGTTCGATCCGGCCGGCCGACCCGCGGCGTGCGCTGAATTTTGCCCTGATCTCGGCGACTGACGGGACCACGGCCGGCCCCACAGCGTCCATGACGTAGTCGCCATGGCCCTCGACCACCGTCATCACGCTAGTCATCCGGTCCAGGATTGACCGCTGCCGCGGGCTCTGGATGGCCTCGATCAGGCTCTCTCCGTCGCCGCCCCGCACCACGCCCGCCACCGCATCAGCGGCGGCCCGTAGCCGCTCCAGGATCGACGCCGGGTCGAGATCAGAGGCAAGCAGGAAATCTGACATCTGCTCCTGCACGTACGGCCGGAGCCACGGCACCGAGGTGAACTGAGTCCGGTGCGTCTCCTCGTGCAGGCAGACCCACCGCCGGAAATCGTGCGGATTGACGTCAAGCTCCCGCTCGACCATAACGATGTTCGGGGCGACCAGCGTCAGCCGGCCGGCCGGCGCCTCCGTGCCGGGCGCGTCCGGGTCCGGCGGCAAGAACAGCTCGTACTGGCCGAGAACGCGGCTGGCCAGGTACGCCAGGATGAGGCCAGCCTGCATCCCGGTCACACGCGAGCCGACCGCGGTGATCACCGAGCCGGCCTGCGGTGCTGCGCCGCTCTCGGCCATCCGCTTCACTAGCGGGTCGAGCACGACGCGGAAGCCGTCGACATTCGCCCGGATCCAGCCGGGCCGGTCGACAACCGCCACCTGGCCATCGTCAGCGGCGCCTGGCAGTCCGGTCAGCTCGTGGACCGGCTCGGCGACCACGGCAGCCAGTTGCCGGAGTTCGGCCACGACCTTCCTGGCCTCGCTCATGCTGACCTGCGGGCCCGGCCTGACCCAGCGAACTCCGGTCGAGGTAGCCATCTGCCAGTCGATCATCTGAGTGCTGCTCACCCCTCCACCGTACGTGGCGCCAGGCCTATTCCGCCCCTCCGGGCCGTTAAGCGCCCGCCAATGCACGCGCTAGCTCACGGCTGCCGGGCTAGCGGCAGCCGCAGCCGGCCAGCGTGCTCGCGAGCCTCACCATCGTCGTGGCGGCAGCGCCGAGGCTTGCGGCAGGAACCTTGTCAGCCATCACGGCGAATGCGAACAGCTGACCGTTCCTCGCGTAAACAGTTCCGGCGAGCGCTGCGACTGTGTTCAGGTTGCCTGTCTTGGCCTGCACGACTCCGAAGCCAGCCCGGCCGCCCAGACCGAATACGCTCGCGCCTCGCATCAGCGTGCCGGAGAAGCCCTCGACCGGTAGGCCAGTGAGTGCCGACCGCAGCGACGGATGACGGGCCGCCAGCGTGATCAGCCGCACCAGCACGGCTGGCGCAATCCTGTCGTCCGGCGACAGTCCGCTGCCGTCGACGAGGCTGAGTTCGCCACTGACACCGAGGCGGTGCAGCACCGCGGTCACCGCGCCCGCGGCACCGGCGAAGGAGGCTGGCCGGCCAGTGGCAAGGGCGACGTGACGAGCCAGGTTCTCTGCGATGACGTTGTTGCTCTCCTCGAGCATCCACTGGACCATTTCGGTCAGCGGGGGGGACTCCACCCGAGCCACACGGCTGGCGTCGGCGGGAGCAGTCACCTCGGCGGGGGTGCCGCGAACCGTGATGCCATCAGCGGCGAGGAAGCCGGCGAAGGAGGCGGCCGCGAGCGCAGCCGGGGTGGCCGACCTGCGCCCGTTTGACGCCTCGTTGTCAGCTGGTGCCCCGGCACCGGTAACCCGTCCCTGGTCGGCCTCAAGCGGGGTAATGACGGACACGTTTCCGGTGGATACATAGCTCTGCGGCCAACCTTGCGCAAGTCCGGGACCGAGGTAGAGCGAGACGTCATAGCCGAGCCGGACGCTGTGCCGGCCGCGCGCTCGCAACGCGGTCGCCGTCTGCCTGGCTAGCTCGGCGAGGGTGGCCGGCTGTGGGTAGTCCGACGCGGGCGGCTGGCCGGCCGCCAGTGTCGGGTCACCGCCACCGACCAGCACGATCGACGACGAACCGGGACGCGCCACCACGGTCGTGCGGAACCGCGCCGACGGACCGAGCACCTGCAGCGCGGCGATCGCCGTCGCCAGCTTGTTGGTCGATGCCGGGGCGAAGCCAGCCGCCGGGTTGCGGGCGTACAGCACTCGCCCGGTCGCGAGGTTAGTCACCAGCATGCCGAGCTGCGAGCCGAACTCCGGCGAGCTCAGCACCGGGCCGATCGCGCGGGCTACGCCAGCAGCCGTCGCTCCGGCGCGCTGGCTGGCCGCGCCGGCCGCAGGCCCGAGAACCTGGTCCGCCCCCGCCAGCCGGCCGGCCGAGACGCGCGGGAGCTGCCACAGCGCGAGACGGCCGGGAAGGAGCCTGCTGACTGTGAAGCCAGCGGCGATCGTGAAGGCGCACAGCACCGCGATCGCTCCCGCTGCAGCGCTCCTCGGCGGACGCAACGATAGGCCCCTTCGCACGATCTGCTGTCCCCGCGTTAGGTTCGGCGTGCGTGATGTGCTACCCCCGGTAGGGACTGGCGTTGTTCTACCGGGTAGACATCAGCCAGGCATTCCGAGTTTTTATCAAGGCGCCGGGGGTGCAAGCGTGGAGTTTGAAGTAATCATCGAGATCCCCAAGGGGCAGCGTAACAAGTACGAGATGGATCACAATACAGGTCGTATCAGGCTAGACAGGATGTTGTTTACCTCAACCCGCTATCCAGCAGATTACGGCTTCATTGAGGACACCCTTGCTGATGACGGCGACCCGCTTGACGCGCTCGTACTCCTCGAGGAACCCACGTTCCCCGGCTGCCAGATCCGCTGCCGCGCCATCGGCATGTTCCGGATGCGCGATGAGAAAGGCGGCGACGACAAGGTGCTCTGCGTTCCGGCCACGGACCCGCGGATGGCTCACTTGCGGGACATTACCGACGTCCCCGATTTCGACCAGCTGGAGATCCAGCACTTCTTTGAGGTCTACAAGGCGCTCGAGCCCGGCAAAGAAGTCGAGGCTGCCATGTGGGTAGGCGTCGACGCGGCCGAGGCCGAGATTGTTGCCAGCCGGGAGCGGCTTGCCAGCAGCTCCGATCGGCAACACCACGCGACCCCTGGGTGAGCGAACCGGAGATGGGCACCACACCGTTGTCGGCCCGGAGGAGAGGTCATGGCTCACACTGACGACGTACTCAGTGAGACGCCGCTATTTGAGGCACTCAGCGAGGAAGACGCGACCGCGCTGCGATCGGGCATCATTGACGTCGAGCTGGACCGCGGTGAGCGCTTGTTCTCCGAGGGCGACGCCGGCGAGAAGCTGTACATCATTCTGACCGGCAAGATCAAACTCACCAAGGCCGCACCGGATGGCCGGGAGAACTTGCTCAGCGTGCACGGGCCAGGCGAGATGTTCGGCGAGCTCTCGCTCTTCGACCCGATCCCGCGAACGTCAAGTGCTACCGCAGTGACTAGCGCACGGCTCGCCGGCCTGGCTCATGACGATCTGCGGGCCTGGCTGAGCACCCGGCCCGAAGTCGCCATGCACCTGCTGCAGGCGCTGGCCCAGCGGCTGCGCCGAATCAACGACGTCAAGGCCGACCTGGTGTTTACCGACGTGCCCGGCCGGGTCGCGAAGGCTCTGCTTGACCTCGCCGAACGGTTCGGTGTGCAGACGCCGGAGGGCGTGCAGGTCAACCACGACCTCACGCAGGAGGAGCTCGCACAGCTCGTCGGCGCGTCCAGGGAGACTGTCAACAAGGCGCTCGCCGACTTCACCGCTCGCGGCTGGATTCAGCTGGCAGCCAAATCCGTCCTGGTCACCGACACCGACCGGCTGCGCAAGCGAGCGCGATGATCACAGCGGGAACGCGCGGCAACAGCTAGCTGCCCGCAGTCAGCCAGCCACTTGCCGCTCTCACCAGTGCACGCCGGCGGGCAGTTCGCCGTGGTCGTGGAGATAGCGCAACTGGGCCCGGACCGAGGACTCGGCGAACGGCCACAGCGCCGCGTCGACTGCGGCATACACCCGCGGCACGATCTCGCCCGGCGTGCGGTCGCCCGCCGCGACCGCGGCCCGGACCTCGTCGAGGCGCTCGGCCCGGTGCGTCAGGTAGAAATCCAGCACGCGCGCCGGATCAGCGAGTAGCGGGCCGTGCCCGGGCAGCAGCGCCGACAGGCCAGTCTCCTCGGTCAGCGCCTGCAGTCGCCGCAATGACTCCAGGTAGTCGCCGAGGCTGCCGTCATCGGCGATGACCGCGGTACCCCGGCCGAGCACGGTGTCGCCGGTGAGGACGACGTTGTCCGCCGGCAGGTGAAGGCACACTGAATCATCGGTGTGTCCAGGGGTCGCGATAACCCGCAGCTCACAGCCACTGCTGTTGAGCACGTCGCCCGCAGCGAGGCCCTCGCTGCCGAGTCGGTGAGACGGATCGACTGCGCGCACTGATGCGCCGGTCAGCTCGGCCAGCCGCGGAGCGCCTGCCGAGTGATCGAGGTGCCGGTGGGTGAGCACGATGCCGGCCACGCGCTGGCCGCGCTCCGCTACGACCGCCCGGATCCGCTGCAGGTGGCTCTCGTCGTCCGGGCCAGGGTCGATCACGATGACCGCGGCGGAGCCCGGCTCGCAGACCAGCCAGGTGTTCGTTCCGTCCAGCGTCATCAGCGACGGGTTCGGCGCTAGCAGGCACTGCACCCGCTCGGTGCCCGAGCCGTCAATTCCGGCTCCGGCCCGCATCGGCGCTGGAGATGTCACGCTGACTCGCCGGTCCCGATCGCATACTCGCTAAGGCCCGGCACGGTAAGCCAGGCCGCGCCTTCCCGCAGCTGCACTGCCGGGATGATGGGCGCGACATGCCGCGGCCCGGTCAGCACGGTGTCCAGGTCACCGCAGTCAGCCAGCTCGGACAGCGTGACTGCGGTCGGCGGGAACAGCCTGATCTCGCCGCGTTTCCCTGCGGCCAGGGCGTCGCCGGGCGGCAACCAGGCGACCTCAGCGGCCTCACCGCCGACATCCCTGGTGCGCTGACCGGCTGGCAGCGCCGCGGCGAAAAACCGGGTGTCGAATCTGCGCGGTTCGATGACCGGCGTGATCCACCGCGACCACGGGCGCAGCAGGTCGGCACGGAGCACAAGGCCGCGGCGAGCGAGCAGCTCGGCGAGCGACACCGAGCGGTCGAGCAGGGCTTGCCGGTCAGCCTCCCACTCGTCGCTGGTGGTGTCAGCCACGACCGAGTCCGCTGACTCACCCGCTAGCAGGACGCCGGACTCCTCGAACGTCTCCCGGACCGCGGCGCAGACCAGCGCCATGGCCAGCGCCGGCGGTGCATCGAAAACCCGGCCCCACTCGGCCGCGTCCGGCCCGGCCCAGGCAACCTGCTCGTCGGCGTCTCGCGGGTCGACCGATCCGCCGGGAAAAACGTACGCTCCCGGTGCGAACGCCATGGTCCGCTTGCGCCGGAACATGTAGACCTCGAGCCCAGGCACGCGCTCTCGCAGCAGCATCACCGTCGCCGCATCACGCGGGACGGCCGGAGCCTGACTGCCGTCGAGGATCTCGCGCGCGGTCCCGGCAAGCTCTGCCGGGAGCCGGATGGAGGCAGCCTTCGCCGACTCTTCCGCCACGTCTGCCTCCTGCCCGGCGGGCCTAGTCCTCGACCTCGACGATGAGCTCGATCTCCACCGGAGCATTGAGCGGCAGCGCCGCGGTTCCTACCGCGCTGCGGGCGTGCCTGCCCGCCTCGCCGAAGATCTCCAGTAGCAGCTCGCTGGCGCCGTTCACCACCTGAGGCTGCCCGGTGAAGTCTGGCGAGCTGGCCACAAAGCCGGTTAGCTTGACGATGCGCTTGATCGAAGACAGGCCGCCGGCCACCGACGCCGCCGCCGCGAGCGCGTTGAGCGCGCACGTCCGGGCCAGTGCGGCGGCCTCAGCGGCGCCGACTTCCGTTCCGACCTTTCCCGCCGAGACAAGCTGGCCGTCGACCATGGGCAATTGCCCTGCGGTGTAGATCATCGCACCAGACCGGACCGCCGGCACGTATGCCGCAAGCGGCGCCGCTACCGGCGGCAGGGTAAGCCCGAGCGCCGCCAGCCTCTCCTGCGGCCCGGACCCGGCTGAGCCGCCACCGGATGAGCTCGGCTCGCTCATTCCTTGACCCGCTTCAGGTAAGCAACGAGCTGCTCCGGATTCGGGCCGGGCACGACCGCGACGAGCTCCCAGCCGTCGTCGCCCCAGCCATCCAGGATCTGCTTGGTTGCGTGCACCAGCAACGGCACTGTCGCGTACTCCCACTTGGCCATAGCCGAACCTTACAGGGGAGTCATCCGGACGTGTCTACGTCGGCCGGCAGCCCCGCTAAGCCTCCGGAGCAGGCGCGTCGTCCTCGCTTGCCGCCGAAGCAGGGCTGGCAGCAGAAGCGCGGCCGCCGTCCTGGCTGCGATCCGTGCTCGGGTGGTGCACGGTGCCAATTTCGCCCTTCTCCTCCGGCGACAACTCAGGAATCGCAGGTGTGTCGGGGATGTCTAGCGGCACGTCCGGGGTGTTGGCGATCGCGGCCGGCCCGGCTGCCTTCTCGATCGCATCGGAAAGGGCCGCGTCGGCGATGGCCGTGTCGCCGAAGTCGGCCATCGACTCGGAGCCGCCGGCCGCCGCGCTCGGGCCGCTGCTGGCCGGGGTGAACTTGTCGAAGAATCGCAGCAGCTCAACCGGGATCGGCATGACCAGCGTGCTATTGCGCTCGCCCGCCACCTCGACGACCGTCTGCAGCAGCCGCAGCTGCAGCGCCGCCGGGTCTCGGGCCATCACGTTTGCGGCGGCGGCGAGGCGCTTAGACGCCTGGAATTCACCGTCGGCCGTGATGATCCTGGCCCGCCGTTCCCGCTCGGCCTCAGCCTGGCGTGACATCGACCGCTTCATGCCCTCGGGAAGCGACACGTCCTTGATCTCGACGCTCTCTACCTTGACGCCCCAGGGGATCTCGGTGCCCTCGTCGATGATCGCGGCCAGCCTCCGGTTGACGGTGTCCCGCTCTGCCAGCAGCTCGTCCATCTCGGACTGGCCGATGATCGACCGCAGCGACGTCTGGGCGCGCTGGGAAATCGCGTTCTGGTAGTTGAACACGTTGATCGACGCCTTGATCGGGTCGACCACCCGGAAGTACACGACGGCGTCGACGCGGACGCTCACGTTATCCCTGGTGATGCCCTCCTGCGCGGGCACCCCCATCGCGATGATCTGCTTATTGACCTTGACCAGCTTGTCGCCAATCGGCCGGATTAGCGTCAGGCCCGGTCCGCGGACTCCCGGGAGCACCCTCCCGAACCGGAAAATGATCCCGTCCTCGTACTGCTGGACTGTCTTGATCGACTTGCCCGTGAGAATCGCCCCGACCACGACGACAATTGCGATGATGGCGAACAGCGCTTCCATCGGCCGAACACCTTCTTCCCCTGTGCCCGCACGCAGCGGACGTTCACGACCCAGCCTAGTAACTTTCTGGCCAGGACCAAGAGGCTGGACATACCGGGCTTACATGGCGGGACGACTGGGGGGTGTTCCGCCCGGCCGGCTGCGTCACCCGCTCGGCCCGCACGGATAACCTCCAATCGTGGCTACGCGTGACACGGACTGGGACGGCGTGCGACTGCACGTTGTCACCGGCAAGGGCGGCACCGGCAAAACGACGGTGGCTGGCGCGCTCGCCCTTGCGCTGGCCGCCGACGGCCGACGGGTGCTGCTGATGGAGGTCGAAGGCCGCCAGGGGATAGCACAGCTGTTCGACGTGCCGCCCCTGCCGTATGCAGAACGGCGGATCGCAGTCGGGCCAGGAACCGACGCTCATCCGGGCGGCGACGTGTTCGCGCTGGTAGCCGACCCGGAATCGGCACTGATCGAGTACCTGCAGATGTTCTACAGCCTCCGGCATGCTGGCAGCGCGCTGGCCAGGCTCGGCGTGATGGATTTCGCCACCACCATTGCTCCTGGGTTGCGAGACGTGCTGCTTACTGGTAAGGCCGCGGAAGCCGTCAGGCGCAAGGACGGCAGCAGGGGGCGCACCTACGACGCGCTCGTGATGGACGCGCCGCCGACCGGCCGGATCGGCCGCTTCCTCAACGTCAGCGCCGAGGTCTCGGACCTGGCCCGGGTAGGCCCGATCCGCGGTCATGCCGACACCGTGCAGCAAGTGATCCGCTCGCCGGAGACCGTCGTGCATTTCGTCACACTGCTGGAGGAGATGCCAGTGCAGGAAACCCTGGACGGCATCGCCGAGTTGCGCGCGCTCGGCGGCATCAGGCCCGGCGGTGTCATCGTCAACATGACCAGGCCGCTCGCGCTCCCGTCGCGCCAGCTTCAGGCAGCGGCCCGTGGCAAGCTCGACCAGGCCCAGCTGGCGATCGGGCTGAAGTCCGCGGGCCTGGACGACAGCCACGGCCTGGCTAGCGCGCTGGCCGCCGAACTGGCCGAGCAGGCCAGGACCACGCTCGGCCAACAGGAGCAGCAGCGGCGGCTGGACACCACGGGCCAGCCCTGCTACCAGCTGCCGTGGGTGAGCAGCGGCATCGACCTGGCCGGGCTGTACCGGCTGGCCTGGGCGCTGCGCGAGCAGAAGGCCGCCTGATGACCAGACGGCCACCACCTCACCTCGACGTCGACCAGCTGGTCGACGACCGGCGAACTCGGATCATTGTCTGCTGCGGCTCCGGCGGAGTGGGCAAGACGACCATAGCGGCAGCCATCGGGCTGCGGGCAGCCGAGCACGGCAGGCATGTGGTGGTGCTCACCGTGGATCCAGCCCGCAGGCTCGCCCAGTCCATGGGACTGACGTCGCTGGACAACACGCCGCGCCCGGTGCGCGGCGTCAAAGCACGCGCCCAGCAGGCCGGGAACGAAGCCGAACCGGCTGGCAGCCTGCACGCCATGATGCTGGACATGAAGCGCACCTTCGACGAGATTGTCGAGGCTCACGCAGATCCTGACCGCGCCGCCCAGATCCTCGCGAACCCGTTCTACCAGTCGCTGTCGTCGAGCTTCGCCGGCACGCAGGAGTACATGGCCATGGAAAAGCTCGGCCAGCTCCGGCGAGCGGACGAATGGGACCTGATCGTGGTGGACACTCCGCCTAGCCGGTCTGCACTGGATTTTCTGGACGCTCCGCAGCGGCTCGCCAGGTTTCTTGACGGAAAGCTGCTGCGGCTGCTGACCGCGCCTGCCAAGGTCGGCGGCCGGGCTTACCTTCGAGCGCTCAACGCAGGATTCGGCGTCGTGACCGGAGTGCTGACGAAGATCCTCGGCACTCAGGTGCTCAGGGACGTCCAGACGTTCGTCAGCGCGCTGGACACGATGTTCGGCGGCTTCCGGGAGCGGGCTGACTACACCTATCAGCTGCTGCGTGCGCCGGGCACGGCTTTCCTGGTGGTGGCTGCTCCCGAGGAGGACGCGTTGCGCGAGGCGTCCTACTTCGTCGAACGGCTGGATACCGAGCGCATGCCGCTGGCTGGGCTGATCCTGAATCGCGTACAGCAGGTGCCGGCCGCGCACCTGTCGGCTGCCCGGAGCCTGGCGGCCGCCGAGGTTCTGCAGGCCGCGATGTCCGGCAACACGGGGCCCGGGCACGCAGTGCAGGGTCACACCGGGACTGGCCAGGCCGGCGCCGACGACGAAGCGGCAGCGCGGCAACTGACGATTGCCGCCTTGCAGCTGCATGCCGACCGGATGACACAGGCAGCAGCAGAGCACAGAATCGCTGGCGGGTTCACCGCCGCGCACCCGCTGGTTCCGGTAGCCGAAGTCCCTGCGCAGGCCGAGGACGTGCACGACCTTGACGGCCTGCGCCGTATCGGTGAGTCATTCGCCACCGCGCGCTCTAAGGGCTAGCACCTAGCCCTGCGCGGCCTGACATGCCAGATCGAGCCGTAAAGGGCTTTACACGCGTCATCGGGATCGCGACGAGCCGCGGCGTATGAGCACCCGCTGGTACTGTCCTCGGCTGCCCGGCTGCGCGGCGCGGAGCCGGGCGAGGGTGAGGCAGCCGTTTACCGCCGTGTGGCTGCATCACCCTGGTCCGGTGCCGGGTCGCTAGGAGCGCGTTCCCGGCCTGAAGGTCTTAGCTTGCGACGAGCTCATCCCCGGTGCGCTCGTAGTGGTTGCGCGCGTGCTCCAGCAGATCGCGCCAGGACGTGACGTCCGGCCGGCGGCGGAGCAGCGCTCGGCGCTCACGCTCAGTCATCCCGCCCCAGACGCCGAACTCAATCCGGTTGTCCAGGGCATCGGCCAGGCACTCTGTCCTGACCGGGCAGCCGCGGCAGATCAGCTTGGCCCGGTTCTGCGCCGCGCCCTGGACGAAGAGCTCGTCCGGGTCAGTTCCCTTGCACGCGGCACGCGCAGTCCAGTCCGTGATCCACATGTGGTCCAGCTCCTCTGATCGTCACGCCCGCGGGGAGTGATCACGCCCGGGTGGCGTTCAGTTGCGGTCCGGAGCCGACTCGGGGCGACAGGCTCCGGCGAGTGATGGTCGCGGAAGAGTAACTTACGGAAGTCCGGCGCGCAGCGCTAGCCCCCAGCCGGCCCATTCCTGAATAGCCCGGTTGAGCTATAGAGGCCCAAGCGACGACTGGCTACACTGCCCGGACTCGGTCCGATTCCCTCGATGCGAGGAAACGGCTACTAATGGCACTTGCTCGGTGACGTTCAGCTACCAAGGGCACGGATCAATAGGACGTTGCTCACGTCAGGCGGACGGACCGCAGCGCCGCCGGCTCGTCCTGTGGCTGCCAGTTGCCTTTGCAGCGTAGCCTGGGCGGGTGCAAACCAGGGGGCGCCGCGCCGGCGCGTTGGTAGGCGGAACGATCCCACGTCTCGTGCTCACGACCCTTGTGGCGGCTTTGCTAATCGCGGCTACCGCCCTTCCGGTCGTCGGCATCACCGGCATTGCGGTGCGTGACGCTGCCAATACATTCGACACACTGCAGGTCGGCAAGCTCGGTGCAGCTCCGGCTAGGTCAGTCCTTTACGACACTGAAGGCAAGCCGATCGCGTACTTCTACCCGTACGACGTGTACCGGGTGCCGGTTACGTTCAACCAGATCGCGCCAGTGATGCGCAACGCGATCGTGGCGATCGAGGATGCACCCTTCTACAACCAGGGCGCACTGGATCCGCGTGGCACGCTGCGCGCGCTGGTCAGCACGGGGAGCGGCACCCAGCTCCAGGGCGCTTCGACGCTCGCCCAGCAGTACGTCAAGAACGTCAAGGTGCTGCAGGCGGGCAACAACCAGGCGGCTGCGCTGCAGGCGTATGCGCCGAACCTGCAGCGCAAGATTCAGCAACTCAGGCTCGCCGCCGCCGTCGAGCACGAGCTGACTCCGCAGCAGCTCCTGACCTCATACCTCAACGTGGCCTACTTCGATAACCACGCTTATGGCATCCAGGTCGCCGCGCAGACCTACTTCAGCAAGAGCGCCTCACGTCTGACGCTGCCCGAGGCAGCCTTGCTGGCTGGGATCGTGCAGTCGCCCACTGCATACGACCCGTTCGCTCACCCGGCCGCGGCGCTGCAGCGCCGGTCCGAGGTGCTGACCCGGATGTGGCAGCTGCACTACGTGTCCAAGCCGGTGGCGCTCGCCGCCGAGAAGACGCCGCTCGACCTGAAGCCGTCGTCCGCGCCGGTGAGCGTCGGCTGCGCGAGCCCGTCGGTTACTAAGTCGGCGTTCTTCTGCGACTACGTCGAGCACGTGCTGAAGCTGCAGTACCCGTCGGTCTGGTCCGATATCCAGAACTCCGGCGGGCTGGCCATCTCTACGACGCTGAACATGAAGGACCAGCTAGCCGCTGACAGGGCGGTCAACTACGTGGAGCCGCCGCACGACCCGGCAGTGAATCCCAACCGCAACGCCGACACCGAGGTCCTGATTCAGCCGGGTACCGGCAATGTGCGTGCGATCGCCGTCAACCGGACTTATGGCAGCCAGGACGACATCGACTACGCGGTGAACGAGCAGTACGGCGGTGATCAGAACGGCGTGCAGACCGGGTCCTCGTCGAAGATCTTCACGCTGATCACAGCCCTCAAGCAGGGATATCCGTTCGGGCACACGATCAAGATCCAGAACCCGGAGACGATCGGGCCGTTCGCCACCTGTCATGGCCTCGTCGAGCCCGCCAAGCCTTACAACAACGCCGAGGCTGCGTTCAAGGGCTCCCAGGTGTGGCAGCTGAACGAGGCCACCGTCCAGTCGGTCAACACCTATTTCGTGAACCTGGAAAACGAAGTGGGCCTGTGCAACGTGGTCAAGACCGCGGTGGACATGGGCATGACCAGGGCAGACGGAACCTCTCTGATGAAGTACGACCGCCCGCTCGGCGTTAACGGCTTTCCGGCATATGACTACTCCAGCTTCACGCTCGGGTCGGTCGGCGTGTCGCCAATGAGCATGGCGGCGGCGTACGCATCCGTCGCTGCGCGCGGCTGGTACTGCAGCCCGCAGGCGATCACCAAGATCGAGGTCATGGCGACCCACAAGCAGCTACCGGTGCGGAAGGCTAGCTGCCACCGGGACATGTCGCGGGGCGTTGCCGACGCGGCTAACTACATCCTGCAGGGCGTGCTCGACCAGTCCGGCGGGACCGCGGCCAACCGCGCCCTTCCGGGTCGCCACGTGGCGGGTAAGACCGGCACCGCGGACAATGGCTATTTCGCGGCGTTCGCCGGCTATACGCCGAAGCTCGCCTCGTACACATCGGTGTTTAACCCGTTGAACCCGATCAAGTACAACATGGTTGGGTCCGGCTCCTGCTACCGGGACCTGAGTGGCCCGACCTGCCCTGGCCAGATGTTCGGAGACAACGCGCCTGCCGCGACCTGGGAGTACACCTTCTTGCGCGTGCGACTTGGCCCCGACGTGCCGTTCGTCTACCCGCCGAGCTCCTACTTCAGCCTGGGGAGCGGCCTGGGCGCTCCCAAGACGATCGGCGGCAAGAAGAAGCCCGGCAAGGGCGGTCCCGGGCAGGGTGGCCCAGGGCACGGCGGACCGACGCCGACGCCGACGCCGACCCACTGAGCCGGACTGGCCGGCAGACCTCCGGGGCTAGCCGGCCAGCCTGCTCCTGACCATGGCCGCCACCCTGCTGCCCTCGGCCCGGCCGGCCACCTGGGGGGTCACGACCTTCATCACCTGCCCCATCCCGGCGGGACCTGACGCACCGGTCTCGGCGATGGCCGCTGCCACCAGGGTGGCCAGTTCGTCGTCGCTGAGCTGGGCGGGCAGGTAACTGCCCAGTATCTCTTCCTCGGCCCGCTCGGCCTTGGCTTGGTCGTCACGGCCCGCGCCGGCAAACGCTGTCGCGGCCTCACGGCGCCGCTTGGCCTCCCTGGTGAGGATCTTGGTTATCTCCTCATCTGTCAGGTCATGGGCTACACCGGAGACTTCTTCGTTAGTTATGGCGGTCAGGGCCATCCGGAGAGTGCGCGTCCGCGTTTCGTCCCGAGCCTTCATCGCGGCGGTGAGGTCGGTTCTCAGCTGGTCCTTCAGAGTAGGCATGGCACTATCCTGCCGCCTCCAGGCCCAAGCCCGGCCACGGGCTCGCGGGCGCCAGGGGTGCAGGGCCCGCGCAGTGCGACGGACATGGCACCATGTGTGCATGCGAGCGCGAACCCTCCTGAAGGCTGGCCTACTCGTCGGCGCCGCGGGCCTCGGTTATGCGTCCGTGATCGAGCGGAACTGGTTCGCCCTGCGCCAGTACGAAGTGCCGGTGTTGCCGGCCGGCTCACCGCCGCTGCGCATCCTGCACATTTCCGACGTCCACCTGACGCCCGGTCGCCACCGGCTGCTGTCCTGGTTGCGGTCGCTCGATGCGCTCGAACCCGATCTTGTGGTCAACACCGGCGATTCGATCGCGCATATGCAGGCCGTACAGCCGTTCCTGGCGGCGCTAGGTCCGCTGCTCGACAGGCCCGGCGTGTTCGTGTTCGGCTCCAACGACCTGTACTCGCCCAGGATGAAGAACCCGCTGCGCTACCTACGCGGGCCCAGTTCCGGTGATCACGACCGTGAATCGCCCGACCTGCCCTGGCGGGAACTCGGCGACAGCATGGAGAGCGCTGGCTGGTTCGACGCGAACAACAGGCGGGGCCGGATCAAAGTCGGCGAGCATGACATCGAAGTGGCCGGAGTGCATGACTCGCATATCGGCCGCGACAGGTACGACGACGTGGCCGGTGCCACGGACACAGCCGCTGACCTGCGCCTGGGCGTCATGCACTCGCCGGAGCCTGTCGTGCTGGACCGGTTCGCCACCGATGGCTTCGATCTGCTGCTTGCCGGCCATACGCACGGAGGCCAGGTCTGCCTGCCCGGCTACGGAGCGCTGGTGACGAACTGCGGGATCAGCACCGACATGGTCAGCGGCCTGCACCGCTACCCTGCCGCCAGCTCGGAGGCACAGCCATGGCTGCATGTCTCCGCTGGCCTCGGGACTGCCCCGAGTGCCCCAGTTCGCTTCTCTTGCCGCCCAGAGGCTACGCTGCTCATGCTGGTAGCCGGGATCAGCTAGACTTCTCGGGCGGTCAGCGGGGTGTAGCGCAGCTTGGCAGCGCGCTTCGTTCGGGACGAAGAGGCCGCCGGTTCAAATCCGGCCACCCCGACCCAGGTCAAAGGCCACCCGCTAGCTTCGCGGGTGGCCTTTGACGTACAGCAGCAGTCATGAGCCAAGCGGCCTTCCGAGCCGCCTGAGCGCCTGGCGCGTCTTGGCGTCCGATACCTCGGTATAGACGTTCATGGTCACGTCGATAGGGCGTGCCGCAGGATGCGCATGGCCACCCAAGGGAGGGACATCGAGGGCAGCGACGTCCAGTCCGCAGCAGCCGATCCGCAGATCGCACATAGTCGTCAGCCGGCCAGATCGTCCTATCGGAGTAAAGCAAGGCCCCCGTGAGCGCGAACCGGGGACCCAATATGACGGGGTTCAACTTCTCGTTACCTGCGCGGCACTCTACGGCCAAAATAGATCGTTAACGTCCGTCCAGCGGCGCTCGCCGCACTCCGCGCGGACAGTAATGCTGCCGATCACGTTCCGCGAGGCGCGGATGACTGCAACAACTGAAGGGTGACAGCGCGTATGAGGCTTAGGCACATCGCCGCGACTGCAGTCGCGGCGGCGGGCGTGGCTTGGCTGGCCGTACCAGCCGTCAGCCACGCTAGTACTACCAACTCCGCCATTCCCCGCTACCAACATGTCATCGAGATCATGATGGAGAACACCAGCTACTCCACCATCATCGGCAACCCGCTGGCGCCTAACATCAACGCGCTCGCTAGCCAGTACGGGCTGGCCACGAATTACTGGGGCGTTACCCACCCGAGCGAGCCGAACTATGTCGCCAACATCAGCGGCAGCTTCTTCGGGATCCAGGACGACAACCAGTTCTACTGCACGCCGGCGCTTGCGAGCACCGACCCGGTTGATTGCGCCGGGACCACGGTTAACCACACAATCAACGCTCCGAACCTGGCAAGTCAGCTCACCGCGGCGGGCATGACCTGGCGTGGGTACTTCCAGAGCATGCCGGCGATCCCCGCGAGCGGAGTGATCAAGACCGGCCCGAACGCGAACGGGCCGTACTCGTTCGCATCCCCGAGCCTGTCCGTCGGGCTATACCGGTCGAAGCACAATCCGTTCGTGAACTTCACCAACACCCAGGATGACCTGGCCAACATGGTGCCCGACACCCAGCTCGCGAGCGACCTGGCATCCGGGAACCTCGCGAACTACAGCCTCGTCGTCCCGGACCAGTGCCATGACATGCACGGCACCGGCGGATGCAGCGGCGAGAGCGGGCTCATCTCGACGGGCGACGCTTACGTGGGCAGTACGGTCAACGCGATCATGTCGTCCAAGGTCTGGCAGGAAGGCCGGAACGCGATCGTCATCACCTGGGACGAGGACGACTTCTCCGACGAGGGTCAGCCTGGCACCGGCTGCTGCGGCGCCAACCCCGGCGGTGGCCACGTCCCGACCATCGTGATCACCAACAAGACCAACCACTACCCGTTCACCGACAACACGGCCTACAACCACTACTCGCTGCTGCTCAGTCTCGAGGACGCTTTCGGGCTGCCCTGCATCGCTAACGCCTGTGATTCGGCCGACGGCGTCGTGCCGATGACCAAGCTGTTCCATCCGTAGCAGGAACGGCGCTCGGCGCCCTTGAAACCCGGCCCGTGCGGCGCATCCGCGCGGGCCGGGTTTTTGCATCGACAGGAGCAGTGCCGGCTACGGGCCGACGCGCGGGTTCCGGTCGAACGACACCTGCGGAGCCCGGCTCCTAACCCAGCGACCGCAAGCACCCGTGCGTCAGAAGGCCTTGAACTGCTCCACAGGGTCGGCGGCTTCGGGTGGCAGCGGCGGCCCGCTCGGGTCGTGAAGGGGCAGGTCGACCTCCAAGGTGGTGCCTTCCCTGAACGGGCTGTGGACCTGGAGGTGGCCGCCCAGCGCTTCGGCACGGTCCCTGAGCCCGACCAGGCCGGAGCCGTGGCTGAAGCCCGCGCCGCCCCGGCCGTTGTCGTGGATGTTTATGTGCAGGACGCCGTCACTTTCGGCCACCTCGATCTGGACGCCGGTGGCGCTGGCGTGCTTGGCGGTGTTGGTCAGCGCCTCAGCGACGGTGTAGTAGGCGGCGATCTCGACCGGCTCAGGCAGCCGCCGGTCGATCTGGATGTCGAGGTCCACGGGGACGGCGGACCGGCGGGCCAGCGTCTTTAGTGCCGGGCGCACGCCGCCCTCGGCCAGGATCGCCGGGTGCAGCCCGCGGGCGATCTCACGCAGGTCCTCGAGAACGCCGTCCAGCCCGGCGGCCACTTCGTCCAGCTGATGCACGTGTTCACCTGCCCCAGGGGGTGCGGTTGCCTGGGCGGCGCGCAGGTCCAGGGCGAGGGAGACCAGGCGCTGCTGGGCGCCGTCGTGCAGGTTGCGTTCGATGCGGCGGCGGGTGGCATCAGCGGTGGCCACAATCCGGGCGCGGGAGGCGGTGAGGGCGGCCTGGGCTTCGGCGTTGGCGATCGCGCTGGCGGCCAGCTCGGTGAACCCGGCCAGCCGCGCCTCGGTGCCGGCCGGCAGCGGCTCCGCGCGCGATCCCACCGCCATGACTCCCCATAGCCGCCCCTCGACGTTGACCGGGACGCCGACCGCCGCGCGGAGGCCGATCCGGAGGGCGTCCTCGGCCGGAGGGCCGGAGGCGCTGGCGTAGTCGTCGATCCGCGCCGCCCGGCGGGTGCGGAACACCAGCGTGTTGACGTTCTGCCCGCCGAGGCTCCACCGGGTGCCGGCAGGACCGGTAGCGCCCGCGCTGCTCCGCGAAGCAACTACCCTTATCGATCCGTCTGGGCCGTACCGGTGCATCCCCGCGTAATCGGCGCGCAGCAGCCGGCGGGCTTCCTCGGTGACCGCGGCGAGCACCTGCGCCGGGGGCGCCCCGCGGGCCACCAACGTCGCCACCCGCCGCAGCGCCGCCTGCTCCTCGGCGAACCCGCGCAGTTCCACCCGGGCCTGCGCGTTGGCGATCGCGGTGCCAGCCAGTTCGGTGAACCCGGCCAGCTGCGCCTCGGCGCCGCGCGGCAGCGGGCCAGCACGAGATCCCGCAAGCATGACGCCCCACAGTTGCCCCTCGACAATGACCGGCACGCCGACAGCCGCGCGGACGCCCACTTCGCGGACAGCGTCCGCGATCGGACCAGAGCCGCCGGAGTAGTCGTCAATCCGCGCCGCCCGGCGGGTCTGGAACACCAGCGTCGGCACGTTCTGCCCGCCGAGACCGACCTGGCTGCCGACGGGGAAGGCAGCGCCGGTCCTGCTCCACGCGGCCAGTACCGTTCTCGCGCCGTCCGCGCCGTCCGCGCCGTCCGCGCCGTACCGGGCCACCGTCGCGTAATCGGCGCCCAGCAAACGCCCGGCTTCCTCGGTGACCGCCGAGAACACCTCCTCAGGTGCCGCGGCGCGGGCGACCAGCGTCGCCACTCGTCGCAGCGCCGCCTGTTCCCCGGCAATCCGGTCATCGCCGGCTCGCCCAGGCAAGGCCGCCATCCTTCGGAGTGTATCCGGGCAAGGAATTTTGCCTGTCAGGCGCCGGTTCGGCGATGCGGTACGGGCGCCCCGGCTGAGGTTCCGTAACACCACTAGCCGGTTGAACGAATCAACCTCTGTGAACGAAGATGACCTGGTCGAAGCAGGCCTGCCAGCGAAGCTTTCACAAAGCCCTGGCCCGAGCGCTAACGAAAAGGTGGCCATGGCCGCCTCGGCTGTTGCATGGCTCGAGGTACTGCTCGAAGGTCTCAAAAACGGTACCCGCGCCTGGACCGAATGGGACGAGTCGCTGGAGGACACGCCCGACCGTACCGAGGTCGCTATCAGGCAGTGCGGAGCCGAGCTGGCGAAAGCGCGCGAGGAGCTCCGCGCCCTGACTCGATCGGCGGGTCCTGAAGAGGCGCCGGGCACCGAGTTACCAACGACACAAGACCGCCAGCACGCGACCTGGCGGTAACGCCGCCGGCCCGAGGACGAGGCAGGAGCCCCTGGACGGGCTCGTCGGTGCCAGGCACGTCGCTGCCAGATCGAGCGGGCGCCGCACGGCCGTCCGCGCCTCGGTCGACGACTTCGAGCTGGCAGTGATCGGACTGATCGAATTTGAGTAGTCGTGTTTTACTAGTGAGGTGAATCCGACTCGCTTGTTCATCCTTGGCGCGCTCGCGAAGCACGGTCCGATGTACGGGCACCAGCTGCGCCGCGACGCCCGCATCGACCGGACCGAGACGTGGTCCGAAGTCCGGCCAGGCTCCCTGTACAGCGCGTTGCACCGGCTGGCGGCCGAGGGACTGATCGAGGCGCTCCGGACCGAGCAGGACGGACAGTTCCCGGCGCGGACCGTGTACGGCATTACCGCGGAGGGTCACCGTGAGCTGCGCGTGCTCCAGGCTGAGGCACTCCAGGAGATCAGGCTTCAGCCTGATCCCGTAGACCTTGCCCTGACGATGAGCGGGGACCTCAGCGAAGACGCACTGCGCGGCTACATCGACGACCGGATCCGGGTACTTTCGGCCCGCGCAAGTCAGCTTGATCATCATCGTGAGCGCATCTGGCCGGACCAGACCGTCGCCGACGATCTCGTGATCGAGCACGCCCGGCTTCGGGTACACGCGGAGATCAGCTGGCACCAGCTGGTCGCGGACCGGCTTCCGAAGCTGACCGCCGGCAGCGAGCAGCGCGAGCGCCGGGCATGAGCGTCCGGCCGCTGCGCTACCTGGGTGACCCGGTACTGAGGACACCAAGCGACGGGGTGGTGCGCTTCAACGACGCCCTGGCTCATCTCATCGAAGATCTGCTGGACACGGTGCAGGAGCCAGGGCGGGCCGGGCTAGCCGCGAATCAGATCGGCTCCAACCTGGCTGCCTTCGCCTACAACGTGGACGGCCAGCTCGGCTACCTGATCAATCCCCGTATCGTCGAGCACAGCGGAGACGATTACGGGCCCGAAGCCTGCTTGTCGATTCCCGGCCTCAGCGCGCTCCGGCACAGACCGGCGACAGTCACGGCCAGCGGAGTAAACCTTCAGCAGCAGCCGGTCACCGTGAG
>DASXIA010000162.1:0-4919 GCA_036488155.1 Streptosporangiaceae bacterium | reverse complement strand
CGGTCCGTGTCGCCGCGTACGCAAGGTTCGGCTCGGCTGGCCTTGCGGAGGCGGCGGTTGCCGCGCTGGACGGGCGCCGCGCAGCGATCCTGCAGAACCACGGCGCGATCTGCTACGGCCGGACCCTGCCGGAGGCATATGAGCGGGCGGTGCTGCTCGAGTGGCTGGCCAGGGTCTACCGGCTCGCGCGCGCCCACGGCGCGCCAAGGATCTTGTCCCAGGCGGAGCTCGACGAAGTGGCGGCCGAGTCCCGACGGCGTAACTACGGGGAACGGCGGCGGAGATGACCGCGGGCTTAACTCACGGCGCGGCCCCGCAGCCGACCGGGACTGGACACCGGGTAGCGGTCATCGGGCCGCACATCCTGGATGTGCTCGGCCGGCCGGTTGAGTCGATTCCAGCCGGCCAGGGCAGTGCGCGGCTGACCGAGATACGGGCTACGGCAGCCGGAACCGCTGCCGGCACCGGAGTGGACCTGGCAAAGCTCGGCAGAAGCGTGCGTTCGATCGGAGCGGTCGGCACTGACCTGCTGGCCGACATCCTCATCGCGGCTCTGGCCGCGCACGGCGTCGATACTGGCGGCCTCGTCAGGACCGCGGCAGCGCAGACCTCCGCGACGATTCTGCCCATCAGGCCGAGTGGCGAGCGTCCCGCCCTGCACGTGCCGGGCGCCACCAGGCTGCTGAGGCTTGCCGACATCGACCTGGCAGGACTAGCCGGGTACGACGCCGTGCTGCTCGGCGGCCCGGACGCGCTTGGGGGCCTGTCCGGCGCCGACCTGGGAGCTGTCGTCGCTGCGGCGAAAGGCGGCGGCGCCCTCGTCGCCATCGACGTCTTGCACCCCGGCAGCGAACGGGACTTCGCCAGGATCGGCCCCGCGCTCAGCAGCGCGGACTGGTTCTGGCCGAACGCCGATCAGCTCCTCGCCCTGACCGGCCGGGCTGACCTGGACCTGGCGATCAAGGACGTGCTGGCGCTTGGCACCGGAGGCGTCGCGGTGACCCTTGGTGCGGACGGTTGCCTGGTCACCTCCGCCGACCGGACTCGCATGGGGGCCGGTGTCACCAGCGACGACTGGACGCTAACCCACATCCCGGCGATAGCCGTCGATGTGGTCGACACCACTGGCTGCGGCGACGGGTTCGACGCAGGCATGCTCACCGGACTCCTACTTGGCTGCAACCCCGCCGACGCGGCCTGGCTTGGCGTTGCCTGCGGCGCTCTCGTGGCGACAGGTCTCGGCTCGGACGCGGGTTTGGAGAGCCTCGACCAGGTACTGGATTTCCTGCGGACCGCGAACGCTGAGGTGGCCGACCGGATCAGCACACAAGCAATCACCACACAAGCAATCACCACAGAGGAGCAAACGGCATGACGGACCAGCTAGTCCAGGCGGCTAGCCAGCACAGCCGCCCGCGCAGCGCGGATGAGCAGTTGCGCCGCCGGGCCAGAGCGGTGATTCCCGGCGGGATGTACGGGCACCAGTCGGCGGGCCCGTTGCCGCCGGAGTATCCGCAGTTCATGCGGGCGGGCCTCGGCGCACGCGTTTGGGACGTCGACGGCAACGAGTACGTCGACCTGATGTGCAGCTACGGCCCGGTCGTTCTCGGCCACCGGCATCCGGCCGTAGAGGCCGCGGCGGCTGCCCAGGCGGAGCTTGCCGACTGCCAGAACGGACCGGGCCCGGTGATGGTCGAGCTGGCCGAACTGCTTGTGAGCACTGTGCAGCACGCGGACTGGGCGATGTTTGCCAAGAACGGCACCGACGCGACCACGATGTGCTGCACGATCGCCCGCGCCCGCACCGGGCGGTCGCGCATCCTGGTGGCGACCGGCGCGTATCACGGCGCCGCGCCGTGGTGCACACCCCGTCTCGCGGGCGTGACTGCTGAGGACCGTGCGAACCTCGGCTACTACACCTTCAACGATCTGGCCTCGGTCACGGCGGCAGCCGCGGAGGCCGGCACGGACCTGGCTGCCATCGTGGTCAGCCCCTTCAAGCACGATGCCGGGTTCGACCAGGAACTCGTCGACCCAGCTTTTGCCCGCGGCTTGCGCGAGCTGTGCACGCAGACTGGCGCCGCGCTCATCCTGGACGACGTGCGCGCCGGCTTCCGGCTGCACCTGGGCTCTAGCTGGGAGCCCATCGGGGTCCTGCCGGACCTGTCGGCCTGGAGCAAGGCCATTGCCAACGGCCACCCGCTTGCCGCGGTGCTCGGCTCCGGCGCTTATGCCGACGCGGCCGCGAGCATTTTCGTGACCGGTTCCTTCTGGTTCTCTGGCACTGCGATGGCCGCGGCGATCGCCACCATCGGCGCGCTGCGCGAGGAGCGTGCCATCGAGGCAATGGACCGGGTCGGGACGGCTCTGCGCGCCGGGATCCTGGAGCAGGCCGCGGCGCGCGGCATCGAGATCAACTACACCGGTCCGGCCGCTATGCCCTATCTGACGTTCGCCGGGGACCGCGGTCACCAGCTAGCCAGCACGTTCGCTGCGGCGGCCATCCGGGCCGGCGCTTACCTGCATCCGCGCCACAACTGGTTTATCTCTGCGGCGATGACCGACGCAGATCTGGCCAAGGCCCTCTCCGCGACTGACGAGGCCTTTGCCGCCGTCCAGACACGACAAAACGAAGGCGGGATCACATGAGCACTGATGACTCGGCGAGGCCAGCCGGCGTAGCCGTGGCGACGGGTAACGGCGAGGAGGCGATCCTCGCCAAGGCCGGCTACAAGCCCGAGCTGCGCAGGTCGCTGCGCTTCTTCTCGATGTTCGCCATTGCATTCTCGATCATCTCGATCACCACGGGGATCTTCCTCAACTACGGCTTCGGCCTGAGTTACTGGGGTCCGGCGTCGATCTGGACCTGGCCGATCGTCGGGGTCGGCAACCTGATGATCGCCTTGGTGGTTGCCGAGCTCGGCACCCGGATCCCGCTGGCCGGATACGCCTATCAGTGGAGCGCGCGGCTGGTGAACCCGACCTACGGCTGGTTCGTGGGCTTCGCCGGCCTGCTCTATATGACGGTGGGCGGTGGCGCGATCATGCTGACAGTCGCCTCGCCGCTGCTGCTGAGCGAGTTCGGTGACAATACCCCGAGCGCCCGGTTGGTACTGGCCGTCGCCCTCATCCTGATGGTGCTGCCGGTGATCATCAACATCATCAGCATCCAGGTGGCCGCCCGGGTCAATAACATCGCCGTGTTCACCGAGATCATCGGCACGGTGGTATTCGGGGTGCTGCTGCTGATCCTCTGGGGCCTCAAGACCAAGCCGGACCCCTACGGGGCGAGCATCCTCACCAACACCACGTCGGTCCTGCATAACCCGACGATCTACGCCTTCGCGCTGGCTGGCCTGATCGGCGCGTTCACGCTAGTCGGCTTCGAGCTGGCCGCAGACATGTCGGAGGATGCCGTCGATCCGCGCCGGAGCGTGCCGCGCGGGGTCATCTGGGCCGTCGGCGGCTCCGCCGTCCTCGGCATGATCGCCCTGATCGGGTTCACCATCGCGATTCCCGACCTGAAGACGGTGGAGAGTGCGCCGCTGCCGCTGCTGGCGATCGCCGGATACTGGCTGCCCGGCTGGCTGGTCAAGGTCTTCATCGCGTTCGTCATCTTCTCGATGTTCGCGATCCTGGTCGTCGGGGCCGGGGCGCAGGCGCGGCTGGCCTACTCGATGGCGCGCGACAACATGCTGCCGTTCTCGGGCTGGCTGCGGAAGGTGAACGCCAGCACCATGACGCCGATCGTGGCGCTGCTGGTCTTCGCCGTTGTCGACATCGGCGTGACCTGGTACGGCTATCTGCAAACCAGCGCGTTCCTCACCCTGGTCGGGGCGACTGCCATCATCCCGTACATCATCTACTTCCTCATCACGGCCGGCTATGCCTACAAGCGGCGGACGCTGGACTCGATCCCCGGCGCGTTCTCGCTGGGCCGGTGGGCCTGGCCGGTGATCATCTTCGTGCTGCTCTACAGCGCCTTGATCATCTTCGTGCTGTCGGTACCAGGACCGTTCCACGCCGCTGACAAGGTGGTGGGCTACGGCGCCGGCCTGGCACTGCTGTGGTACGTAGCTGCGCTGGTCTGGCGCCTGCGCCGCGGCACAGCCGGTGTAAAACCCGTCGAGGAACTGGTCGACTAGCGGCGGTGCAGGACAGGCCCCGGCCCGCGGCGGCCGTCAGCTGCGGGCCGGGACGCCCTGTGCCATCTCTGAACTCGAGCTCGGCGTGGGTTGCGTACTTATTTCGGGATTCGGGCTGGCGTGACAGCCAGATCTACAGGCAAAGGCAGAAGGGATGGCCCGACGGGTCGCTGTAGACCCGGAAAGTCGCACCGCCACCAGGAAGCCGCACAGCGCCGAGCGAGAGGGCGTACTTCTCCGCTTGCTCGATGTCGTCCACGGCGATATCGAGATGCATCTGCTGCGGCGGATCAGCGCCTGGCCAGCTAGGCGGCTGCAGATCGGGCGCCAGCTGGAAGGCCAGGCCAGGC
Organism: Streptosporangiaceae bacterium; assembly: GCA_036488155.1. GTDB lineage: Bacteria > Actinomycetota > Actinomycetes > Streptosporangiales > Streptosporangiaceae > JAJYUU01. Next base: position 424 of record DASXIA010000162.1, on the reverse strand, counting down.
CGGTCCGCTCCCGACTTGTGACACGTTAGTGCGCACCTGAGAGCCGTGGATACGGGCGACTCGATCGGCAACTTGAAGCGGCCAGCTCGATGCAGCTATCCCTCAACTGGTACTTGCCGCGCGCCGGCTCGAAGATCCGCCCAAGGTCGTCACAATCCGGGGGAGGGCTGGCGATTCAGTCCCCCGAGATGCCCCAGATCACAATCTCGGACGGCGAGGCATCGGCCCATAGGACCGCGGCGCGCCCTGTCCACCGGCCTCCGGTCACGTAGTCATAAAGCTGCTCAGAGTTGGCCAAGACCTCGTAGTCGGCGCGGCCAGGTTGCGCCGTGCCGAACAACTCTTCGCACTCTGCATCTGACAGCGGCCGGATCGCGCCGAACTCGTCGGTGGCATCAACTGGAAGGGCAGCCTGGACATCGAT
>DASXIA010000045.1:0-18955 GCA_036488155.1 Streptosporangiaceae bacterium | reverse complement strand
GAAACTGGTCTTTGTGCCAGAATTTCCGCTACTGCCGTCCGGAAAGCCGGATAGGGCGGCATTGCGGACAATCGGAGTACAGTACGCCAAATTATGATCTTGCCCAGAACGCCTTAAAACACGCGCACGTCAAATAGGCGGGAACAATTAGCCGCCTTGTGCGTTACAAGATAGTGCCCGAGGTGCGCACTGCCAAGTCCGCTGAGGGTCCCCGCCGAAGAAAGAGTTGCGCGCCCGCTCAGGGGCGCGGTAACCAGCGCATGCCTGTTATGCGCCCACGAAGGGAGGTGTCTCATGCCGAGGACGGCGACAGCGCTTGCTGCCCGCGAGGATGAGGAAACCACGACCCACGTGGACGAGCTGATCCAGCGCGGCCGTGGCCAGGGTTATCTGTCCCTGCCCGAACTTCGCGATGCCTTTGACCAGGCGCGAGTGTCCCCGACGGAGGCCCGTTCCATTATTCGCGAGCTCACCGAGGCCGGCGTGGTACTCGGCAACGAGCCCGCCGACGGGGCCGGAGCTGCCCCGAATGCGGCCGTTTCGACGGCCCATGACGCTGAGTTCGCCGACGCCGGGCCTGCCGACGCCGATGCTGAGCTGGCCGCGATGGCGCAGGCCCAGGCGTCGCAGCCTGCCGACGACGCGAGCGTGAGCGTGCCGGAGACCGACCTTGACGACCAGACCTCGGTCATGGGCGACTCCGTGCACACCTACCTCAAGTCCATCGGCCGCCGCCAGCTGCTGACCGCTGAGGAAGAGGTCGACCTCGCTAAGCGGATCGAGGCAGGACTGTACGCCGAGCACAAGCTGGAGACCGAGCGGCGGCTGTCCAAGCAGCTGCGTGCCGATCTGGAGGCGGTCGCCGAGGACGGCAGGCGGGCCAAGGCTCACATGCTCGAGGCCAACCTGCGGCTCGTCGTCTCAGTCGCCAAGAAGTACTCCGATCGCGGCCTGTCGCTGCTCGACGTGGTCCAGGAGGGCAACCTGGGCCTGATCCGGGCTGTGGAGAAGTTCGACTACACCAAGGGCTACAAGTTCTCCACCTACGCGATGTGGTGGATCCGCCAGGCGATCCAGCGCGGTTTCGCTGACTCGGCCCGCACCATCAGGCTTCCGGTGCACGTGCTGGAGATGCTGAGCAAGCTGAGCCGGGTCGAGCGGGATATGCACCAGCGACTCGGCCGGGAGCCAACCCCGGAGGAGCTGGCCGTCGAGCTGGACCGGACACCGGACCAGATCGAGGAGCTGCTGCGCACCAGCCGGCAGCCGATCAGCCTGGACTCGACGATCGGTGAGGACGGCGAGACCAGCATCGGCGACCTGATCGAGGATGTTGACGCGCCCGAGGCCGGTGAGCTTGTTGACCGCCAGATCATGGCAGATCAGCTCCGGCACGCGCTGGACGCGCTGACCCCGCGGGAAGCGACGATCATGTCGATGCGGTTTGGTCTTTATGACGGCAACCCGCACACGCTTGACGAGATCGGCAAGGCGCTGGGCCTGACCAGGGAGCGGATCCGGCAGCTCGAGAAGCAGTCGCTCTCCAAGCTGCGGCACCCGAGCCGAGCCCAGCCGCTGCTGGACTACGCCAGCTGACTGCGGCGCTAGCCTGCCGCGCTAACCGGCGCGGCGGCTGGGTCGCGACAATTCCAGAACCGCCTGCGGTTGCCCCTCACCGGGCGGGCGCGGGCCATGCCGGCTAGCGAGGCCGGGCCCGTCCCCCCGCCGGGCCCGGCCTTGCTGCATGCCGGGACACCTTCCGGTTCCTGCCCGAACACCCGGGCGCGGCGCTGCGCAATTGGCGCATATTCCGCTTATCGGCGCGCGAGCGCGTTCTCATCGGAGATCCTTGCGATATGCACCAGATTCGCACTGCCGCCCCGGCAGACTATGACGCGATCGCCCTGGTCATCGATCAGTGGTGGGGACGTCCCGTGCTGGGCTCACTCCCCCGGTTGTTCCTCGACCTGTTCTACTCGAGCAGCCTCGTCATCGACGGCGCCGACGGCCCGGATGCCTTCCTCATCGGGATCTTCTCGCCGTCCGATGCCGACCACGCGTATATCCACTTCGTGGGCGTGGCGCCGGAGGCCCGGCGCCGAGGGTACGGTCGGCTGCTCTACGAGGAGTTCTTCCGGCGCGCCGGGGCGGACGGTCGGCGCACGGTGTCAGCCATTACCGCTCCGGTCAATCTCCGCTCCGCTGAGTTTCACCGCGCACTGGGCTTCAGGGTCAGCGGCCCGGTCCGTGACTACAACGGTCCGGGCCACGAGATGCTGGTCTTCGACCGGAAGCTGTAGGCGGTCTGTGACTGGCGTTCTCAGAACCGGTGGCTGGTATCACTGAAGCCTGCTTGCGCGGTCACTGCCGGGCGGATTGCCTGATGAGTTCCAGCACCTCGCCTCTGGCCATCGGGGCGTTGCGGCGCAAGGAGCCGGTGAGTAGCCCGCCATCGACGGCGATCGCCTGCCCGGTCACGAACCCTGACGCATCGCTGGCCAGCCACAGCACGGTCTCGGCGATGTCGGCGGGCCGGCCGACTCGGCGGATCGGCGCGGCGTCGCTCAGGACGGTCGCCATGAAGTCGACCGTCTGCTGCGCCTCCTCACCGTCGAGCCCGGCCGCCCGGCCGAAGATGGAGGTGGCGATCGCGCCCGGGCAGACGGCATTCACGCGCACGCCGTTCTCGCCGAGCTCGTTCGCGGTCGTCTCGGTCAGATGAGTGATCGCGGCCTTGGCGGCGCTGTAGTCGTGTCCTGCCATGTTGGCTCTGGTGGCCGCGACGCTCGAGGTGTTGATGATGCTGCCATGACCTTGCGGGCGCATGATCCTCGCCGCGGCGCGGATCCCGAGAAATACGCCGCGCAGGTGCACGGCGATCGTCCGGTCCCAGGTCTCGACCTCGATCTCCTCGATGCCGCCGGTCGAGCCGGGCACGCCGGCATTGTTGAACATGATGTCCAGGCCGCCAAAGGCCTCGACCGAGGTCGCGACCGCCTGGTCGACATCAGCTTCACGAGATACGTCGGTCGCGGCAAACCTGGCTCGGTCCCCCAGCTCACTGGCGATCCGCTTGCCGCGCAGCTCGTCGGTGTCGGCTAGCACCACTGTTGCACCCTCGGCGATGAACAGCCTGGCTGTCGCCTCACCGATGCCGCTCGCCGCCCCGGTGATGACCGCGCGCTTGCCCTCTAGCCTGCCCATGATCCTCGCCGCCCGTCCTGAACTGGGCCCAGCCTGTCAGCCGACAAACCTGCCATCTGGCCCGGACGTGGTCAAGCTTGCCGCCCGACCCCGGACGACGGTCGTTAGCCGAGCGCGAAGGTGTGTGGCGTGGCGATAGTGCCTACATCTCAGCGATGGTTTGCCGGAGGGTTTTGTCGATCTCCTTCGGATCGACGCCAAGCTCCTCGGCGGTCTCCTTCTCAGCCCTGGTCACGGCCTGCTGGATGGCGTGCTCGACTTTGGCGTCGCCGACGACGACCAGGCCAGCCTGGCCGGGATCGATGAAATCGCCCAGTTCCTTCGCGCGGGACCGGGACATGCCCTTGGATAGGTGGCCGCTGACGGCACCGATCGCGCCGCCTGCTGCGGCCGCACCAAGCACGGAGGGCGGGAACAGCAGCCCTACCGCAGCGCCGGCCGCGACGCCCCACCAGGCGCCGTGGCGAGTGGCCGTCTCGTCCTTGTTCGCATGCACATGACCATGCGCGTCCTTGGTCACCAGCGCCGCGTCGTAGGCTCCGACCAGGCCGCTGGCGTGCAGCTCCTTAACCGCCTGGTAGTCAGCTCGTGCGGACATCTCATCTGGATAGGTCGCGACGTAGACGAACGTGTCATCGGTCTTGGCCACTACGGCTCCCTCGGTCGACACAGCCGGCAGAACTCTCACAGGCTGCAGGCCAGGTACCGGTTGCGGCATCACCCGCCGCAGGTGATTCCCGGGTGCCGCAGCGACCAGCCGGGGGTCAGGGCGCGGTGAGGATGCGCGGTCCGTCAGGCGTAATCGCGACGGTGTGCTCGACGTGGGCCGCCCGGCTTCCGTCGCCGCTGCGGAGCGTCCAGCCATCCGGGTCGACCCGGTAGCTGTCATGGCCGCCAGCCATGAACCACGGCTCGATGGCAATCACCAGCCCTGGCTCAAGCTTCATGCCCCGTCCCGGCTTGCCGTCGTTCGGCACTGATGGCGACTCATGCATGGTGTGCCCGACGCCATGCCCGCCGAAGTCGGTGTGCAGCCCGTAGCCCGCTTTCCGCGCGACGGCGCCAATGGCGGCCGAGACGTCGCCAAGCCGACCACCTGGCACCGCCTTCGCGATCCCGGCGGCCAGCGCCCGCTCGGCTGTGTCGATCAGCCGGAGGTCCGCTGGCCGCGGCGTGCCGACGGAGAGCGAAATCGCCGCATCACCAGTCCAGCCGTTAAGAGTCGCGCCGAAGTCGATGCTGAGCAGGTCGCCGTCCGCCAGCCGGTACGGGCCAGGGATGCCGTGCAGCGCAGCGTCGTTCACTGACGCGCAGATCACCGCAGGGAACGGGGCGTGCGCGAAGCTCGGCTGGTAATTCAGGAACGGCGACGTAGCGCCATGCTCGGCCAGCACCGCCCTGGCGACTTCGTCAAGTTCGAGCAGGCTGACTCCGACGGCCGCCTGTTTGCGCATCTGGAGCAATGCGGTCGCGACCACGCGGCCGGCCGACCGCATCGCGTCGATCTCGGCTGGTGACTTGAGCTCTACCACGGGTCTATGGTGTCAGCCCGCGGATACCTGGTGCCGGCCGGCTCTGAACTGCTCTTTACCCGCCAGCCTGCGCGCTGGCCGGCGTGAAGACGTACGGCGTCGTTCTAGCAACCGGCTCGAAGCCGAGCCGCTGCAGGATCGGCCGGCTGGTGGGCAGCGCGTCGACCTGGAGGTAGCGGTAGCCGCGCTCAGCGGCCAGCCCGGCCCGGTAAGCGACCAGAGCCCTGAAGATGCCCTTACCCCGCCAGGCCGGCACGGTGCCGCCGCCCCACAGGCCGGCGAAGTCGGTGCCGCTGACGAACTCGATCCTGGCTGCGCTGACCGGCTCGTCGCCCGCCATCGCGACGACCATCTGGATCTCTTGAGAACTTAGCTGACCTCGCAGCCGGTCCCCGAGTTCGGGCGACCGGTGCTCGCCGAATGCCAGATCGCCCACCCTCAGAAGAGCCGCCAGGCCCGCCTCGTCAGTCACCGGGGCCAGCCGGATCCCGTCGGGCAGCACGACACGGGAGTCGATCGCGCTGGTCTGCGCCACCAGCATCATTTCGTCGTCATCCGGCTCGAAGCCGGCTGCAACGAGCCGGGCCGGCAGGTCCGCGGGCTGATCGTAGTCGTAGTACTTCCACTCCACCGCCGTACCGCGGGCCATGAAGTACTTCTTCTGTGCCGCGATCACGGTGTCAGCGGTGCTATCGGTCAGCGCGGACCAGATGATGCAGGAAGTCTCGCTGCCTGGCGCTACCCAGCGCAGCACCCCCTCGTCGGCCTCGACCACTGCGCCTGGTTCGTCCGGCTCCGCCTTGCGCCGGATCTGCTCATCGAAGGCGGTCCGCACCGCGTCAATATCCACAGCGTGCAGCCCACCATGGCAGGCCAGGTGCGGGCAAATCGATTAGCCAGGCGTCCGCTCGGAGCCGGGTCCGGTCGGCTGGCGATGCGGGCGTTCCGGACCTAACCTTGGGAACGGTAAACACTGTTAGTTCCGATCGACGCCGCCAGGAGGGACAATGGCTGTTAGCGGCCCACCCGACCCGCCCGGCCCGCCCGACCCGCCCGACCAATCCGAGCAGGCCGGCCAGTCTGAGCGGGCCGATCAGTCCGAGCAGGTCACCTTCCTGATCATCGGCGCTGGTTTCTCCGGCCTGGGCGCGGCCATCAGGCTGAAGCAGGCCGGCTACACCGACATGATCGTGCTCGAGCGCGCGGGTGAGGTAGGCGGGACCTGGCGGGACAACACCTACCCCGGCTGCCGGTGCGATGTTCAATCGAACCTGTATTCGTACTCGTTCGCGCCCAAGGCCGACTGGAGCGAATCCTTCCCGTCCCAGCCTGAACTGTGGGCGTACCTGCGGTCAGTGACCAGCAAGCACGGGCTGCGGCACTACATGAGGTTCGGCCACGAGGTGACCGCCGCGCGCTGGGATGCCGGCTCGGGCCGATGGCGCGTCAGCACGACCGCCGGGAGCTTCAGCGCCCGGTACCTTATCGCCGCCGTCGGCGCGCTCGTCGAGCCGTCGCTTCCAGACATCCCCGGCATCGAGTCGTTCGCGGGCACGATCATGCACTCGGCCCGGTGGGACCACAGCTGGCAGGCCGCAGGCCGCCGGGTCGCCGTCGTCGGCTCCGGTGCGTCCGCGATCCAGATCGTGCCCTCGATCCAGCGGGAGGTCGAGCACCTGACGGTATTCCAGCGCACCGCCCCGTTCGTCGTCCCGCATACCAATCATCCGGTGAAGCAGCAGGTCAAGGCCCTGTACCGGGCGCTGCCCGCGAGCCAGCGGGCGTCCAGGATCGCGATCTACTGGATGCGCGAGCTTCTCGCGCTCGGCTTTGTCAAGTATCCGAAGATCCTCAAGCGGGCTGAGCTTGCCTGGCGCAAGCACATGGAGAGCGCGGTAGCCGATCCGGTGATGCGTGCGCAGCTGACGCCGACGTACGACCTCGGCTGTAAACGAGTGCTGCCGTCCAACGACTACTACCCGGCCATCGCCAAGGACAACGTCAGTCTCGTGACCGAGAAGATCATCGAGTTCCGCCCGAATACAGTCGTCACCGCTGACGGCGCAGAGCACCCCGTTGACACGGTGATCCTCGCAACTGGCTTCCATGTCACCGACAACCCGGCATTCGGCAAGATCACCGGTAAGAACGGCCAGACCCTGGCGTCGGCATTCGCCTCCACCTACCTCGGCACCGTCGTGCCGGGTTTCCCCAATTACTTCCAGCTCACCGGCGCGAACACCGGGCTCGGCCACTCCTCGATGCTCTTGATGATCGAGAGCCAGCTGAACTTCATCGCCGACGGCATCGCTAAGACACTGGCCGGCGGCGTGGCGTTCGAGGTGCGCCCGGAGGTGTCCGCCGGGTACAACGCCGAACTCCAGCGCAAGCTGCCGAAGACAGTCTGGGGCTCTGGCTGCTCCAGCTGGTACCTGGACAGCGAAGGCCGCAACCTCACGCTCTGGCCGGGCTTCACATTTGACTTCCGCCGCCGCACGCGTGAGTTCCGGACCAGCGACTTCACCATCGGCTAACGCGTTGCCCTAGCTGGCGTGGGCATTCCCCGGCCTGGACGTCTGCAGTGGCGCGCTCGCCGTCGACGCGGCCAGCGTGGCCGGGTCAGCGAACCTGCTCCCGTCGGGCCCGGCAACGACCGCCTGGTGCAAGGCGCTACCCCGCAGGAGCTGCGGCCACGACAAGAACCATTGCGTCCACCCGTTGTCCCAGGTACCAGGCCGCGGACTGCCAATGACCGTCACGGGATCGCCAGGCACCTCCATCTTGTAGTACTCCTCGGCATCCGCCGGGGCCATGTTCACGCAGCCATGGCTGACGTTGGCGAAGCCCTGCACACCAACCGACCAATATGCGTCGTGCAGGAAGCTGCCCGACGCGGTGAAGTCGACCGACCAGGGAACCTCAAGTGAATAGCCGGGCCCGGTCATCCGCACCGGGTTCCCCTTGAATATCGTCAGGTACGTCCCGTTGGGCGTGTCGTCGCCCGGTCGGCCGGAGCTGATCGGCCAGTTATGGATCAGCGCACCGTCGCGGTAGAGCCTCAGCCGGTGCGTGACTGTGCTGGCAACGACGATCAGCGACCGCCCGATCGTGAACTGCTGCGTCAGCGTGTGATGACCGTAGACACCGGGCGCGCCCTCGACGCCGTCGAGATGCGCGACGAAGTTGACCGTGGTGTTGGCCGGCCAGTAATCGCGGGGTCGGAAGTAGACCGACTGGCTAGTGTCCCAGTACCACGCGCCCGTGACCGGCTTGGACGTAGTGATCTCAAGGGCGCGCTCAACGGCCGCACGGTTCGTAATCGGCTGGCTGAATGTCAAGATGATGGGCATGCCTACGCCGTAGGTCTGCTTGTACCCTTCAGTGATCTTGGCGTTGAACGTCCGCCTGGGGCTCAGGGTACGGAATGTGCTCGTCCGCTTGACGATCTGCCCCGATGTGTTCTGTGCCTTGACGGTAAGCGTGAAAGTCTTGTGAAGCGGCAGCGGCAGAGTCGAATTGCTCTGCCACACCGTATGTTTCCGGTTCAGCGAACCGGAGACTGCAGCCCCTGTCACGCTGACTGTCCTTATGTGGCCGCCGATTGCCTTCACCGTGAGAGGACCGGCGGGGTCGACGCCCATGCTCCCTGAGGCCGGCGTGAAAACCAGCCGGACGGCGACGGTCTGGGCGGGCTGGGAGCCCTGACAAGCCGTGGCGAACAGGCCGACGGCTCCGGCTATTGCGGACAGTACGAGAATTCTCCGGCGTGATCGATGGTGGGCTTGCGGCACGCTATCCTCCGACCCAATCGGGCTCTATTCCGGCAGGCGTCCTACCATGACCCGGCGACGCGCGGCTTGGCTGGTCATCGCGGCCCTCAAGGGCGGGCCTGATGCTTTCGCGGGTACCCGTCGGCGCGTGCCGGTAAGCCTTTAGCCGCACATCCTTAACCCGGCTTTGCCGTCGGAAGCTAAAGCTGGGGGTGCGCTGCCAGGTGAGTTGCTAGAGCGGAGCGAGGTCCGGGCGCTTGGGGCTAATCCCGTCGCCGCTGGAGGTTCCGCGCAGCCTCCGCTGCAGCCACGGCGCCGCGTAAGTCCGGGCCCAGTACATGTCCTGCTGCCGCGCCGCGAGCCAGCGCGGCTGGCCAGCGGGATCTGGCGGCAGAGGCTCGCGCCAGTCCGCCGCCACCGGAATACCTGCCACCTCGCACGCGCGCAGAGCGACCCGGCGGTGCCCGTCTGCTGCCAGGTGCAGCCGGTCCTCGCACCACTCCCGCCGGTCGGCCAGTACTCGCATCGACCACAGGTCGACGTGCAGGCAGCCGTGCTTCCTCGCGATCTCGCGCAGCTGGGCGTTGAACGCCGCCGCCTTGCCGCGCATCAGGCGGATCAGCGGGAAGCCGCCCGGATCGAAGCCAGTGAACAGCAGCACCCGTCCGCCCGCCTGCCTGAGAGCCGCGATCGCTTGCTCGAAGGTGGCTGCCAGGGCGTCCGGATCGGCCTTCGGCCGGAGCAGGTCGTTGCCGCCCGCAGCGATGCTCACCAGGTCCGGCGCCAGGGCAATGGCAGCTGGCACCTGCTCGTGTACCACCTGCCTGAGCACCTTGCCGCGGATCGCGAGGTTCGCATACCGTAGCCCAGGCGAGGCAGCCGCCAGGTCTTCGGCGAACCGGTCGGCCCAGCCCCGGACGGTACCGTCCGGGTAGGGATCTCCAACGCCCTCGGTGAAGCTGTCACCAAGCGCGACGAACGACCGCACCGGCAGTACTGACCCAGCAGACAGCACCGTTCCATCCGACAGCACGTGATCCTGCGCCTCCTGCCTGTCCGCGCGGCTCTGCCCGCCGCGTCTCTGCCCCGCACCGGTCCTACCCTTGCACCGGCCGCAGGTCAGGCTAGCAGCGGTCGGGAGCACGCCGGCCGGCCACCATGACGCCAAACCTTTGGAGGAGTTCGGTAATGCGCGACGCGCGGATACGGCCGGCGACCGAGAGCGACTTCGCCGCGATCGCCGCAGTGGCCATCGCGACCGGCCAGCATGACGAGTGGAGCGGCACCAATCCTGCGTATCTCCGGCATTTGCTCGGCCATGGCCGAGTCGTGGTCGCTGAGCTGGCCGGGAAGGTCGCTGCGTTCGGCGCGGTCCGCCAGATCGGCACCGGGGACGACGCGGTCAGCATGCTGTGCGACCTGTTCGTCGATCCGGCCGCGCAGGGCCGCGGCTTCGGCCGGGCAATGCTGTCGGACCTGTGGGCGCAGGCCCGGCGCAAGATGACCTTCAGCAGCTTGCACGCGAACGCGATCCCCCTCTACACCAGCTTCGGGCTCGATGCCTGGTGGCCGCTGCTATACCTGCATGGCGACACGACCCGGCTGCCGATCATCAACGAGTGGACTGTCGAGCCTGTCACCGCGGGACTGGTCGCCAGGTACGAGCTCAGCTGGACTGGCGCCGACCGGCTGGCCGACCACGAGGCCTGGGCCGCCAGGCCTGGCGGCGAATCGGTAGTGGTCAGCCGTGATGCCGAGGTTGTCGCGGCTGGCACGGTCGTCAACAGCGGTCCGGCCCGCGGAATCGTGCACCTAGTCGTGTCTCCGGCCGCCGACGACGGCGCTGCCGCGGCTGCGGTGCTGCTGACGCTGGCCGAGCTGGAGGGCCCGGAAAGCGAGGTGGCGCACGTCTGCTTGCCCGCGCCGCATCCGGCGGTTCGGGCACTGCTGGCGGCTGGCTGGCGTTTCGACGAGTTCGATCTGTTCATGGCCACCGAGCCAGGCCTGCTCGACGCGCGGCGCGCCGTGCCGTCGCCCGCGATCGCATGACCGGCACGAGTGCAGCGGAACCCGAGCTGATGCTGCACGGGTACACGCACTGCACGACCAGAAGCGGGGATGTCGTCACCAAGACCTACCAGGGCCCGGCAGCGGGGGCTTGCTGCGCGCGGGAAGCTGCTGCGCTAACTGCGCTGGCCGGGCTGGTGCCAGTACCTAAGGTCATCGCACGCGGGCCGGTGACGTTGCTGACTGCGCTCGCGCCGGGCAGGCATGGCCAGGACCTTATCGACGGCGGGCTAGCGGAGCCGGTCCTTGCCGCATGCGGCCGGACGCTGCGCCAGATACACCGGCTCGCAGTACCAGAGGCATTGAGCGCAGGTCAGCCGGGCGCAGTCATCGTGCATGGCGACTTCGGCCCCAACAACGTGCTGCTTGACGCAGCCGCTCGGCGCGTTACCGCGGTACTGGACTGGGAATGGGCGCACGCTGGTGACCCGGTCGAGGATCTGGCCTGGTGCGAGTTCATTGTCCGGCTCCACCATCCGGCCGAGGTAGCGTCGCTCGCCGCGTTCTACGCTAGCTACGGCGAGCGGCCCGACTGGCCGCGGCGGCATGAGGCGATCATGCGCCGGTGCGCGGAGCTGCGGCAGATGCGCGAGAGCTGGCAACCGGGCGGGGCAAGCGCGCGAGCATGGGCCGAGCGGATCGAGATCGCCGGCTGCTGGCGGGAGTAAGCGCGCCTGACCCGGCTAAACGAGGCGGAAGTCAGCGAAGTCAAAGCCGGGCACCACAACACAGCTGACCAGGATCGGATGCTCTCCGGCCGGGATCGCGTGCTGCCAGGTCCCGCCGGGAACGACCGTTTGTGGCTGCTCAGCCGACGAGACATCGCAGCCCAGCACGATCTCGTCCGCTGGGGCAGGCTGATCACCAGTCCCCCCGAGCCGCAGCCGGAGCGGGCCGCCGCTATGCCAGAGCCACAACTCGTCCGAGCGCACGACGTGCCAGCGCGATTCCTCGCCGGGGTGCAGCAGGAAGTAGATAGCTGTGCCCGCACTGCGCAGCCCTGGATAGCCAGACGGCTGGAACGACACCGATGACCGCCAGGTCTCGCGGAACCATCCGCCTTCGGGATGTGGCAGCAGATCAAGCTGCTCAGCCAGCGGCGGCCGGTCCTCCACCTGTCGTGCTCCCTTCTCGCTACGCCGGCGCGGATGTTTCTGCGAGAGCGCCGGCGTAGAAGTGCCTGACGGCATCGAGCAGCTCGTCAAGAGGCGGCCACCACGGGCCGTGCTCAAGGTCCCTCAGGGTGTCCAGCAGCAGGGCAGCCTGGGCGGCCGCGTCCGCGGCAGCGACGGCGGCGACGGCCACCCGGCGCGGCCGTACCGCGTGCAGCGGGCCAAGATAAAAGTCCGGTCCCGTCGCGGTGTGCTGTGCCGGCGCGGCCACGAGGTAGTAGTCGGGCAACTCGAACTGCTTGTCGCGCCATGCGCCCAGCGCCTCGGCAGCCTGTGCCTCGAACGCCTGTGGAGCTCCCGGCTCTGCGGCCGGTTCCCACATCGCGCTCCACGCCGTTGCGACCCCTGCTAGCGGATCGTCCGGCACGATCACGAACATCGACCGGCGCCGCGCCGCTTCCCGCATCGCCCGGGCTCCTGGCTCCCAGCCGTTCTGCGGCCTGCCAGTGGCGGCTGCCTCCTGCTCGTGCGGGGAGGCCGGCGGCCGCGCAATGGACACGTTGCCCGGGCGGCCCAGTGCCGACAGCAGGCTGCCCGTTATTTCGCCGGTCAGGCCGACCACGGTGGCTGACTCGCGTCGCATTTGCCTGATCCTAAGGCCGGCCTGACATTAGCTAGATGCCTGCCCGCCGGCTTCTCGCTGCGCGGCTAGCAGCGGTATCGCCGCGATCTTCGCATCGGTCAGGTCGTCCCAGCAGATGCTGGCTTGCGGTCGCGGCTCGCGGCCGCTCCGGCAGTCGATCACGCGGGCGGGCGTGACGATAAAGTCCACTGGCACATCGTGACTGGTCAGCGGGATCTCACCAGCAGCACGCACCTGAAGCTCGTGCACGGTCGTCACGCACACAGTGTGCGGGCCAACCAGGCCCGCTGCGGTGGCAAGCGCGAATTCAAGATCAGCAAATCCGCCGCCCTTACCCAGCCGGGCACCGTCCTCGCCGGCGGCCACGCTGCCCATCACGACAAGATCAACTGGCGAGAGGTCGGTCAGCCTGACGCGCCGCGCGGACCTGGATGCTCCGCTGATTGAGGCGGCCTTGCGCGGCGGATCAGACAAGTGGTCCGGATCCAGCGCGAAGAACGGCTCCTGACCCGCCAGCCGCGGAACTGCCATGTAGACAGTCTTGCCGTCCTCGAGCGCCAGCTGGCGCACCGGCAGCTGGGCGGAATCCGGATTAGCTTTCAGTGTGCGGGCCACGCCCCATGCAGGCAGATCGCGAAGCCTGCGTGCCGCTGCCTCGGCTCCGACGAAGTTCGGGATCCGGCCTTCCGCGCCCGGGAAGCGTGCCACTCTTGCCGCCCGCAGCGTGCTCCACACTTCCTGCCGCAGTTCTGCCTTCGCGGCGAGGGTGTCAGCGGGGCCGCCAGCATCACGGTCGTGATGCGGCACCGCGCGATTCATGCTCCGTCCTGCCTTGGCGGTCACAGGTACGGGCCCCGGCCGGCGTGCGGGACGCTAGCCAGGTGCGCGTGCTCGACCAGGACGTTCTCCACCGCCTCTACGTCGTCAGGGGTGATGAAAGGCCGGACCGCAGTTCCGACGTCCAGTATCAGGGCCGCTGATTTGCCGGGCCGGCTGGGATCAAGGCTGGCCCAGTAGCGCGGGTTGGCGGTGCCCCAGATACGGAGGTTGCCACGAAACGTGCCGAGATCAACACGCGTGGCCGAACGGATTGCCGCATAGGGTATCCGCTTGGGTCCCCACAGGTAGTACCAGTGGATGACGATGGCGTCGTCGGTGCAGGTGATCCACCTGTCGTGATAGAGATCGGCCATACGGCCATTATCCCGAGTGAGCAGCGGAGGTCGCGAAACCTGCGCTTGACCCGCGGGCATCGATCGCCGTTGGCTCCGGACGACCAGGGCCCGGCCGGCCGGCCGGTATTCGCTGCACGCGCGTCGGCAAGGTTGCCGAGTTGATCACCGAGGCCGGACTGGCGCCGCACCCGCAAAGCTTGCTAAGCCCTCCCTAACCTTGCGGCCTATGTCGCCGCTAACGGCGAAGCTGCCGTCGATATCGGGCATTGACGGACCAATCCGGTCGGCTCATACTCGTCAGTAACCTCGAGGTGAAGAACGGTCGCGCGGGCAGCCGCGACGACCGTGACGCGCTTTTCACGATGCCGCAACGAGGCGGTACCAGATCCATTCCTGCGTGGCCTGCGTCAAGAACGGACTCAGGCCTATCGAGCCACGAATGTGAGAGGGTAATGACGCTTCGGCGACCTAGCGGGCTAATTGGCCTGTCCACAGTCATCGCGGGCACAGCGTTAGCACTTGTTGCGGGCAGCATGCCTGCCCAGGCCTCGTCCCTGCCGATGCAGGGCGAGGCGCAGGCATTCTTTAACTCGACACTTATCTGGAATTACACCGCTGCACCGGCCGGCGCTAACCGGCCATGCACGCCTTCTGCCGCGCATCCGTATCCGGTCATCCTGGCCGAGGGTACATTCGCCAGCATGTATAACAGCTTCGGCGCGATATCGCCGGACCTGGTTAACAATGGCTATTGTGTCTATGCCTTCAATTACGGTCAGACGATTCCGTTCAGCGGGTTCTATGCGATGGGCAGCATCGCCTCATCTGCCGCCCACCTGTCGACCGAAGTGAACACTGTGCTCAGCGAAACGGGTGCAGCCAAGGTCGACATCGTCGGGTGGTCGCAGGGCGGCATGATGCCGAGGTACTACATCAACGACCTGGGCGGCGCGGCCAAAGTCAATATGCTCGTCGGGTTCGCTCCGTCGAATTACGGCACGAACCTGGACGGTGTCGTCAACCTGGTCGCTGATATTGGCGCGCTGGGCGTGACCACCACCTTGCTATCGGTCACGTGCAAGGCCTGCGTCGAGCAGTTCGAGGGTTCGTCCTTCCTCAACAGCCTCAACCAGGCGCCGACGGCGGCAGGCGTGAAGTACGTCGTAATCGAGACTGCCGACGACGACGTTGTGACGCCGTACACCAACGCGTTCCTCCCGGTCGCGGCCAGTGTGCAGGACATCACCCTGCAAACGCAGTGCCCGCAGGACGCTAGTGATCACATATCAATCCCGTATGACTCCAACGCGCTGCAGGACATGATCAACGCCCTGGGGCCGGACAGCCCGGATTTCCAGCCCTCGTGCGCGGCCGTCGGTCCGATCATCGGCAACGTCTAGCTAGTGGTGCGGGAACGTGGCACGTCCGGACTGGCTGTTGTTTCGCGGGTGCTGTCTTTGCGGCACCGTTTCGCGGGCGGGCCCTGGCCGTCCGGGCGCGCCACGCCGAGATAACGGGCCACTCGGGCTCGTCTCCAGCGGTGTGGTCTGACGGTGAGCCCGTGCTGGAGGGGGCCGCATGCCAGCGTCCTGCCGGCATTCAGGGCGAAGACGTGGGCCGACTCAGGTCCTGGCCCAGGAAGGTGAATAGCCGCCGGCCGGCCACCAGCGCGGCAGGCTCGCCCGTTAGCCGGTGCGCGCCCACCGACATGAAGCCGTCGTGGCTGCTGTCGAACGCCTCCTCGCGGAATCCCGTCTCCCTGAGCCAGGAGCGGATCGCGGGAGTCAGGTCGGGCGCCGCGCGGTGCCTGGTCCAGAGGACCAGCGCACTGGGTGCGCACAGACTGGGCATTGCTGCCACCGTAGCCTGGATGTCGGTGACGGTGATATTGCCGAAGATGCCGCACACCATGACGATCTGTGCTGGCACCGCGCCCGTGCAGGCGTCGGTGATCCCGGCGTCGGCCTGCAGCACCTCGACACCGTCCAGCCCAGCCGCCTGCGCCGCCTGCTGCGCGACCGCGACGTTGCGCTTGTCCAGTTCGACCAGCCGCGCCCGCACGTCGTCCCGACGCGGATGCCCAGCCAGCACGCCGATCACATCCCGGCCCTGTCCAGCGCACAGGCTGATCAGCCGGATGTCCCCGGCTGGGGCACGTTCGAGTTCGGCGCGCAGGTGCCCCTGCACAAGTCCCAGCCGTCGCGAGAGCAGGGAACGTGGATCGTCGTAGTCCCGGTGCCATTCCACCCAGTCGCGTTGCGGCATCCCACGACCCTACGGTCCGCATACAGCACCGGGCGAGCTCACGGCGGGCACGCCCAACTCGGGTTTCGCGGGCAGGCCCTGGCCGTCCGGGCGCGCCACGCCGAGATAACGGGCCACTCGGGCTCGTCTCCAGCGGTGTGGTCTGACGGTGAGCCTGTGCTGGAGGGGTATCGTCGGCGCCCGGATCAAACGGTGCGGCGTTGCGGACGGGCGGTGGGGCCATGACGAATCGACCCGGTCGGTCGCGGCCACGCCCCAGGCAACTCCCGATGTTCGCCACCTGTGCACCGGGGATCGGCCGACTGTTGCGACGTCAGCTTGCGGCAGTCGACGGCATCGACGTCACCGGCAGCGGGTTCGACGGCCGCAGCGACATCGTGTTCTTTGAGACCGACCGGGCGGGCCGCGCGCACGCGCTGCGATCCCGGCTTGCCGAGGATATTTTCGCCGAGATCGGCCGTGCGAGCCGGGGCGATCGTGCGAGCCCGGACCGGGCGGCCGGGGCTGGCGCGGTGGCGAGCATGGCCTGGCAGCCCCGTGCGGTTGAGCGTGCGCTGTCGGTATGGGCTGACGAGGTCCGGCAGCTGTCCGGTTCGATGACGTACCGGGTGACCGCACAAGCACGCATGCATGCGCGCCTCCAGCGACCGGATCTGCGGCGGGCAATGGCCGCAGTCATCGGCGCGGACAAGTCTCGCTGGAGGTTCGCCGATCCGGCGGACCTGGACTTCCAGCTGAGCGAGTGGCACGACGGCCAGTACGTCGCAGGGCTGCGGATTAACGGCGCGACCGCGAAGTCCGGGCGGTCGGCTGAGTTGTCGGGCCCGCTGCCCGCGACGGTCGCCGCCGCGATGGTGGAGCTAGCCGGCGACCCCGCTGCGGTATCCCCGGCGTCACCCGGCCGGATCCTGCTTGACCCGTGCTGCGGTGCGGGCACGATTCTCGCCGAGGCAGCGGCCGCCGGCTGGACTGCGGAGGGCAGCGACATAGATCCGGCTGCGGTCGAAGCCGCGAGCCGCGCCGGCGCGGGCGCGCCAGTGGAGCTCGGCGACGCCCGCGACCTGTTGCTGGCTGATGACTGCGTGAGCGCTTGCGTCTCCTGGCTGCCCGGCCGGGTGCCGGGGACCTGGCCCGCGTTCGCTGGCGCAGTACTCGCTGAGCTGAGCCGGGTGACGCGTAGCGGCGGCCGCGTGGTGCTGCTGGCGCCCGACCTGCCGCGCGCGGAGATTCCGGCGGCGCTCCGGCTGCGCAGGCAGGTCCCCATCCCGCTGCTCGGCACCAGGCAGTCGATCTGGGTCTTTCACCGAGCTTGAGCGTCAGCAGTCAGCGGCGCAAAAGCCGTGAATCGCCCTCGGACTCTGACGACCGAATCAGCGGCGGCTGGGCACGGCCTGCGAATCGCAGCAGGGGTGCCGGATGGGACAGCGCCAGGCACCAAGCCGGCCAGCGACCACGGGCGCCGGCCGCATCGATCGCCACCGGCGCAGCGACCGACCAGGTTACGAGCGCTTGCGGCCGATGGCGAAGTAAGACACCGGGCCTAGCAGGTTGACGGCCATCGCCGCACGCCAGAGTGCTTTAGGGCCGCGAATCCGGGATGCGGGCCGGCGTTTGATGTCAATCAGAGCAGCGATCTTCAGGGACAACTCCGCCGCTGCCGCTGCGAGGAGCAAAGCTCGCTGGCGTTCGCTGAGCTCAGCCCACTTCCGCTCCGCGTCCGCAAAGGTCGCGCCGTTCCTGGCCATCGTTCTGCCTTCCTTCTGGTCGGGCTGTCCGTCCGTAGCCAGCGGCGACTCTCCGGCAGCCGCGGTCGGCGCGCCAGCGCCGTCTGGTGGCGCGGCTTGCCGGACCCGCCATCCGCGGCCGGGCGGGCGGCCGCGGGTCAGGGTGCGTTCCCGCGCGGATAGATTTTCGTGACAGTCTGCACCCTCGCGCGGGACAGCGAGCATATTTTTCAGTCGTGGCCGGCCCAGTGCGGCCAGGCCATTGGTTACCGTCCGTGATATTTCGATATCTGGCTATTTACCCGCCGGTCCTGCTCGCCATCGCCATGCAGACGGGTGTTGCCGGTGTGACGACATAGGTCTAGATAGGCGATTCAGGGGATGCGGGCGAGGCGAGGTTTTTGCCCCGCTGCGCCGTAGGCTATGGGGCGGACCTGCGGCAATGACGCATAGTAATGACGCTAATCGCTCTTGTAGTATCTCGCGAGTGGAGTCGATGTTGTGTCAGGTACTCATCGACAGGAGTGCTGAGCTAGGCGCTCTGAGTGGCGCGCTCGCCGCGGCGACCGAAGGCCGCGGCGGGATGGTATTCGTGACCGGAGACGCCGGCGTAGGAAAATCCCGGCTTGTGCGGGAGGTTGTCAGCCTCGCCTCGGAGTGCGGTCTCCGGGTACTAGCCGGACGGGCGACTGAATCGGCGGTTCCCGTACCTTATCGCCCGGTTGCCGAGGCTCTGATGGGAGCCGCGCGGGCAGGCATTGTCCCTGAAGCGCCGGGCATCGCGGACTATCGCGCCGCCCTCGGCACCCTCGTGCCAGAGTGGAGCCGGCCGGGCGACGGCGATGCCGAGGTCTCGCCGGTCATCTTCGGCGAGGCGCTGCTTCGCATGCTGGCGCTGCCGGGCGATCGAGGCGGTCTGCTCACGCTCGAGGACCTGCACTGGGCTGACCCGGAGACCCTTGCGATCGTGGAGTACCTGGCTGACAACGTCGCCACGGCACACGTGCTCTGCCTCGTCACGCTTCGGGACTCGGAGCAATCGGCATGCCTTGACCTGATGCGTTCCGTCTGCGCCCGGCGGGTGGCGACTAGGATCGAAGTGCCGCGGTTGCCGTGGCGGGCGGTGGCCGAGATGGCCGCTGCATGCCTGCACACCCCTGAACTGCCCCCGGCAGTCAGTCAGCTGCTTGCTGACTGCGACGGCCTCCCGTTCGCGGTCGAGGAGATCCTCGCCGCGGCCGTATCGTCTGGCGAACTGGTGCACAGTGAGACTGGCTGGGAGGTAGACGACGAGGTGGTGACAGGCGTGCCGGCCTCGATCGTCGGGTCGGTACGCAACCGTCTCGCCGCTCTGGGACCGAGCGCCAGGACCGTTATCGTGTACGCCGCTATTCTCGGCCGCCAGTTCGACTGGACGCTGCTGCCAAGCGTGGCGGACCTCAGTGCGGCCGACGCCCTCGACG
>DASXIA010000014.1:0-9608 GCA_036488155.1 Streptosporangiaceae bacterium | reverse complement strand
TTCATCGTGGTGACCGAGCCGCTGCCCGTGCTGATCCGGCACAAGGTCTACACCGCCGACTACGTGGCCAATGTGGCCAGCGGATCGGCAGGGCTGGAAACCTCGACAGTCATCGAGGGCACCGCCGGCGGCACCATCCTGATCGGCGCCAGCCGGGAGCGAGTCGGCTTCGACCGCAGCTCGTCGCTCCGGGTCGTCGGGATGCTGGCCGCCCAGGGGATGCGGCTGTTCCCGGTGCTGGCCGAGGCCCGCGCCATCCGCTTCTACCGGGGTTTCCGGCCGTACTGCCCGGACCACCTGCCGGTGATCGGCGCCGACGACCGGCTGCCGGGCCTGCTGCATGCCTGCGGCCACGAGGGCGCCGGCGTCGGCCTCGCCCCGGTCACCGGCCATCTCATCGCCCAGGTCGCTGCGGGGCAGGCGCCGTCCCTGCCGCTGGCCCCATTCAGGCCGGGCCGCTTCGAGGAGCTGGCCAGTGCCTGAGCATCCGCGGCCGCGTATTGACATCACGGTGGACGGCGTTGCCTGGTCAGTCCCGGCGGACTGCACCATCGCCGCTGCGTTCACCGAGCACGGGCAGCCCGCCTGGCGCCGCACCCGGCGCGGCGCCCGGCCGCGCGGATTGAACTGCGGCATCGGGGTGTGCTTCGACTGCCTGGTCACCGTCAACGGAATGCCCGGCATCCGGGCCTGCCTTGCTGACGCCCGGCCCGGAGATGTCATCTGCACCGAGGAAGGGTCGGGATTTGGTGAACACGGTTCCTGACCGGATCCGGGCGCCAGAACCTTCCGCCCGGGCTGCCGTAGCGATCATCGGGGCCGGGCCTGCCGGTCTCACGGCAGCCGTCACGGTGGCCGACACCGGCCGTGCAGTCTGCGTGCTCGACCTGGGGGAGCGGCCGGGCGGGCAGTTCTGGCGCTGGGGCCCGGCCACCGGCGACGGACGCTATCACCACGGGTGGCCGGTCTTCACGGCGCTGCGCGACCGGTTTGCTGCCCACGTAAAAGGCGGGCGGATCGACTACCGGCCGGGGCATGCCGTGTTCCACGTCGGGCGCCCCCGTGACGGCGGGCTGTTCCGGGTGCATGCCGTGGCCGATGACCGGCGGCGCGAGCACGCCGCCGTCGAGGCTGCCGCCGTCGTGGTCGCCACTGGCGCTTACGACCGTCAGCTCCCGGTTCCCGGCTGGACACTGCCCGGCGTCATGTCCGCCGGCGCGGCCCAGGCTCTGCTCAAGGGGAGCGCCGTCGTGGCCGGCCGCCGGGTCGTGGTGGCAGGCAGCGGTCCGTTCCTGCTGCCGGTCGCGACGGGCCTGGCGCAAGCAGGCGCCAGGGTCGTGGCCGTGGTCGAGGCGGCGCAGCCGCTGGACTACCTGCGCCATCCGGCCGGCGTCGCGTCGGCGTGGCGCAAGCTGCCCGAGGCAGGCGGCTACCTGGCCCGCCTGGCGCGCCACCGGGTGCCGCTGCTGTCCCGTCACGCTGTGGTCGCGGCGCACGGTGACGAGCAGCTGCAGTCGGTCACCGTGGCCAGACTCGGCCCGGCGTGGGAACGAGTGCCGGGGACCGAGCGCACCCTGGAGGCTGACGTCCTGGCGGCCGGATACGGGTTCGTGCCGCAGGTCGAACTGCTTGCCGAGGCCGGAGCCGGGCTGCGTGCCGCCGCCAGCGAGGGCGCGTTCGCGGCCGTCGTCGGGCCGGATCAGCAGACCACGGTCCCGGGCCTGTTCGCCGCTGGGGAGACCACCGGGGTTGGCGGCGCCGACCTGGCCCGCATCGAAGGCCTGATCGCCGGCCGCGCCGCCGCCAGGGCCGCCGGCCGCGCTGCGGGCCCGCTCGCGCGCGACCCACAGGCCGAGCGGCAGCGTGCCGCGCTGCACCGGTTCGCCGCGGTCATTGACCGCGTGCACGCTGTCCAGCCGGGCTGGACCGGGTGGCCGGACGACGACACCGTCGTGTGCCGGTGCGAGGAGGTCACCGTGGGCCGCCTGCGCGCCGCCATCGATCTCGGCGCGGACGACGTTCGCTCGGTCAAGCTGCTCGCCCGTCCTGGCATGGGCTGGTGCCAGGGCCGGATCTGCGGCCAGGCGGTGGCGGCGCTTAGCGCTCAGCACCTACGGGGTCACGCGGGCAGCGCCGAGCACGACGACGCGAGACACGACGCCGAGCGCGCCGTCTCGCGGCCGCTGGCACAGCCCGTCCCGCTCCGCGTGCTCGCTGAGCTGGCCCGCGATGATGATGATGCGGTCTCGCTCGATTGAATTGAAAGGTTAAATCACATGTCAGATGTCACTGGAGGTGATGCTGTGCGGACCAAGCCATGGCACGGCGTCCTCGTTGCCAACGCCCTGCCTTACGACAGCGAACTTGAGGTCGACTTCGACCGGTACGGCGAGCACGTGGCGTGGCTGGCCGCATCGGGATGCGACGGGATCACGCCCAACGGATCGCTGGGGGAGTACCAGGTACTGACCCCCGAGGAGCGCACCCGCATTGTTGAGACTGCGGTCGCCGCGGCACCGGACGGATTCTCCGTCATTCCCGGCGTGGCCGCCTACGGGGCCAGGGAGGCGGCCCGGTGGGCCGAGGCAGCGGCCAAGGCCGGTGCCGCCGGCGTGATGCTGCTGCCGCCAAACGCCTACCGCGCCGACGAGCGCAGCGTGCTGGAGCACTACCGCACCGTGGCGGCCGTCGGCCTGCCGATCGTCGCCTACAACAATCCGGTCGACACCAAGGTGGACCTGGTCCCTGCACTGCTGGCCCGGCTGTTCGACGAAGGGCTGATCGTCGCAGTCAAGGAGTTCACCGGCGATCCCCGCCGGGCATACCAGATCGCCGAGCTGGCCCCCGGACTCGACGTCCTGATCGGATCGGACGACTCCGTCCTGGAGTTCGCCCTGGCCGGCGCGAAGGGCTGGGTGTCGGGCTACACCAACGCCTTCCCGCGCTCGTGCGCCGAGTTGTATCGCGTGTCGGTGGCGGGAGACCTGGACCAGGCCGGGAGCTTGTACCGGCTGCTGCACCCGCTACTGCGCTGGGACGCCAGGACCGAGTTCGTCCAGGCCATCAAGCTGTCAATGGACATGGCCGGCCGCTATGGCGGGCCGTGCCGGCCGCCCCGCGTGCCACTGACGGCGGAGCAGGAGGCTGACGTCCGCAAGGCCACCGAGCGAGCACTGGCGAAGGGCTGCGCCTGATGCGCTCCCGGCGGGTGTTCCACGCAGTCGACTCCCACACCGAGGGCATGCCGACCAGGGTGATCGTCGGCGGCGTCGGGGTCATTCCAGGCGACACGATGTTCGACCGGCGGCGCTACTTCATGGAGCACCTCGATGACATCCGGACGCTGCTCATGTACGAGCCGCGCGGGCATAGCGCGATGAGCGGCGCGATCCTGCAGCCGCCCACCCGTCCGGACGCCGACTGGGGCGTGCTCTACATCGAAGTCAGCGGCTGCCTGCCGATGTGCGGCCACGGCACCATGGGCGTGGCGACGGTGCTGGTCGAGACCGGCATGGTTCCGGTCACCGAACCGGTGACCGAGATCCGGCTGGACACACCCGCGGGACTGGTCGTCACGCGCGTGGAGGTTCGCGACGGGCATGCGCAATCGGTGACGCTGCGCAACGTCGCGTCGTTCGCTTACGCGCTCGGTGTGCGCCTCGACGTGCCCAAGATCGGTGAGATCGAGGCGGACGTGGCCTTCGGCGGCAACTTCTACGCAATCGTGGAGCTAGACGCTCTCGGCATCGAGTTCGCGCCGAATGACGCGCCAGGCCGCCAGCGCATGCTCGATGCAGGACTGGCGATCATGGACGCTGTCACCGAGCAGGTAGCGCCCAAGCACCCGGAGCAGCCCGATATTGCCGGCTGCCACCACGTCTACCTAGCCGCGCCCGGGTCGAACGCCGTCCGGTCCCGGCACGCAATGGCGATTCATCCCGGATGGTTCGACCGCTCGCCGTGCGGCACTGGCACATCCGCCCGCATGGCGCAGCTGCACGCTCGCGGCGAGCTCGCCCTGGACACCGATTTCGTCAACGAGTCGATCATCGGCAGCAGGTTCATCGGTCGCCTCGCCGACACCACCTCGGTCGGCGGCCTGCCGGCGGTGGTGCCCACGGTGACCGGCCGCGCCTGGATCACCGGCATGGGTCAGTACCTGCTCGACCCCACCGACCCATTCCCCGCCGGATTCCAGCTCTGACTCTCAACCCCGCGAGCCGAAACGGAGATTCCTCGTGACCATCGTCCAATCCACCTCACCGCAGCAGCCGAGCGACGTCGTCGTCTCAGTGTCGGCGGCTGGCCCCGCAGAGGTGGCGCGCGCGGCCGACGAGATCCGCGCCGCGCAGCCTGGCTGGGCTGCCTGCCCGCCAGCCACGCGCGCCGCCGCCCTCGATGCTGCTGCTACCGCGGTCGCCGACGCCGCCGACGAGCTGACGGCGCTGGTCATCCGGGAGGTCGGCAAGCCGCGGGCCGAGGCTGCGGGTGAGGTGGCGCGGTCGGTCGCGATTCTCCGGTACTACGCCCAGCAGGTGTACCACACCCTCGGCGCGGTGCACGCGTCGAGCGCGGGCGCAGGCCTCACCTACACCCGCCGCCGTCCGCGCGGTGTCGCCGGACTCATCACGCCGTGGAACTTCCCCCTGGCCATCCCGATCTGGAAGGCCGCGCCGGCGCTGGCCTGTGGCAACGGCGTATTGCTCAAGCCGGCACCACAGTCCACGGCGTGCGCTCTGCGCCTGCACGAGCTGATCGCTCCGCACCTTCCGGACGGGTTGCTGCACGTGCTGCCGGGTGACGCCGAGGCGGGCCGTGCTGTTATCGATTTCGCCGATGTCGTGTCGTTCACGGGGTCGCGCTCGGTCGGGTCGGGCGTGGCCGTCGCTGCCTGCGAGCGCGGCGTGCCGGTGCAGTGCGAGATGGGCGGGCAGAACCCCGCGGTCGTTCTTCGCGATGCCGACCTGGCATCGGCGGCCGCTCAGATCGCCAGCGCTGCGTTCGGCTTCGCCGGGCAGAAGTGCACGGCAACCAAGCGCATCGTGGTCGTCGATCGCGCCGCCGAGTTCACGAGCGCCTTCCTCGACGCTGCGCGGAAGCTGGCCGTCGGCGACCCTGCCGATGCGGCGACGGTCGTCGGACCGGTCATCGATCAGCCGGCCCGCGACCGGGTGGTCGAAGCCGCGGCTGGTGCCCGGGAGGCGGGCGGCCGGGTACTCATGGGCGGGGCTGACGAACCGCATGACGGGTGGTTCGTCGCACCGACCGTCGTTGACGGACTGCCCGACGGGCACGACCTGCTGTGCGAGGAGGTCTTCGGCCCGATCTGCGCGATCGTGGCTGTGGGCTCAGATGCTGAGGCGGTGCGCGTGGCCAACAGCGTGCGCTACGGCCTTACAGCAGCGGTGTACACCAGCGACCTGGGCAGCGCCCTGCAGATCACCGGAGGCCTGTCCGCCGGACAGCTAAAGGTCAATGCGCCCACGACCGGAGTCGATTTCTACCTGCCGTTCGGCGGCGAGCGCGACTCCAGCTACGGTGAGCGGGAGCAGGGCACTGCCGCGCTGGAGTTCTACACCTCGCTGCACACTGTGACTATGGCGGTGCCGGCCCGGGGTGAGCAGGAATGACCGAGTCGCTGGACCTCCCCTCGCTGGCCGAGCGGCGCAGCGTCCGGAGCCAGGTCATCCACGCGCTGCACGCAGCACTTGTCGCTGGCCAGATGCGGCCGGGTGAGGTGTACTCGGCGCCAGCGCTCGCGGCGCGCTTCGGGGTCTCGGCGACGCCAGTGCGTGAGGCGATGCTCGAGCTGGTTAAGGAAGGCCTGATGCTGGCCGTCCCGAACAAGGGCTTCCGAGTGCGCGAGCTGTCCGACACCGAACTCGACGAGATCACCGAGATCCGGCTGCTGCTTGAGGTGCCGAGCACCGTCAAGGTCATCGGCACGGCGACGCCGGACGATCTGGCACGGCTGCGCCCGATCGCTGGCCGCATCGTGGACGAGGCGAAGGAGAAGGACCTGATCGCCTACATCGAGCACGACCGGCAATTCCACCTTGAGTTGCTAGCACTCGCCGGCAATGCGCAGCTACTGGACCTCGTGGCCGAGCTGCGGGCACGCTCGCGCCTGTTCGGACTAGGGTCGCTGGCCGAGACCGGTGAGCTCGTGGCCTCCGCACATGAGCACGTCGAGATGCTCCGGCTAGTAGGGGCGGGGGACAAGCGAGGGCTGGAAGAGCTGATGCGGCTGCACATCGGTCATGTGCGCGGAAGTTGGGCCGGCCGCGCGGAGTCGCAGCCGTCCCGATCTGCGGGGCCGCGAGGTCACTGAGGCAGCCAGCCCTGGCGGACTGGTACCGGACCGGGTCCTGGCCACCAGCGGGCCAGCATGATCGCGCCCAGCCTGCCGAGGATCTCGTTTCCTTCGGCGAGCGCCGTCATGCTCCGGTCCGCGAGCCGGTCGGCAGCCGCGCAGTAGGCCACCGTCCCGCCGTTGCCGGGCAGGTACAGCAGTCCCGTCTCCACCCGGCAGCCGCCGACGCTGCCGGTCTTGCTGGCAATGGCGGGCCCGTCCGGACCAGGCAGGTCGGTCGGCTCAGCGACATCAAGATAAGACCGGGGAACGAGCACGTGTGACTGCTGATGGCGCAGCGTCCTGATCATCTCGGCTGATGCTTCAGCGTCGACGACCGTCCCGGCGTGCAGGTCCGCGAGCAGACGGCACAACTGCGCGGGGGTGGCGGTGCCGAGCGGCTCAGTGCTCGGCACTGTCGGCCACGGGCTCGCGACCACCAGCGGAGGCGGCGCGTAGCCGATCTTGTGGTTCAGCCGGATGTCGTGGTATCCGAGTACGTCAAGACCCTCGTTGACCGCGCCGGCACCACCGAGCATGTCGATCAGCATGTTCGTGGCAGTGTTGTCGGATACCACGATCATGAGAGTGCACAGATCGGCGACGGTGCAGCGCAGCCCCGGCCGCAGGACGCTCAGCACGCCTGAGCCGCCGGCCAGGTCAGTCTCGCGGGTGATCACCGGGGCATCGAGGTCGATCCGGCCGAGCCGTAGCTGCCGCATGACCTCGGCGTAGATGGGTACCTTCACCGCGCTGGCGGTGCCGATCACGTCATCGGGCTTCCAGGCAAGTTGCTCACCGCTGTCAAGGTGGCGGGCGAGCAGGCCGACGTGGCCGCCGGAGGCCGCGGTGCGTTCGGCGACAGCAGCCACCGCCTGGCTGGCAGCGTCGTGATCGAGGCTGCCGGTCACCACTTCGGCCGCGGTCACCGGCGCGCTCCGGGTCCGGCTAGCGCGCGGCCCGCTAGCTCGCCAGTGAACGCGCCACCGGAGATGGCGATCTTGCCGTTGACCAGGACTTCACTGACTCCTGTCGAAAGCTGGTGCGGGTCAGCGAACGTAGCGCGGTCGGCGATGGTCTCCGGATCGAACACCACGACGTCGGCGAAGTAACCTTCGTGCAGCAGGCCTCGCTGCCGGAGACCGAGGGTCGCAGCGGGAAGTCCGCTCATCCGGTGAATCGCGTCCGCGAGCGTCAGTACTTTCTCGTCCCGTGCGTAATGGCCGAGGACCCTGGCGAAGCTGCCGTAGGCCCTGGGATGAGTTGGTGCCTGGAGAAATGCGCCCTCCGGCGCCATCGAGGCGCCGTCCGAACTGACCGCGACCCAGGGGCGCCGCAGCGCCTCGCGAAGGTTCTCCTCCGACATCGAGAAGAACGCGGTTCCCACCCGTGACCGGTCGGATGCGATCAGGTCGAGGGCTGTATCGATCGGATCGGCGCCGCGCTCCGCTGCTATGTCGGCTAGTGTTTGGCCCTGGCAGTGCCGGTTCTCATCTTTGGTGACCTGCAGGATCAGCACGCTCTCGGCCTCGGTCACGTCGCCCCAGCGGTGCGAGCGCTGCAGCTCAGCACGGATCTGGCCGCGCACTTCCGGGTCAGCCAGCCGGTCGTACAACGCAGCTGACCCGCCTGCGTGGTAACTGTCGGGAATGATGCTGGTGAGCCCGGTGGAGCTGGCCGGGTAAGGATAGATGTCGGCGGTTATCGGCTCACCCGCCTCGCGAGCCAGCTCCAGTAGCTCAATGGCACCGTCCATCTTGTCCCAGTGCTGCCGGCCGGCCGCTTTCAGGTGGAAGACCTCACCGCGCAGCCCGGCGTCCCGGCAGATCGCCAGGAACTCCCGGAGCGCGCCGTGCAGGTCGTCGCCCTCGCTTCGGATGTGCGAGGCGTAGCAGCCGTTGTACTGCGCTGCTACTGCGCACATTTCGGTGATTTCGGCTGTGCCCGCATAGCTTCCTGGCGGGTAGATCAAGGCGGAGGCGATGCCGAGGGCGCCGTCTGCCATCTCTTCCGCGACGAGCGCGCGCATCCGGTCCATCTCCGCCGCGGTGGCCGGCCGGTCCTCGAAGCCGACGCCGTTGATCCTGATGGTGCCGCCGCCGATGAACGACGCCACGTTCTGAGACGCGCCACGGTGCTCAACGTGGTCCAGGTATTCGCGCAGCCTGGTCCAGCACACTTTGTAGGACAGGCCGTTCTGGCTGTCCTGCAACTCGGACTTCATCCGGGGCGTCAGCGGACCCATCGAGCTGCCCTCGCCGAACACTTCCGTGGTAACGCCCTGGGTGAGCTCGCCGAGCGACCGCGGGTCATGCAGGATCGACAGGTTGGAGTGGCTGAGGATGTTGATGAACCCGGGAGACACCGCCTTCCCGGTCGCATCGATGATGACTGCCGCGTCCGCGGGATCTGGGTCGGCTGAGCCCCCGTCGCGCGGACGGATCTGCACGACCCGGTCGCCAGCAATCGCGACGTCTGCGATGACAGGTTCCGCGCCATTGCCGTCGTAGACCTCACCGCCTGAGATGAGGACATCGAACACCGCGATACTCCATTTCTCCTCGTCTGACTGAGGGCTAGGCAGTAAAGATCGTTAGCGAAGAGCGGAGGCGCGAGTCGAAGACATCGCGCAGCGCATCACCCCTTGCGTTGAATGCCATGACGGTTAGCGGCCGTCCACGACCAGCCGCCGCGTCAGCCGCATGTGCAGAAGTCACGTCGCGTGCAGCGGCGGGTCGGCTGCCACCTCACGCGCGGTTTCCCTGTCAACCTTGCCCGCGCCGTCGGGCCACGGGTGCACCCACCGTTCTGCGATCTCGCCGAACCGCTCGAACCGCGCTCTGCCGGCTTCACCGAGCGCGTCGACCACCGACGTGATGAGCGTCTCGACCACAGCTAGGGCCGGGGTCAGGCTCTCGAACGGGGCCGGGCCTGACACCTGGGCGGTGAGCACCGCGTCGGCGATGTCGGCCACCGGCGACAGCCACGGGTCGGTGACAAGGAGTATCCGTGCACTAGCTGCGCGCGCCGCGCGTGCGATCTCCAGCGTGTCGCGCTCGTAGCGGCGGAAGTCGAAGGCGACCAACAAATCGCGCCTGGCGATGTCGGCGATGGCGCCAGCGCGATCACTCGCTGATGGCCCGACCAGCCGGACTCCCGGGCGCAGTTCGCGAAGCACCGAGGTCAGGTGCGCCGCTAGCAGCTGGCTGAACCACCCGCCGGTGACGAGCACCTGGCGGCCGCCGTCGGCGACCAG
>DASXIA010000555.1:0-2171 GCA_036488155.1 Streptosporangiaceae bacterium | reverse complement strand
GCCGACCTGCCGCTGACCTGGGCGCAGATCACCGCGCGGGTCAGCTGATCGCCGGGGAGAGTCGCGAGCTCGCCGGCCAGAGCCTCATCCCACCCACCGGGGTCAAGGAGGACGAAAACCAGCGAGCCGGCTCCGGTGGTCGCGCTATCGCGGACCGCTGCGACGATTGGGCTCACGCGCAGTTTTTGGTGAACTTGTCTGGCGTCGGCGCAGGGTGTGGGGCTGCGCCGGAAGGCTGACGGCATGGTCAAGTACAGCGGCCGCAAGAAGGCGGCCAGGGCAAACGGTGTCTCGTACACCGCTGCCGCGCGGCGCACGAACCACCGCCGCGGCTTGCTGAGAGCGCTCGCGGTGCATACCGGTGTGATGTTGGCGCTCGAGGCTGCGGGCTGGCCGGCCGAGTACGAGACGTTCCCCGAGGACGTGCAGCACAGCGGCTATGCCGGCCCGGCCCGCCTTACGGTCGGACGGGCAGACCAAGTGCGGAACTCTACTGGCGATGACCCGGATCCGGAGACGGCGACGTGCTGGACCTATCTCGGCCGCTCAGTGGATATGGCGTCGGCCACCTGCTGGTGGTCGCGGCCGGCCCAGCCGAGGTGCCGCTGTCCGGCCTGCGCATTCGACGGCGAGGTGTTCGACATAGACGACTATGCCGCCGCTAGCCTGGCTTCCAGATCGACCGGTTAGCCTCCGGGGACCTGGCGATGCCTGCCGGCTGGACAGGGATCGCCGCCTTGCTGGCCTGCATGGCGCCGCGGGCTTCGGTGATCGACTTGAGCGTTGGTGGCGCGAAGCGGGCACGCTGTTCGTCCCCGCCGATTACTGGTCGCACCCGGAACTGTTGTGGGTGTGGTTGCCCTCAGGCGAGCGGCCTGCGCCGCTCGATCGCTTCGGACCGGGAGCAAGGCTTGGCGCGCTTGTCGCCGCCCTCGACGAGCTCATGCCGGACCTGCGGCAGCGCGTCCGCGATCGCCAGGCCGAGAACTGGCGCGAGGCTGGTGCGGCCGACGACGAGCCCGTCCCGGACCGATTCGTGGACGCAGTGCGGCCTGCCGCTGTCGCATACGCAATCGCTTAGCACACGCAAGCCCTTGAGCGGCCCAGTCGGCGGCCACCCCTCCAGCATGCATTCGACTCGATAGACACGCTGCGCGAGTACATGGACCTGACCGAGAGCCCGCTCGACTTCGACGACATCACATCAACACTCGTGGTCGGCGTTGAGATCCTCACAGAGTCGCTCTGGCCCGAGGGAGGAGGTTCTTAAATGGCCGTAATAGGCTCGGCGAGGTTCAAGTCACTGGTGGTGGCCGACTTCGCGCGAACCTGGCTATCCGCGCCCTCCAGGACCTCACCACAAACTTAGGGCAACGTTCACAGGCATGGCCTTGGGTGCGGTCTGGTTCCACCCGGTCAACCGGACTCAGTGGCCAAGGCAGCCAGCCTGATGTTACCGGGGTTGGTGGCTGGCAGTGCCCCCGATGCCGTGCTGGACGGACCGGGAACCGGGCGCAGCAGCCCTGGAACTGCCACATCACGAAACTGGCTCTGACCAGGCAGAATCTGGGCGCAGCTAGACTCCAAAGGATGGCGGCCATGCCGGGGCGAATCGGCGACGACCGGTTCACGGGGGGACAGGCGGCGCTGCGGCGGGTGGCGACGCTGGTGGCCCGCGGGGCGCCTCCGGAAGAGGTGTTCGCCGCGGTCACCGAGGAAGCCGGACGGGTTCTGCGCGCAAATTACACAACGATGGCCCGGTATGACCTGGAGGGCACGAGAACGATAGTCGCCGGGTGGAGCAGCACCGGCCCTACCTTCCGCGTCGGCGACCGGATGAATCTCGGCGGGCGGAACGTGCCGACGCTGGTGTTCCAGACGGGCCGGGCGGCGCGGATCGACGACCAAGACGAGGCCTCGGGCTCCATCACCGAGGCCGTCCGCGCGCTCGGCCTCCGCGCGACAATCGGCGTGCCGGTCCGTGTCGAGGGCCGGCTGTGGGGCGTCATGATCGTGGGATCTCGCACGGGGCCGCTGCCGGCCGGCACCGAGGCACGGCTGGCCGGGTTCACCGAACTGGCCGGCACCGCCATCGCCAACGCGCAGGCCCGCGTGGAATTGCGCGGGTTCGCTGACGAGCAGGCCGCGCTGCGGCGGGTGGCGACCCTGGT
>DASXIA010000528.1:0-12255 GCA_036488155.1 Streptosporangiaceae bacterium | reverse complement strand
CGGCTAGTCGGAGGTGTGACCGGCAGCTCACCCGCCACGGTTACCGATACGCTACGGACCGTATTACCTTAGAACGGTGGCGGGCCTGCGGGACAGCGTTCCTGGTGGTGCCGCCGCTCGGACTGGCGTACCTGATCTCCGGGCCGCGGCGATGGCTGGCGCGGCTCGGGCAACTGGCCGCCGGGCTCGCCGCGATCGTCGTCGCAGCCGGCTGGTGGGTCGCGGCCGTCATGCTGACACCAGCCGCTGACCGGCCGTACGTCGGCGGGTCGACTGACAACAACATCCTGCAGCTCGCGATCGGTTACAACGGCCTCGGCCGCATCGATGGCAACGAGACGGGGTCAGTGGGCTTCGCTGGCCGCCGCGGCAGCGGGCCAGCGTTCAGCGGCTCCGGCAGGTTCGACGGGCTCCTCGCTCGCGGCCACGGTTTCACCGGCAACCACGGGGGCGGGTCGGCGTTCGGCGGCTCCGCTGGCCTTGGCCGGCTGTTCGCCGCCGACATGGGGGGCCAGGTCAGCTGGCTGCTGCCGGCCGCGCTCATCGGGATCGGCGCGCTGCTCTGGCTTAGCTGGCACGCCTGGCGGGCCCGGAAAGCGCCAGCTGAGGCTGGTCAGAGCCCTGGCCGCGACCTGCCCTCGGTTCTTCTCTGGGGCGGCTGGCTGGTGGTCACCGGCCTGGTGTTCAGTTTTATGGCCGGCATCATTCACCCCTACTACACGATCGCGCTGGCGCCCGCGATCGCCGCGCTCGTCGGTATCAGCGCGGTGCGATTGTGGCACGCCTCGCCGACCGTCAGCGCGGCACGCTACTGGCTAGCGGCGGGCGTCGCGGTCACCGCGGCATGGTCGTTCCTGTTGCTGGACCGGAGCCCTGCCTGGCTGCCGGCGCTGCGGTACGCGATCCTGGCGGCCGGACTGGCCGCTGCCATCGCGATCGGGGTAGCCCCGCGGCTCTGCGATCTGGCCGGCCCGCCGGCGCGGCGCCGCTCGGTGGCCGGCATCGCAGCCGGCGCGGCCGCGCTCGCCGTGCTGGCCGGGCCGTTTGCCTACACGCTGGACACGATCCGAACCAGTCACACTGGCGCGTTGCCGTCGGCTGGCCCGGCCGTCGCGGCGGCGTTCGGCGGCCCCGGCGGTCCCGCTGGCCGCTTCGGCCGGCCCGGTACAGGACCGTCCGGTTTCGGCAGGCCAGGCACCGGCGCGTTCGGCACGGGCGCACCGAGCGTCAGGGCTGGCGGCAACGGATTCAGCGGGCAACGCGGCGGTTTCGCTGGACGTGGCTTCGCCGGCGGTCCGGGCGGCGGCCTCGGTGGCTCGACGACTGTCAGCGCCGCGCTCACCACGCTGCTCGAGCACGATGCCAGTCACTACACCTGGACCGCGGCGACGGTGGGCTCCGAGAGCGCCGCGCCGCTGCAGCTCGCGACCGGCGATCCGGTCATGTCAGTCGGCGGCTTCAACGGAACCGACCCTGCGCCAAGCCTGACGCAGTTCGAGCGGTACGTCGCGGAGCACAAGATCCACTACTTCGCAGGCGCTAACGCGCACAGCTTCGGCGGCGGCTCAGGTGACGCGGCGGCGATAACCACGTGGGTGGCCAGCCACTTCAAGGCGGAAACCGTGGGCGGCGAGACCGTCTACAACCTGACCGAGCCGACGGGCGGCTAACACCGGCGGTTAGCCGACCGCCGGGGCTCGCCGGGCTGCTGCTACCGCTCATGCGTCCCGATGCCTGAGAAGCAGCCCGCCGCCGATGAGTGCCGCAGCGGCCCAGCCTGCGAGGACACCTAGGCCGGCCCACGGGCTGATGGGCAGGCTGCGCAGACCGGTGGTGGCCTGGATGGACAGCCCGGCGGTCATCGGCCCGTACCGCTCGATGACGTTGTGCCAGTGCGCGCTGGGCAGGACGGTGGCGATGATCGGATCGAGGTAGAGCAGGCCGAGCACCACCCCGATGGCCGGCCCCGGGTCCCGGATGACAGTGGTGATGCCGAGGCTAAGCAGCGCGATCAGGGCCAGGTAGAGAACCGAGCCGGCAGCGGCGCGCAGGACCCCGCCGTCACCTAGCGTCAGCGGCGGGTAGCCGTGTGCCGGAGTGAACCCATGACCGGTCAGCAGGACCCGGCCCGCCAGCAGCGAGCCGGCCACTGCGATGGCCCCGGCGCCCAGCGCCAGGCCGCCGATGATGGCGGCCTTGGCGGCCAGGACGGTGGTCCGGCGCGGCATCGCAGTGAGCGTGGCGCGGATCATCCCCGTGCTGTACTCGCTGCTGATGACCAGCACCCCGAGGATGGCGGCGACCGCCTGGCCGAGGTAGATCCCGGTAAGGCTGGTCCTGGCGGGGTCGACGCTGCAGCCCCAGTGCGGGCAGCTGACGGCCGCAGCGGCCGCGGCGCTGACCGCTACGGTCGTCCCTGCGACGGCTGCCAGCAGCCAGAACGTGCCGGGCAGCGTGCGCAGCTTGGTCCACTCCGCGCTCAGCGCCATGTGCAGACCCCTGATGGCGCGGCGCATCACGCGTCCCTCCGGCGCAGCAGGTACCAGGCAATGCCGAGAGCGAGCACGGCGTAGCCGCACAGCACGGCGAAGCCTGCCCACGGGGCGAGCGGGAAGTAGCCGGCCGCTGGCGTGTAGCTGGCAGTGACCTGCGAGTAGGCCGGGATGCTCTGCTGGATGGCGAAGGCGGCGGCCGGGGTGAGCCGCAGCAGCCAATGCGCGGCCCCGCCGGGCAGGACGCCGGTAGTGCTGAGGACGTACGGCAGGACGATCACCACGATGCTGGCGGTGACAGCTGCGGCGCTGCGTCGCAGCATGGTTCCGACTGCGACGGCCATGACAGCGGCGATCGCCAGCACCGCCGCGGTGCCGGCTATCACCCGCACGCCGGTCAGCCCGGAGACCGGGAGCACGTAGGCGCCCTTGTTGTGCGCCAGCCGGACAGCCAACGGGACTACCACCGCGGCCGCGGCCAGTCCGGCCACGAAGGTCGCGGCACCGGCCACGACGGCCTTGGCCGCCAGAATCCTGCCGCGCCGCGGGCTCGCCGTCAGCGTTACCCGGATCAGGCCCCGCCGGTACTCGGCGGTGATGAGCATTACTGCCACGACGACGGCCGCGATCAGTGCGGCGAATGCGCTGCTCAGGTACTGGCCGATGGCCGAGCCATCCGAGCCGGCCACGACCGGCGCAATGTCGCCGGTTCCGGTGATGGTGAAACCATCGCCAGCGCGCGTGAACCCGCTGGCTGAGCCCGGAAGGACGGTGCTGCCGCCGACGATGCCACCGCTCCACCTGCCCGGCGGCGTGCCGGACAGGCTGACGTGGTCGAACGCGGCGGTGGCCAGGCTGGGACCGCCGGTTGAGGTCCCGCTGCCCAGCGCCTCCGACACCACGTTTGCGACAACGGGCGAGGTGGCGAACATCCCGGCCTGCACAGTGCCCGGCAGGCCTGCCAAGTGCACGGCGCCGACCTTGATCCAGTCGCTTCCGTCGGCGGAGTCATAGCCAGTGAGCGTGTCACCAGACCGGGTCAGCCGCAGCCAGCGCGGCGATGCCGGAGACACGGTACCCGGAGGGCCGGCGATGTCGCCGGCGTAGTCGTACTGCATCCGGACGCCGTGGCCGCCGGTGATCATCATTGCCGCGTATGCCGATCCAGGCTTTGCGGAGGCCTTGATGATGATCCCGGCCTTGGACCAGGGCTGGACGCCGCTGGCGAAGTGTGCCTCCGGGTCCGGGCCCGGCGCTATCCCGCCGTTCGAGTAGCGGCCGGTCAGTGACGTCACCCGGACGGTGAGGCTGCCGCCGGCGGCCAGCGGCTGGTGAACGAAGTAGAAGCTGTCGGTGACCGCCTCGCCGCCGGGCCCCAGCGGCAGGTGCGGCAGGCAGGCCGCGCCGCTGCGGACCGGGCTGGTCGGGCTCGCCTGGCAGGTGGTTGTGCCGCCGTTGGCGACCAGCAACCCCCACGCGACCATCACCAGTGCCCCGACCACCAGGGCTATGACCCAGCCGCGCACGGTCCGGAACTTGATCCACTCTGCCCGGAGCAGCTGGCCGAACCCGGCAGACCGGGACCGAGTTCCCGGCCGGGCTGGCGTCATCGTGGTGGTTGTCATTTCGCGGCCTCCGTTGCGGGATCGGCGCGATACTCGACCGCGTCATGAGTGAGTTCCAGGTAGGCCTCCTCGAGGCTGGCGCGATGCGCGGACACCTCGAAGAACGGCACTGCCTGCTCGCTGAGAAGCATCACGATCTTCTCGGCGGTCAGTCCGGACACCGCAAGGGTGTCGGTGCCGGTGGCGGCCACCGCGGCTCCGGCTCGTTCCAGCACCGCAGCGGCCTGGGCCCTCGCGATGGTGCGCAGTGTCACCCGGTCACCGGACACCGCCGCCAGCAGGTCATGCGTGCCGGTGTCGGCGATCACCTTGCCGCGGCCGACGATCACCAGGTGGTCGGCGGTGTCCTGCAGTTCGCTCATCAGGTGGCTGGATACCAGGACCGCGCGGCCCTGGCCGGCCAGCGACCGCAGGAACCCGCGCATCCAGACGATGCCTTCGGGGTCCATGCCGTTGAACGGCTCGTCCAGCATGAGCACCGGCGGGTCGCCGAGCATGGCCGCGGCGATGCCCAGCCGCTGGCGCATGCCGAGGGAGAAACCGCCGGCCTTGCGCCGGGCGGCTGCGGTCAGCCCTGCCTGGTCGATTACCTCGTCGACCCGGCTGACAGTCAGGCCCTGCGAGCGAGCCAGCCACAGCAGGTGGTTGCGAGCAGTCCGGCTGGGCTGCAGCGCGGCTGCGTCGAGCAGCGACCCGACCATGGTCAGCGGATGTAGCAGGGACCGGTACGGCGCACCGCCGACC
Organism: Streptosporangiaceae bacterium; assembly: GCA_036488155.1. GTDB lineage: Bacteria > Actinomycetota > Actinomycetes > Streptosporangiales > Streptosporangiaceae > JAJYUU01. The sequence goes on along the minus strand of DASXIA010000528.1, from coordinate 7,394 downwards.
AGGGCAGTGCCCGCCTCGACCGCGTCCAAGCCAAGGATGACCCGCATCGTGGTGGACTTCCCCGCGCCATTGGGTCCGACGAACCCGGTGACCTGGCCCGGCTGAACTGTGAACGACATGCCGTCCAGGGCCAGTACCGGCCCGAACCGCTTGCGCAGCGCGGTCACTTCAATGGTTGCGTTGCTCATCTAGCCGCCTTCTCGCTCGGTGGTTGCCTCGCTTCGAAGGTGGTTCTACGCCGGCGCCGGTATCAGCCCGGTGTCACCGCATGAAACCTGGCTGATACCGCTGACCTGGCATCGTCGGGTGCAGCTCACCTAACCTCGGCCCTGTACCGGGCTCACGAACAGAAGGACACAGGCAGGTCATGCGGGTGCTGATCGCAGAAGATGTCGAGGACCTGGCTACGGCGATCGCGGCAGGGCTGCGCCGTGAGGGCATGGCCGTTGATGTCGTGCTGGACGGGGCCGCCGCGCTCGAGCACCTCGCGGTCACGCCCTATGACGTGGTGGTGCTGGACCGGGACCTGCCAGGCGTGCACGGGGACGAGGTCTGCCGGAAGCTAGCCGCAGACCGGTCGGGCATCCGGGTGCTGATGCTGACGGCAGCCAGCACCGTTCGGGACAGGGTGGAAGGTCTCGGTCTCGGTGCCGATGACTACCTGCCCAAGCCTTTCGACTTCGCCGAGCTGGTCGCGCGCATCCGGGCCATCGGCCGCCGCCCGGCAGTCTCGCTCCCCCCGGTGCTGGAACACGGCGACCTGACCCTCGACCCGAGCAGCCGGGTCGCGCTCCGAGCCGGACGGCGGCTGGACCTCAGCCCGAAGGAGTTCGGACTGCTCGAGTACCTGCTTGCGAGGCGGAACCGGGTGGTGCCGGCCGAGGAACTGCTAGAGCGGGTCTGGGACGAGGCGGCCGACCCCTTCACCACTGCAGTCAAGCAGACCATGCGCAGGCTGCGGCTCAAGCTCGGCGACCCGCCCGTCATTCACACCGTCCGTGAGGGCGGCTACCAGATCGGAGAGATGTGATGCGCTCTTTCGTCCGCCCGGCTATTACCGCAGCGGGCTCAGCGCGCCGCCTGCCCCGGCGCACTCTGCGGGCGCAGCTCACCCTGCTCTACGCCGCCGTGTTCGGCCTCTCATGCGTCGCCGTGGCCGCCGTCGCGGTGATCTTCAAGCCCAATTTTCTGGTGCGTACCAGCTGCGCCGCAGCCCCGGGCACACCGAGCCATCCGGACTCATGCGGGCAGTACGCGGGCCTGTCCTTTGCCGGTACTGTCGCGCACGATGCAAAGCAGAACGTGGCCGGCCTGGCTATGGTCGCGATCGTGGCAGTTCTCGCCCTCGGGGTCGGCTGGCTCATCGCTGGCCGGGTGCTGCGGCCGCTGCGCACCATCACTGCGGCCGCACGCGACATCTCCGCCAGGAACTTGCACCAGCGGCTGGCTGTTGACGGCCCCGACGACGAGTTCCGGCAGCTCGGAGAGACCCTCGACGGCCTGTTCGGGCGGCTGGAGACGTCGTTCCAGGCGCAGCGGCACTTCGTCGCCAACGCCTCCCACGAATTGCGCACCCCGCTTGCAGCGGAGAAGACCGTGCTCCAGGTCGCACTCGCCGACCCAGACGCCACGACCGCCACGCTACGATCCGCCTGCCAGAAGGCGCTGCAATGGAACGGCCAGCAGGAAAGGCTCGTCGGCTCGCTGCTCACCCTGGCCAGCAGCGAACGCGGAGTCGAGCTCTGGGAGCCGTTCGACCTCGCTGATATCGCCGCCAAGGTCGTCCTCGACCGGGCTCACGACGCCGGGCGCCGGGACATCCGCGTCCACACGGACCTGTCGGCGGCACCGGCCACCGGCGATCCGGCCCTGGCCGAGAGCCTGATCGCGAACCTGATCAGCAACGCCATCCGGCACAACGTCGACGGAGGCCGGGTCGAGATCTCCACCGCGATTGCCGACGGGCGCGCAGTAGTGACGGTCAGCAATACCGGTCCGCTGGTCCCTGCCGACGAGGTCGACCGGCTCTTCCAGCCGTTCCAGCGACTCGGCACGCAACGGCTCCGCCAAGCCAGCGGGCATGGTCTCGGCCTGGCTATCGTCCGCTCGGTTGCCAGCGTCCACAGCGCCGAGCTCACAGCCAGTGCCCGGGCCGAAGGCGGCCTCGATATCAGCGTGAGCTTTCCCTGATTGCCGCACCCCAGAGCGGATCGCGATAATACGCCGGTGGACATCGCCGCCAAACTGCAGATCAAGCCCGGAACGCAGGTTGCGGTCGTGGCGGGACCTGATCAGGGACCGGACCTCAGCAGCCTCGGCCCGCTCGCCAGCAACCCTGCGGAGGCCGGCGCGGTGGTCGCGTTTGCCCGGCGGCGTGCCGACCTCACCCAGGCAGCCGCCCCGGCCGTCGAGGCAGCGCGCGACGACAGACTCGCCTGGATCGCCTACCCCAAAGCCGGGCAGCTCGGCACCGACATCAACCGGGACTCACTAGCCGCGGCAGTCGCAGAGCTCGGCATCCGGCCGGTCCGGCAGGTGTCGCTCGACGAGGTCTGGTCGGCACTGCGATTCCGGCCAGCCTAATCCGCCGTGCCTGCCGCGGTCTGGCAGCGCGGAACAGTTCCTGTTGAGGACGTGTGTCCGGCGCGTGCTCTTGCGCATTCCGCCCTCTCCTTGTGTACCGTGAACCGGAGCCGAGCGCATTCCGTGCTCTCCTGTCGTACCGTGAACAGGAGCCGAGCCCTCGAGGAGACGCCGTGCAGGTTCCCGCGCTCGACACCAGGAACAGCTTTGCCCAGCAACTGTTCGCCCCGCTGCCGACGCGTTACGACCGGCTCGCCGAGATCTTGTCCTTCGGCCAGAACGGCCGCTGGCGCCAGGCGATGGTCGACCGCTTAATCGATTCCCCCAGCGCCGGTGGCACCGGCACCGCCGACCGCATTGTGCTCGACGTGGCGGCGGGCACGGCCGGGGTTTCCCTGCAGATCGCTGCACGCACTGGCGCACGGGTCATCGGCCTGGACTTGACTGAGCAAATGCTCCGGCAGGGCGCGCAGAACATCGCTGCCGCCGGTGCGGGCGGCCGCATTCGCCTGGTGAATGCGAGGGCAGAGCAGCTTCCACTGCCGGACGCGTCCGTCGACGCGCTCACCTTCACCTACCTGCTCCGGTACGTGAGCGATCCGCAGGCGACGCTTGCGGAGCTGGCCAGGGTAGTCCGGCCGGGAGGAACCGTGGCCAGCCTGGAGTTCAACGTCCCCCCGTCGCCCTTCTGGCGATTCTGGTGGCGAGCCTATACCGCATCGGCGCTGCCGCTCGGCGGCCTGATCACCGGCGGCAGGCAGTGGTACGAGGTCGGGCGCTTTCTCGGCCCGAGCATCACTAGCCACTACCGCCGGTATCCGATCGACTGGACGGTGCACGCGTGGCAGCAAGCCGGGCTGCGCGACGTCGGGTACAGGGTGATGAGCCTCGGCGGCGGGCTGGTCATGTGGGGAACCCGCGGGGGTGGCTGACGACAGCGCTGCGCCAGGAACAGCTGCAAGGCCAGCGTTCTACGCGGCTGGCCCTGGTCGCTGGCGCGACTGGTGGACGCTGCTGCACCCGCCCTATACCGCCTGGCACCTGTCATACGTCGTCATCGGCGCGACGCTGGCGCCGCGGGTAAAGCTGACACCGCTGCTGGCTGCCCTGATCGCCTTCTTTCTTGCGGTCGGCCTCGCCGCGCACGCACTGGATGAGTACCACGGCCGCCCGCTGCGGACGCAGATCCCTGGCGGGGTGCTGCTCGCCACCGCCGTACTCGGGATCGGTGGCGCGGTCGCGCTCGGCATCGCCGGGACGCTACGGGTCGGCTGGGTGCTGATCCCGTTCCTGCTCGTCGGCCCGCTGCTGGTGGTGGCCTACAACGCCGAGTTGTTCGGTGGCATCGTGCACACCGACGCGGGTTTCGCCGCAGCCTGGGGGGCCTTCCCGCTGCTGACGTCCTACGTGGCGCAGACGGGCAATCTCTCGGCGGATTCGCTGCTTGCCGCTGGCGCCGCGTTCGGCTTCTCGGCGGCACAGCGAAGCCTGAGCACCCCCGCCAGGCTGCTGCGCCGCCGTGCGACGGGCGTGACAGGCAGCGTCACGCTGGCTAACGGGGACGCGGTCACCCTGGATGCAGGCCGGCTCCTGGAGCCGCTGGAACGAGCCCTTCGGGCCATGTCCTGGAGCGTCGTGCTGCTCGCCGCCGCGCTGGCCGTGGCCCGGCTCGGCTGACCTAGGGCGGGGGCAGGAAAACAGCCGGCCAGCGCGCTTAAAGCACGTCGCGCCGCTGGAGGTAGTTCATGGCGAGCCAGCCGAGCCCGGCCGGCACGTAGAAGGTAACCAGCCGGAAGAGCAGCACGGCGCTCAGCGTGTACGCACCCGACACATGCGCCACCGTAGTCAGCAAGCCCGCCAGGGCCGTCTCGACTATGCCGATGCCGCCAGGCGTCGGCACCACCGAGCCGACTGCGCTACCGGCCAGGAACACGACGCCGACGGCGAAGAACTGGGCGTGGCCGCCGACGGCTAGCACCGAGACGTAGAGGCAGACGATGTAGCTGACGGTGAGCAGTAGCGCTCCCCCGATGCCTTCAGCTAGCTTGGCCGGCCGCTGCGCGATGTCGAGCAGCCGAGGAATGACCTGACCGAGCGCGGGCGCCACCCGGGAGCGGACCAGTCTGCGGCCGGCTGGCAGCGCAAGTGCTGCCAGCGCTAGTGCGCCGACTACGGCAAGCGCGATGTACGACCAGCGCGGCGGTTGCTTGATCGATCTGCCGGGCGAGCCGCCGGTCAGCAAGACGAAGATGACCAGCAGAAGCATGTGCAGGATGAACGCGAAGACTTGGGACACACCCACGCTCGACGCTGCATCAGCCGGGGCGACCTTGGCCTTACTCAGGTAGCGGATGTTCAGCGCCACACCGCCGACTGCGGCCGGCGTGACCAGCGTCACGAAGTTCCCGGCCAACTGGACCAGCAAGGTCCGGGTGAATCTCAGCTTCTCCAGCACGAAGCCGGTGAGCGACAACGCGGCCGCGACGTAGGTGATCGCTGACAGCGCCACGGCCACCAGCACCCAGCGCCACTCCGCCTGTCTGAGTGCCAAGCCGAAGTTTTGCCGGTTGAACTCGACGAGCAGAATGTATGCAGCGAAGACAGCGGCTACCAGCGTGATGACGCCTCGCGGCCGGACTCGCTCTAGTTGCTCCGGCGGGGCTGCGGTATCCGGCGAACTGGCGACAAATCGCTTCCGCAGGGTCGGCAGCACGTCCTTATGACGCCGCAGCGCCGCCCTAGTTGTTCGGTGCAGCACCACTGGCTGCAGCAGCGGCACGAGGCTGGCCACCGCGGCCGAGCCGAGTTTGCGCCGGGCAAGGGCCGCCGACCGCTCCGGCCCAACGACGAGCGCCATCGTCACGGTGAGCTGCGCGAGATCGAGCCGGATCTGCAGATCGCTGGCCGCGACGTCGCCGTCGCCGGGCTCCAGCAGCGCCACCTGCGCATCGCCATCACCCGATAGCTGGATGTGCTGGGGAGTCAGGGACCGGTGCGTCACTCGCCGGCGGTGCAGTACCAGGACCGCGTCCCAGACCCGGCTTAGCTGTTCATCTGACGGCGGCCTTGGCAGCTTGGCGAGCGTCGTGCCGTCCAGGTGGTAGGTGGCAATAGCGGCGGCTTCGGGGGCTACCCGCACAGCTGCCTCCAGCCTCGGAGTCGATACGCCGGCGTCCTCGACCGCATACGTCATCAGGGTGCGCCGCTCGACGGCGCGGCTCACCGTCAGGGGCGCGCTCCGGGAGACCTGGTTCGTCAGCCGTAGCCGGCGGTAGATGCGGTAGAACGCATCGGCCCCTTGCTGATCCCGGTCAAAGACGGTGACGTCCAGCAGCGATCCGTCCTGGCCCCGGGCTGTATACCTCCGGTTCTCCGTACCGGTACTAGGCATCCGCCGGATTTCGACCAACGGCGCCGCCGCTTCGCTGAGCGCGGCGGCGATCTCGGCGGCTGTCGGCCGCTCGGTGTTCGTGCCAATCAGGTAGCGCAACCCTGATCCGACAGCTGAGCCGATCAGCAGCGTGATCAACAGCGACAAGATGGTGGCGTGCTTCTCCACCAGGCTGGTGACGAAATAGAAGGTGATCGCCAGCCCGAACCAGGTCCGCCAGCGCGGCTGGCCGCTCATGCCAATGACAGTCAGGTAGGCGACTAGGCCGGCCAGGCTCTCGTCGAGTGCATTGCCTGCGTGGGCCAGGGCGTGGTAGAGGTCTGCCAGCCCAGCGAGATAGAGGATCGCGTTGCAGGCGGCCGTGATCCCGGCGGCGACGAGCCCGATAACAATGGCCTCGGCCAGCCGCCTGAGCTCATGGATAATGACGAGGCGGATCGCCAGCACCACCGGCAGGACGAGCAGCGAGTCGAAGGCGAGCGAGTGCAGTGTCCCGATCAGGGCATGGCCCACGTGGTTGCTGGCTGCGACGATGTCGTCCTCGACGGCGATTGCCGTCGCCTTGCCGAGCAGCGCGATTCCGACGAGGAGCGCTATCTCGATCCCGGCGGTCACGCAGCGAAGCAGGTCCGTTGGCAGCCGGATACGGGACTCGAGATGGTCCTCGACCACAAGCGAGGCCGCCAGGCCCGCCGGGCGCGACCCGTTCGGTCCCGACCCCGCGATCGCCGTCGCTCCGTGCGCACTGGCAGCCGGTCCGGACGGCAAGCCCTCCGGACTGTCATGCGCCGCCGCGGCACCCTCGGGGGCATCCTCCGGCGGCCGTCGCCGCGACAGCCTCATGTGGAGATCGTTTCACCTGTTCAGTCAAAGGCAACTGTCGCCCCGAGTTAGCCGTGCCATACGGTGCATGCGTGGAGCAAACAGCCGTTACCGACGCCCTCGCCGCCGAGGCCGCCACACTACAGGACGTCGCATCGGGACTGACCGAGACCGATCTTAACCTGGCCAGCCCGTGCCCGCCGTGGACGATCGGCGAACTGTTGTGCCACGTGCTGATCGGGGCGGGCCGGATCAGCCAGGCGCTGGGTCAGCCCGTGGATGGTGGCGGGCCGTCGATCACTACCGTCGAGTACTACCGGCCCGACAATCGCTTCTCGGTGGCGACGAACGCCGACCGCATCGAGACCGCCAGAACACTGGCGGCTCGCCTCGGCGAATCTGGCGCGATCGCGTCCGAGCTAGGCCGGCGTTGCCGGGAGTCGATCGAGTTGCTGACGACGGCGCCAGCCGACGCAGCGATCCGCACCAGGCACGGTGACCGGATGCTGCTCACCGACTTCGCCAGGACCAGGGTGGTCGAGCTTGCCGTGCACGGCCTGGACCTGGCCATCGGCCTGGACCGGCGACCGTGGATGAC
>DASXIA010000516.1:0-28068 GCA_036488155.1 Streptosporangiaceae bacterium | reverse complement strand
TGGTCCGCACCGGCACCCTCGACCCGAACTGGAGGTTCGGCGTGGGCGCGATCTGGTTCTACGCCTCCGACGGAGCGAACATGACGGGCACGATCAACGTCGAACACAACACGATCCTCGACAGCCCGTACGACGCGTTCGGCTTTGTCGGCGACTACATCCCGGGCGCCACCCCGCCCGCCTACGCGATCGACAACGTCCACATCAACGACGACATCGTCCGTAACGTCGGCACGTTCGTGTTCCAGCTCCAGTCCGCCGGGTCGAACGACACGATCTCTAATGTGGTCGCCAGCGGGGTCGGGATGGACGGGCAGATGGCCTGTGCCTACGGCATCGCCCCCACCTACGGAGCGGGCAACAGCGGGTGGAGCGGCTCGGAGTGCGCGTTCCCGCCGTTCGGTTACCTCAGCACGTCCACCTCGTCGCTGGACTTCGGCCTCGTCAACCTGAACACCAAGAGCCCGTCGCAGTCGGTTACCATCACCAACCCGGGACCGAACGCGGCGTCAATCTCCGGCGTCGACGCGACCAACGGGTTCGATGAGACCAACAACTGCCCGGCGACCCTCGCCGTCGGGGCCAGTTGCACGGCCACGGTCACCATCACGCCAACCGCCGTGCAGCAATACCAGGGGAACCTGGTGTTCGACGCCAACCCCGTGAATAGCCCGTTCGCGCCGTACGTGGTCAGCCTGAGCGCCGCCGTCTACAACCCGAACGGCAACCTCGCGCTGACGGCAACCGCCTCGGCCGACAACACGCTGGCCGGGTTCCCGGCCGGCAACGCTAACGACGGCAACCAGGCCACCTACTGGCAGGCGGCGAACAGCACCGGCGTCCTGACGCTTGCGCTGGCCAAGCCCGCCCCGGTGGACCGGGTCGTGCTGGAGCTCCCGCAGGGCTGGGGCGACCGCGACCAGACCATCGAGGTGGACGGCAGCACCGATGGCTCGACCTGGACCACCCTGGTCCCGTCGGCAACCTACCTGTTCAGTGCCAACAACGCTGACGGCAACAACGTCGTCACCATCTCCATCCCATCTGACCCCACGCTGAGCCACCTCCGCCTGGACGTCAGCAACAACACCGTCCAGGGTGCCCCCCAGATCGCCGAGTTCGGGGTCTTCTCGAACTAGCCGCTCCCGGTGAAGCACCTACGGCCCCCCGCCTCCAGGCGGGGGGCCGTTGCATAAACATAGGGTCGCTGGCCGCCCTGCCTGATCGGCCTAGCGGGGTCGCCAACGAACGGTCCCGTCAATGTGCGTCGATTACCGCATGTAGCGCCGTCGTTCGGGACAGGTCCTGCCGATTCTGCCCAGGTGCAAGGCGAGGCGCCGAATTGGGCGACCTGTGCACGGCCCTTCGGGCAGCACCTGTTGCCAGTTCTCAGGCGCGGCACCACGATAGTGCCGGCGAGCCGAGGAGAAAGGCGTCCAGTTGACCGAATTAGGGGCCCCCCGCGTTCATGTCCGAGCCGCGACCAGGGCAGATGCTGCCGAAATCGTGCGGGTGTCGAACTCCTCCATCCTTCCCGGCGAAGACCTCGGATTCGGAGGAGGTATGGATTCGCCGTTCCACGACGCGTCGATGCTTGCGGCGGTCTGGCGGGATCCCAACGTCGTACAGGGGGAGGAAGTGCTGGTTGCCGAAATGGACGGGCGGATTGTCGGCTGCGCGACCGTCGAGGACAGAGGAAGCGAACTCGAGATCGTCAACATCAACGTCCCGCTACAGCTTCAGGGCAAAGGCGTCGGCACGATCCTCGTGCGGTCGGTCGAGGAGCGAGCCAGAGCCGACGGAAAGCAGGCAGTTACCGCTGGCACGAGTCGCAGCGCAGAGGGCGTGGCTTGGAAGTCACTTCCCTGGTGGCAACATCTCGGGTATCGCGTCACCCACGAAGAGGAAAACGCATGGACCCGGTCCATCGGACCGGGAGTCCGCGAGATACGACTGCGGAAGGAACTCTCGACCGAATGACATCCTCGCGGATGACGCGCCAGGCTGGCACCACCGCCCACTGGTCAGCGGTTACACCAACCGTGCTCTACTCGGGCGCGGCCGTTGCCTCGGGGTCGCCGTCTCGGATGGGGATTTCGTTGAGCTGGATGAGGCTTCCTGGTCCGCCGGTGCTCAGCGCGGGGATGGCGGATATGAAGGCGTGGACGTGGTCGGTCTTCAGGTGCGTGTCGAACGCGGCGGCGTCGGTGGAGATCTCGTACAGGTAGAAGCGCCCAGGGGTGTCACGCGCCTCGTATGCCGTGAAGGTGACGCGGCCTGGTTCACGGCGCACTTGGCGGACGAGCTCGACGATGCGCTCTCGGAAGACGTCGGCCAGGCCGGGCCTGGCATCCAGGACGGCGATCATCGGGCGCGGGTTCAGGTCGGACGTGTCGACCTGCAGGTTTCCGTGGTTCAGGCTGGCGGTCAGGAAGTCCTCGTTGTCGGTCATGATGGTTACAGCTCCACCCGGACCCCGGGCTCGACGATACGAACGCTGGTTTCGGGGGCCAGGTCGCGGGATGCGTCCTGGTAGCGCTGCGGGTCCTTGTCGCTGCTGGTGATCAGCCGGTCGCCGAGCCAGCCTTTGGTGAAGGCATAGTGCCGCCGGTTTCTACATCCTGCCAGGGCGCCAGGACCGTGACATTGGTAAAGCCGTGCGTACGGGCGGCGCCGGTGACTGTCTCGGCGACAAACAGCGGGACCCCGCGGTCGCGGTAGGCAGCGAATGCGGCCAGGTCGCAGTGGTCGTAGTGGGCGTGACTGATCAGCACGCCGTCGAGCCGGGGCAGGTCGGCTATGCCAACCGCGATCGCCTCGCCCTGGTAGTAGCCAGGCCGCGTGCTGAACCACGGGTCGGTGAGGAAGGTGCGGCCGCCGATCTCGATCAGGTGGCAGCTGTGCGTGACGCGGGTGACTGCGGTTTTGGGCATGGTCGGAGTCCTCCGGGATCGGTAGTGGTCAGTGGGGCGCCTCAGCGCGAGAAGGCGGAGAAGTCAGTGTCGGCGCTGTCCCAGATAGCCTGGTCGACCTCGTCGGGGGTTTCGAGCTGGGGGGAGTGTCCGGTCTCGGGTAGCAGCTGGAACCGGGCCATGGGGATCGCGGCGGCGTAGGCGCGCCCGTAGTCGCCGTCTACGATCCCGTCGCTCTCGCCCCAGAGCACCAGGGCTGGGATCTCCAGGGTCGCCAGGCGGTCGGCCAGGGTCGGATCGATCATCGAGCGGCCGGCGTAGGTTGCGATCGCGGCCCGGTTGCCCGCGGCGATCGCTTGCGCCGCCGGGGGCAGCGTCGCCGGGTCGACGCGGAAGGGCTCGGCGTTGTGGAAGCTGCGATCGAAAACCTGGTCCATGGTGAGGGAGAAGAAGTCAGCGACCGGGTGGCCGGGCACCTCGATCCCGACTGCGTCGATCAGCACGATGCCGCTGACCCGCGGCGACTTCAGCAATGCGATCTCCGCTGTGATCCAGCCGCCGATGGAGTTCCCGATGACGGTGACGTCCTGAAGGTCGAGTTGGCCGAGCAGTGTGTTGTACAGCGCGGCCAGGCCGGGGATGGAGACCAGGGTCTCCGGCCGCGGCGTGCCGCCGAAGCCGGGGTGGGTCGGGACGAGCACGCGCACGTCGTAAGCGGCGGCGATCTTCTCGGCGAACCCGGTCACCGATGCCGGGCCGGCCCCGCCGTGCAGGAGCAGGAACGGCTGACCGGACCCGTAGTCGGCGATTGTCACCTCGACCGGGCCGATCCCGTCGACGGGCACGGTGCGGGTTGCGGTGGTGCTCATGGCAACTCTCCTTCGTCGTTACTGGTTTCCGGCAGGCCGATCGGCGTGCCCGTGTTAGCTGGGCGGGGCAGACTGCAGCCGCTTGAGCTAGGCGAAGTCGGTGGCTGGTTCGGTGGCATAACGGCGCATCGCCTCGACCGTGGCCTCGGCAGTCAGCGGCCGGCCAGCCGCGATCATGTCGCGCAGGTCCCGGAAGTACTCGACGTACAGGTCAGGCGTGAAGGTGTTCAGCAGGACCGTGGTGGAACCGGTCGGATTGGCGAAGGTGTGCGGCGCGCCCGGCGGGACCATGACCAGCGTCCCGGCGGGCGCGTCGTAGACGGTCTCGCCGACGGTGAACCGCGCCATGCCGGACACGACGTAGAAGCCCTCGTCGTGCCGGGCGTGCCGGTGCTGCGGGGGCCCATCGGTGTGCGGGGCCAGGGTGATCTCCCCGACCCCCAGACGGTGCCCGGTCGCGGACCCGTCCTCCAGGATCCGCATCCGCGTCGGGCCGAGCTGGATCGGCTCGCCGTCATCCGGGCCGACCACCGAAACCTGTGCCATGGGACTCCCCGATCGAATGGTTGAGCAGGCGTGCCGACCCGGTCGTGGAAGCGGGACCCTCACGGACGGTCAGTAGCCGGAAGAAAGTTTCCTAAACGGTTAGTTGTCGACCCTAGAGCGCGGCCCAGCCGTTGTCAACTAACCGTTTAGGAAATATGCTGGCTACATGCCCCCCTACGACGCCCAAGCCACCCGCCGTCGCCTGCTGGACGCGGCCTACGCCGAGTTCGCCCGGTACGGGATCGCCGGAGCGCGCGTCGAGCGGATCGGGGAGGCGGCCGACTCGAATAAAGCGCAGATCTACCACTACTTCGGCGGCAAGGCCCAGCTGTTCGACGCGGCATGCGAGCTGGCGATCCAGCAGATGGAAGCCGAGGTGCCCTTCGACCCCTACGACCTTCCCGGCTACGCCGCCCGGCTGGTACGCCTGCACGAACGCCGGCCCGAGATCATGCGCCTGTGCACCTGGCAGCGCCTTGAACGCACCGACGGTGAGCCCAACCCGGCAGGCGTCGCGTACGCCCGCGCCCAGATCGACGCGATCGCGAAGGCCCAGAAGACCGGCGACCTGCCCGCACACTTCCATCCGGGCTTCCTGCTCGGCCTCGTCCTGCACCTGGCCACCGGCTGGGTCTCGGTCAGCCCCGAATTTGAGACCGCCATCGACGTCCCAGTTCCCGAAGAACGCGCCCGCCACGTCGAGAACGCCATCCGCACCCTGCTCAGCCAGCCCGCCGCCCGCGCGTGAGCGCGTCAACACCGGCGGGTAGACCCGCGAACAGTGTTCCTGGCCTTGCCGATGGCCGGGCAGCCGGCGATGCGGAGGCACCGTGAGCTCAGCCAGGCATGTGCTGGTTACGCCCGCGCATACGACTTCTTACCTTGAGGCCGGGCCGCAGGACGGTCCGCTGCTGGTGTTCGTCCACGGCTGGCCGGGGCTTGCCTCCACGTGGCACTACCAGTTCGAGCATTTCGCCGCTCGGGGCTACCGGGTCGTTGCGCCCGACATGCCAGGCTACGGTGACTCCACCGTTCATGACGATCCGGCCGCTTACCGGCAAGAGCTCGTCGTCGCCGACATGCTCGCATTGCTGGACCATGTCGGGCGCCGGCGGGCGGTCTGGATCGGTCACGACTGGGGCAGCCCTACGGTCTGGAACATCGCCGCGCACTTCCCCGAGCGGTGCGTCGCCGTGGCCACGCTCGCGATCGCGTTCGGCACGCTGGAACGGGGGTGGGACGGCCTGCTGGCAGTGGTTGACCGGGATAGGTATCCCGAGGACACCAGCCCGTTCGGCCAGTTCGACTACATGGCCTTCTACGAGAAGAACGCCAAGCGCGCGGCATCGGTATTCGGGGCGGCACCGGGCAACACGGTCAAGGCGCTGTTCCGCCGCGGTGACCCGGCAGTGCACACCCGGCCCGCACCGAGATCGACGGTCACCCGAGACGGCGGGTGGTTCGGCGGTGCCCCCACGGCCCCGGACGCGCCGCTGAGCAGCACCGTCCTGACCGAGCGCGACTTTGAGGAACTCACCGGCTCGCTGACGCGCAACGGGTTCGGCGGGCCTACCAGCTACTACCTCAACCACGAAGTGAACGCCCGCTACGCCGCCGCCGCACCAGGCGGCGGCGTGCTGCGGCTGCCGGTACTGTTCGTCGGCGCGGCCTACGACCAGGTCGCCGATCTTCGCAGCCCAACGGCGCTCGACGCGATGCGTTCCAGCTGCCCAGATCTCGCCGAGACTACCGTCATCGCAGGGCACTGGCTCCAGCTAGAGGCAGCGGCAGCAGTGAACCAGCACATCGAGGCCTGGCTAACCAGCCAGGTCGCCGACCCGCGGCTGTGGTAACGCCGCCCGCGGGCGCGTCGGTGACCGCCGCCGGGTTCCATCCGGTCGTCGACCGCGCCTTCTCCCCTGGCTTGGCGATCGGAACGACGAGCAAGGCTCCGCTCCGGGAACGGCCGCACATACGCAGTCTGGACCGGCACGCCATCTACATTGTCGCCGGGTAGATCGCCGGAGCAGCCCGGTAGAACTGCGCCCGGGCCTGGCCTCTGCCTGGCATTGCTCGCCCGCCAGGCAGAGGCCGGGCCACTGTACGCAGTCCCGTCACCCGAACGCCGTCACCGGCCGTGACCTTGGACATGATCAAGAACCGCCGCTGTGTGCTGCGACCGAGCCGGCCTGCATCGATGCCCGGGCCGCACCGAACCGGGCCATCTGTGGTCTCCGAATCTCACAGCAGGATGCCCCAGAGCTCACGCCCGGTGTAGAACTGCTCGACCTCGTCCAGTTCGACGTCGGCGTCTTCCGCGCAGGCAGCAGCGCCGCCGGCGACCCACCAGTCGGCGCCGGGTAGACCGGCGGACAGGTAAGCACGAGATCCGGGCTGTGATGACTGGTGCATGGACCGTGGCTGGGCCAGAACTTCGCCGTGGGAGGGCTCCCAAAGCCTGACCAGGCCAGCCTCCTCGCCGAGTACGACCGCGTCATACCACCGCCAAACCACCACCTCGGTGTCATCCGGCGCGGACGCGATGGCCACCAGGTGACCAGGTGACACCCGCTCAGTCCGCGGCGACGGAAACTGCGTCGCGTACCGGAGTGTGCAGAGCCTCCCGTCCCGGAAAATCTCGCAGGCATCCTCCCGAGCACGCACAACGATGCCGCGGCGCAGCCGCGCCGGGACGAGGCCTTGGTTCGCCGAATCAGCCATCGGCTCGGTGTCTGTGTTGACCGGGCGGCCCAGGAACGCAACCAGCCGCTCGATGGCAGGAGCCTGTCTGGCGACGATCTGGGCTGGGCCGAAGCGACCAGGGCGGGCTTGCTCGGTCAGCTGGGTTTGGGCAAACACCAGCGACTGTTCGGCTAGATCGTAAGGCAGGACGACGGGCTGCCCCGTGGCCTGCGCGAGGTCCCAGCCGTGGGCGAGGAGGTCATAGAGCCGGATCTGCAGCCGCTCGGCGCCGGTGGCGGTCCCGAGCGGGCCATCGTAAGTGCGTTCGAGAACTCCGGGCCGGCTGAATGCGGCCTGCAGCACGGCCGCGGATGCGCGGTAGGCGCCGACCGGGTCGTCTTCGACATGATCCTCGGACGGCCTGGGCGGAGGCGGCTCGCCGGCGAGCAGCGCGGCGAAGACCCGGTTCATGCCGATCAGGTGATTGACCACCTGGCGTACCGTCCAGTCCGCGCATGGGGTTGGCGCTGGCCACTGGTCTGCCCGGATGTTGCCGATCAGGTCGGCGACCGCGTCGAACGCACAGCCGAGCTGTCCGGCCAAAGGCGCGCGCTCGGCGTCACTGCGCTCAACGCAGAACTCGTTACCCTCCGGATCGGACAGAACAACCCATCCGCCGCCGTCTGGCCCGCGCTGGTCATCGATCATCCGGGCGCCGACGCGCAGGAGCTGATCGACCTCCTCATCGCGCCGGCTCATGAGCGGCACGAGATCAAGATGCACACGGTTCTTAAGGTGCTCGGGTTCCGGCACGGCCATGAACAGCAGCGCTAGCGACCCGTCCGGCGAGAGCAGCACAGGCGCCTGGTCGTCGGGAGCGTTGCCATTGCCAGGGTCTTCGCTGAGCCCGGTCACCTGCGACCAGAACTGCGCCAGGCGGTAGGGATCAGCGCAATCAAAGGTAATTCTCTTGATGCGTACGGCCACAGGGCCACCTTTCGAAGGCGGCGCCACCTGCGACTGCGCTCGGTCAGTCAGCCCCAGGAGGCGCAGAAACCAGCACGGACACGGCTGTCGCACCTCCTCTCGCTCGAATCAGCCCCCACATACTGTCAGATACGCGGCTGCCGTGTCACTAGCGGATCACGAGGCCATCGCGGTCGGCGTCACCTACTCCTCCGAGCGCATAGCGCGCATGTACCGCATCGCGATCTCAGGTCACCGGGGCTGCCAACCCTGACCACGCGCCTGGTTGAGCACTGGGGAAGCTGAACAATGGCGTCGCCGGAAATCGGCTGGGCGGATCCTGGGGAGTCTCATATCGTGCAGGCATGAGCGTAACCCTCGACAACGCGGAGTATGTGGCGCTGCGAGACCGCGGGCTCCGGCTCGACCTCACGCGGGGCAAGCCTTCCCCCGAACAGCTCGATCTGTTGGCGTTCGCGGGGGATGACGATTACAAAGCCGCCGACGGGACTGACTGCCGCAACTACGGCGGGCTGACAGGCCTGCCGGAGTTGCGGGAGATCTTCTCGGGGTTCCTCCAGGTCCCGGCCGCCCAGCTTGTGGCGCTCGGCAACTCCAGCCTGACGCTGATGCACGACGTCATGGCGCACGCGCTGCTGTTCCCGCTGCCTGGCAGTTCTCGCGGGTGGCTCGGGGACAGCGCGTTCGTGTGCCCCGTGCCGGGTTACGACCGGCACTTCGCCGTCTGCGAGAAGTTCGGCATCGAGATGATCCAGGTGCCGATGCTGTCCGACGGGCCGGACATGGACGTCGTCGAGGAACTGGTGGCCGGCGACGCGCGGATCAAGGGCATGTGGTGCGTTCCGAAGTACAGCAACCCGACGGGCGCTTGCTACAGTCCGGCGACCATCGAGCGGCTCGCCAGGATGCGCACCGCAGCCGGTGACTTCCGGCTGTTCTGGGACAACGCCTACGCGGTGCACTACCTGACTCCGGGCGGCCCGGCGCAGATCGCGCCCGTACTGGACGCGTGCGAGCGGGCCGGCAACTGCGACCGCGCGTTCGTGTTCGGCTCCACCTCCAAGATCACGTACGCGGGAGCAGGGGTCGCGTTCTTCGGGTCGTCGCCCGCCAATGTTTCCTGGTTCCTCGGGCACCTGGCCAAGCAGACCATCGGGCCGGACAAGATGAACCAGCTCCGCCACGCGCGGCTACTGCGTTCCGCCAACGGAGTGCTTGAGCTGATGGACCGGCACAGGCAGATCCTGGCGCCCAAGTTCGCGTTGGTCGATGAGATCCTCCGTGACGGTCTGACCGGTATCGCGTCGTGGACGCTGCCCGAAGGCGGCTACTTCATGACCCTGGACGTGCCCGAGGGGTGCGCCGCCGCCGCGGTGCGCCTGGCAGCCGGTGCCGGGATTGCGCTGACCCCAGCCGGCGCCACGCACCCCTATGGCCGTGACCCGAGTGACCGCACGATCCGGCTGGCCCCCACGTTCCCGTCCCTGACGGACCTGGAACAGGCCATGCGCGGCCTGGTCACCTGCGTCCGTCTCGCCGCCGGTGGCTACCGGCCATAAGCGCGGGCGCGGAACTGGATTTCAGAGCCACGAGGGAGCGCGTGCTTGAGTCCTGGCCGCAAGCCCCGGAAGAGCTCGATACGGCAGAACGGCACTCGTAGCCGTCGGCCTAGTGCAGTCTCACGGCCGGGATCGCAGCACGGCGACCTCGGGGAACTCCTCGGGCGAGCCGTAGCCGTGCTCGGCCAGCCAGCGGACGTTAGTCAGGCATCGCAACGACCACCATGCGCGGATGAGGTCCCGGTCGACGTCGGTGCCGTAGCCGGCGACGACATCGCCAAGGTGCTCCTTGTGTCCCAGCGTGAGGATGGCGACGTCGAAGAGCGCGTCGCCGCGGGACGCCTCGGACCAGTCGAGCACGCCGGTGACCTTGTCACCGTCGACGAAGACGTGGTCGACCTGCAGGTCGCCGTGGATGAACACCGGTGTCCACGGCCTGAGCGCAGTCTCGGCGAGCTGGCGGTTACGTGTGACCAGGTCGGCGGGAAGGACGTCGTTCGTGACGAGCCACTCGCATTCGCTGTCGAGGTGCGATGCAAGCTCGTCGAGGCTCCGACCGGGCCACGGCGGCAGCGGCGCGTCGTGCAGCGTCCGGGCGGCGGCACCGGCCGCGGCCCACGCGACCGGCGACGCGGTAGATGGCTCGCCGAGGTGGCCGAGTGCTGTCCCTGGGAGGGCGGCGAGCGCGAGCGCGGGCGGCTTCCGCCACAGGATCTCCGGGGTCGGGATCGGCGCCATGGCCATTGCCTCGACTTCGACGTCGGCGCGTCTCTGATCAGCGTCGATCTTCAGGAACACGTCGCCGACGCGCAGGGTCGCGCGTTCGTTGTGGGCGACGACGACCTTGACCTCGTCCACGTCAGCCATTGTCGCGGGATGACCACCGACGACGCTACGCGTTTAACGGGTGCGACTGCGGGGCTGACCGCGTCCGGCTGCCCGGCGGCCTGGCACCCGACATCGACCGCAAGTCGAACACACTTGGCCCAGGCCTCGGCGCGCCCGAACCGGCGATCTGGCCAGGCGCTGGGTCGGAGATCAGCTCACGCTCAGTGACTTGCGCCGGTCGGCGTGTATGCGGCGAGAAAGATGCGGACCGCTTCGTTGGCGAGCCGGTCCCGCTCGGCGGCGGAGGGTCGCTCGCGCGGGTAGAACTGTGCCCTGTCCTGCGGTATGGCCAGGACGAGGTAAGCAAAGTGCGCGGCGGCGAGGCGGGGGTCGTCGGCGGCGAGTAGGCCACGCTCGATGTAGGTCTGCAGAGCGTTGGCGATGGCCTCGATGGCGCGGGCCGGCGCCTGCTCGAAATACGTTTGCGCGAGGTCGGGGAAACGCTCGGCTTCGGCGATGATCAATCGCCGGAGTGCGACGACATGCGGCTGGAGCACGCCGTCGATGTACCGGCGGGCGAGGTCGGTGAGGACCGCTCGAAGCTGCGCGTGCGAGGCAATTTCGGTGCTGCGCAGGGCCGAAGTCATATCCGTGATGATCGCCTCGGAGTTGCTGGTCACGCCGAGCACGATGTCGCGGAAGAGCTGCTCCTTGTCAGCGAACTGCTTGTAGACAGTCTGCTTTGACACCGCCGCGTCCGCGGCGACCTGGTCCATGCTCGTATTGCGGTAGCCGTCGCGAAGGAACAGCGCCGTGGCGGCTTCCATGATCGCGCTGCGCTTGCGGGCGGTCCGGCCGGTGTCCGCTCCGCCGGAGCCGGCGCGCCCGGCACCGTCCGGCAGTGGTCCGCGGGGAGCGGCATCAGGCATCGGTACCCATGCGTCCTAGAGCTCGGCTCGGCATCGCGCCTCCTCTATGAATAGTACTAGACAGTCTAGGACCGCAGTGATAGTACTGAACCGTCTAGTTCTGAATGGTAGAGCTTAGGGGAAAGAAGGGCAGACCATGTCCGCCGTTGCCGGGTCAACTCAGGACCCGCGCCCGCGCCGCCAGGACTGTTCGACGGCCGGGAACATCACTCGCAGCCTCGGCTACCTCGGGCTCACTATTGTCGCCGTCGATCTCTACCGCCGCACCCGCACCGCCGACCCTGGCCGGACGGCAGTCACTCAGCCGGTTCCCAGCCCGCAAGGAAAATGAGATGGAGGCGATAGCCATGACGGCAAGCGTCACGTTCGACACTACGGTGGCCGCGTCAGGCAACAACACCGGCATCGTGGTCCCGGAGACGATGATCGAGCAGCTCGGGGCGGGACGGCGGCCGGCTGTCGTCGTGAATGTGAACGGCTACGAGTACCGGAGCACCGTCGGGGTCATGGGCGGCAGGCAACTGATCAGCATCAGCGCCGCAATCCGCAGGGACACCGGTCTGATGGCTGGCGACCCGATCCACGTCGTCCTAACACTCGCCGACGGCGTCCGTGAGGTCACCGTCCCCGAAGACCTCGCCGCGGCCCTGTCCGCCGACCCGACCGCCGGGGCCTTCTTCACGAAACTGTCCAACAGTCTGCAGCGCTACCACGTCGACAACATCAACGCCGCCAGGACCGGCGAAACCCGGCAACGCCGGATCGACAAGGCCATATCCCTGTTCCGGCAGGGCAAGCAACGGTAAGACACGGACAGTCCAGAACTGCGGCCGGGGCAGCGGTGCCGAAGCCTCGTCGCTGCCCGAGCGCCGCAAGCCGCACGACCACAGCAGGCGCGACGACCGTCTTGACCGCTGTCAGTCCTTGCGGCCGGTCAGTACAAGAGTCACACCGAGGCCGATGATCGCCAGGCCGCCCGCCCCGCCGACGAGCCCGAGACGGCGGGGAGATTTAGCGAACCACGAGCGCACCGTGCTGGACACCAGCGCCCAGCAGGTGTCCGACGTCACGCCGATCACGATTGCGATCGCGCTGAGGAGCAGCATCTGGGCCGGGATGTGGCCGGCAGCGCGGTCGACGAACTCCGGCAGCACCGCGGCAAACAAAATCACGGCCTTCGGATTCGTGACGCCGACGATAAGCCCCTCCCGGGCAGCGCGCACGGTGCCGCGCGGCTCGGCCGCGCTGGCCAGCACTGCGGCGAGCGCGCCGCGTCGGCGGAACGCCTGAATGCCGAGCCAGATCAGGTAGGCCGCACCAGCCAGCTTTATCGCCGTGAAGACGGTGGCCGAGCGCTCCACTATGGAGCCCACGCCCAGCGCCACGCACACCGCCACGACCGCGTTCCCCGCCGCGTGTCCGGCAGCCGAGGCCAGGGCGGTGCCGCGACCGTGCGCCAGAGCGCGACCGATAACGAATAGCACGCCAGGGCCGGGGATGACGATCAGCACGAGCGAAGCCAGCGCGAACGCGGCAACCTGACCGCCGGACACCACGCGCCAACTTTAACTCCGGCAGACGAGTCAGGGCAGCGACCTAGGCAACAGGGCCGCTCGCGACCTGAACAAAACGCCAAGCTGGTCAGCAGTCAGCTGGCGGTAGCAGCGCGACGCAGGGGCCGCGACCGGCTGACCGCGGTCAGTCATGCGCCGGGTACGATTGCCGGTCGTGCGTTTCGGCATTGTCATACTTCAAGACCAGCGATGGATGCAGGCGGCTCGCCGCTGGCGGCAGGCGGAGGACTACGGCTTCGATCACGCCTGGACCTACGATCACCTCGGCTGGCGCTCTCTGGTCGACGGACCGTGGTTCGACGCGGTGCCGACGCTGACGGCCGCGGCGATGGTCACCTCGCGGATTGCGCTCGGCACCTTCGTGGCATCGCCCAATTTCCGCCATCCGGTCAGCTTCGCCCGCCAGCTGACCGCGCTGGACGACATCAGCGCCGGCCGGTTCGTACTCGGCGTCGGCGCCGGCGCGGTCGGCGCGAGTTTCGACAACAGAGTGCTCGGCCAGCCGGACCTGACCGGGCGCGAGAGGAGCGACCGGTTCGCCGAGTTCGCCGAACTGCTCGACCAGCTGCTCACGACTGACCACGTCACCTGGTCAGGCCGCTATTACTCGGCCGTGGACGCGCGCAACCTGCCGGGCTGCGTGCAGCGGCCGCGGATCCCGTTCGTCATCGCAGCTAACGGCAAACGCTCGATCGCGCTGGCGGCGCGGCTCGGCGAGGGCTGGGCGACGACCGGGGCTCGAGGCGATGGGCTGACCGCATGGTGGCAGTCAGTGGCCGAGGCGGCCAGGGTGTTCGACGAGGCGCTAGCCGCCGCGGGCCGCCCGCCCGAGGAGGTGCGCCGGTATCTGTCACTGGACGCGTCAGGCACGTTCGCGCTGACCAGCAAGGACTATTTCGACGAGGCGGTGGGCAGGGCCGCCCAGCTTGGCTTCACCGATGTCATCACGCACTGGCCACGACCAGAGGGGCCATACGCGGGTGACGAGTCGGTGCTTGAGGCGGTGGCTGCCCGGTTCGGCTAGGCCCCTCCGCGCCCTTCATGGATTCGGCGACCACATGCCCGGCATAACGGGCGCAGAAGTGCCGCAAACCCATGAAACGAGGTACGGCTTCACCCGGCGCGGATGAGGCCCAGGGGTGCCGGGACATGCAGAATCGGTTCTGTGCCGATTGAGCCGGAGGCCGTGACTCCGGCTACCCGCCCGCAGCGCTGGCTCGCGCGCCTGAGCTTCCTGCTGGCGGCAGTGGCCGCCGCAATCCCGCCGGTCTTCGCTGGCCTGACGAGCATTGCGATGCTGGGCCTGGGCCTGGGGGCCGCTGCGGTGACCCTGGCGGCGGCATACGTGTTCCTTTCGCGCCGGGGCGTCTGGCGCTGGCTGTCGCTAGGCGTTTGCGTCGCGGCGCCTATCGCTGTGATCGTCGTCTACGCGTTCGCCGCCCTGCTCTGGGTCGCGGTCGCGTCAGCCGCCGCGTGGCTGTTCGCCGGCGTCACCGCTCGGTCCGCGCTGGCTGGCGACCAGGCCCGCTGGCGGATGCCCGAACTTCCGGTATCCCCTGCCAGCCACCCGTTTCTGATCATGAACCCGAGGTCCGGTGGCGGGAAAGTAGGCAAGTTCGACCTCAAGCGCAAAGCCGAAGACCTTGGCGCGGAGGTCTTTCTGATGAGCGGACCTGAGCCCGTAGACGTCGCCGCAGTTGCTGAAGGGGCGGCTGCCGCGGGAGCCGATCTGCTCGGTGTCGCCGGAGGCGACGGCACACAAGCACTGGTAGCCGGTGTGGCGGCCCGGCACGACATCCCGTTCATGGTCATCACGGCGGGCACGCGCAATCACTTCGCGCTGGACCTAGGGCTGGACCGTGAGGATCCGTCGGCGTGCCTCGGCGCGTTGTCCGACGGCGTCGAATTGTGCGTAGACCTCGGCATGATCGGCTCCCGGACGTTCGTGAACAACGCCTCGTTCGGCGCGTATGCCGACGTCGTCCAGACACCGGCCTACCGCGACGACAAGCTGGGCACGACCCTGAACCTGCTGCCCGACCTGCTCCAGGGTCATCGCGGCGCGAAGCTCGACGCGCGCGCGGATGGCATCGAGATCAGCGGGCCGCAGGCGCTGCTGGTGGCCAACAACCCTTACGGAAGCGGTGACATCGCAGGCCTCAGCCGTCGCGTGCGCCTCGATCGCGGCACCCTCGGCGTAGTCGGTGTCCAGGTGGATAGCCCGCAGCAGGCAGTTGGCCTGCTGCGGGGCAGGCGGGCACGCGGACTGAGCCTGCTGACGGCGACGAAAGTCGAGATCACCGCTAACACTCCGCAGGTCCCGGTCGGCATCGACGGCGAGGCCGTCATGATGCCCACGCCCGTGCTTTGCACGGTCCGGCCCGGTGCGCTCCGGGTCCGGGTGCCACGGGATCGTCCGGGCGCCAGCCCGCGTGAAGTTCCGATGGACTGGGGCCGGCTCAAGTTCCTCGCCGTACCGCGGCTACGACGGCGCGCCAGCAGGCGCGGGCTCCCGCGCGCCCCTGCGCCGCGGTCCGGCTTATCTGGCTACGCGTACGGCGCGGCGACCAAGGTGATGACTGCCTATGAGCGCGTCGCCGAGCGGCAGGACTTGCTGCGCCGGACCGCAGAACTGTCGCCGAAGACAGTAATCGTCGACGTGGAACCCCTCGTCGCCTTCTGGGACACCAGTCAGGAATCCCTCGACGAGGGACTCGCGGCCGTGCTCCGCCCGGTCGCCGCGATTCCGGGGGTGGAGGTGGTGTGCTTTGCTACCAATTCCGCGCGTCGCCCCACGGCAGTCCCCGCTGCCCCGGGCATTCGGGTGATGTACCTGTCCTCCGCCCGCAAGCCGATGCGGATCGCCCCCTACCAAAACCTTCCCCGGCCAGGCATTGTCATCGGCGACCAGGCTGCTACTGACGGCATACTCGCCCATCGCCTGGGATACACGTTCCTGCTGTACTCCCCGCGCCTGGAGAACGTCCCGATCGGGCCGCATCTGCTGCAGCGATGCGGCGAGCTCGTCCTGCCGGTCCTGTTCCGCAACCCCCGCGTCAGGGGCTTACTGCCCGTCGAGCAGCCTGCGGCCAAGCGGCGTCAGCGAATGGCGCACGCTGCGCCCGTGCCGGGTGGTCTGTGCCAGGCCCGCAGTACGCAGTGCCTTGGCGTGCTCGGAAGCCGACGACGCGCTGATGCCGATCACCGCGGCAAGCTCGACAGTGGCCCGAGGTGTGCGGAGTGCCTGAAGAGCCGCTGCCCTGGTCCGCCCGAGCAGCCCGGCAAGGTTGCCGACTTCACCTGGCCCCGCCACCGCCAGGGCGGACCGGACTGGGTAGATGAGGGCGCTGCCCTCGGGGTGGATGCAGAACAACGGCGGGCCGGTCCACAGCGCGGAGGGAAGGATCAGCAGGCCCTGGCCATTGAGCGACAAATCATATGTCCGGCTCGTCCGCCAGTATCGTTCCAGCGCATGGTCTCGCTAAGCCAGATCCTCGCTCAGGGTGCCGAAGAGCGCCGCCAGGCCGCGGGTAGCGAGCACGCGAGTCCGCTCGGACACGTCGCTACGGACCGCCGCCGAGATGGGTGACCAGTAAGGAGCGACGCACGCACGATAAAAGTCACGCAGCGCGCGCTGCAGCGTTTCCCTTGCCTCCGGCTCGCCGTCTGCAAGATTGCGCAGCCAGAGGGGAGGGCGGCCGTTGCCGTGCCAGGACGCGGCCAGGTCGTCGAACAGCACATGCCGGGGCGTGGCCTGCACCATCTCCAGGCCCTCGTCCGGGTCAGCTCCTAGCTGGTCGAAGAATGCCGGCCAGGGCGGGCTGCTGGGCACTAGGTCTATCTAACAACGGCCGGGCGGTCGCGGGGAAAGCCTGCCGCGCCTGATGGACCCAGCTGCCAGGCGGCGCTGACAGCGGCTGACGCCGCAGCCGAGCGAGCCCTAAAACCGACTCCACTAGCGGCGCCGATGCCTGGCTCAGCCGGGTGCGTGCAAGGTCATCCGGGGTCAGCCGGACTCTGCTCATCGGCCGCTTGCTGACAGCGACCCCGGCGCCGGTCTGCCTCGTTTCGGCCGACTGCCTCGTTTCGGCCGACTCCGAATAGATTGCCGTGCCGTCGCCCATTCACGCATCGTAACTGCTGCGCAGTGAACAGTATCGAGGTTACGGCCGTAGCGGCTGCGGCCACCCTTGCCGTGCCCGGCGTCGCGGGGGCGAGCACGACGAGCGCGCAGCCGCTCGCGGCTAGTTCGCCGGCTTAAGGCCCGGTTATCGCCGGGGTGAGCTGCACCATCCACCGGTTTGACTCGTCGAAGTCGATGTAGACGGCGACACGGGCGCCGCGGGGATCGTTCATCGCTGTAGCTCGTCAGCCTCAGGCCACGAACAACGAGAGCGTGTCAGCCACGCAGGCTGCCTTCTGCTGGCCCTCAATCTCGACCCGCATCCGGATGTGCGCCAGCGAGCCGAGCTGAGTCTCCTTCACCTCGGTCAGCGTTGCCTCGGCCCGGATCGACGATCCAGTCGGCACGGGTGAGGGGAACCGAACCCGATCGAGGCCGTAGTTGATGCCCATCGTCAGCTTCTCGATCCGGAAGATCTCCATCGACAGGATCGGCAGCAGCGAGACAGTGAGGTAGCCGTGCGCGATAGTGCCGCCGAACGGCCCGCTGGCCGCGCGGTCCAGATCAACATGGATCCACTGATGATCGCCGGTGGCATCGGCAAACGCATTCACTTGCTCCTGGGTGATCTTGTGCCACTCGCTGAAGCCGAGGCTCTCGCCCTTGGCCGCGACGAACTCGTCCAGGCTGGCAAACGTGCGCATGCCTATACCTCCGGGGGTTACCAGGACAATAGCGCAGCCGTGGCCCGTGAGCGGGGAAGTGCCCGGGCCGGCTCAGCGCGGCGCGGCGGGTCCGGCTGCCCCCTCGACGGCCGGAAACACGCGCGCCAGCGCCGAGCCGGCTGCTAACCGCCGGTGCGGCGCGGCGAGCAGCGGCATTGACTGCAACCACACCGTCCCGGGGCCTGAGAGAAGAGCGAAGTAGTGGGCGTTCCCGCCCAGGTAGCGGCCGGTGGGCAGGGCGACCTCGGCCATCTGGACGGCGACCGATCCGTCGGACATGCCGATGTGCCACGGGTGCGTGCGCAATGACGTTCCGGCCGCCAGGTCGCGCCGCACGACGTCGCCGTAAAGCTCCACCCAGGCGCGGCCATGGCCGCCAATGCGGCGCAAGACGAACTCGTCGGCTGCTGCTTCGCTCGCGCCCAGCGACTGCCTGAAGCCGGTGGCGAGCTCGATCCCGGGCGTGCCGGCCAGGAATCCGTTGCGGTGCACCAGGTACTCGTGGCCGGGCGTTACCTCGATTGGCACGATGGTGCCGGGCAGCCGTGCGACAAACGCGACAGTGCCCTGCTGATTCGTCGCGGTGTAATCGCTGAGGTGAGCCGACGCGGCAGTCATCCGGATGGAGTCGGTCATCCAGGCGAACTCGCCTGTCTCAGCGATGATGCGCTCGCCGGGCTCGAGCGAGATGGACAGCACTGGCTGCGTCGAGCCGAGCAGCTGATCGTGCACTGGCATCTCCCTGCCCCCGTCCCGGTACGACGAGTCCGGGCACCTTTCTAGCCGGGCAGGCAGGTCCGGCGAATCCTGGCAATCATGTAATTCGGCAAAAGGACAAAAGCACCAATCAATACCATCCAGGGAACGGGCTCGTCTCGCCCGCGGTTTCAACGCACATGCGCCGGTTGGGCGCTATAACACCGGGTCGGCGATACCGTTCTCGATGGCGAACCTGGCTGCTTCCACCCGCCCCGTCAGGCCGAGATTGCGGTAAATGGTGGCCAGATGCCGCTCCACGGTCGCCGGGCTGAGGTACAGCTCAGCCGCGATCTGCTTGTTGCTCCGCCCGGCTGCCAGCAGGCGCAGGACGTCCGCCTGCCGGGCAGTCAGGTTGCCTGGCCGGGGCGCGCGGACGGGTGCAGCTGATTCTGGCGGGGCTGCATCGGACGCGCCGGTTGCCTCCGCGAGCGCCGCTTTGGCTTCCGCCAGGCGGTGGGCGTTCCCGATATCAGCCGCGAGAGCCTGAGCGCGGCGCAGTTCACGGCGCGCCTCGTCATGCTGCCCGGTCCGGTGATAGACGCGGCCGAGGCCGATCATCGGCTCGATGCTGTCGTGCGGATGGCCGCCTGCCTCCGCCGCCGCGATCGCGGCGCGGAAGTGCTCGGCCGCGGCGGCCCATTCCTCCCGGTGCGCCGCGAGCAGGCCCTGGTTGCTGTGGAAGGTGCCGACAAGCTGCGGGTTGCCCTCTGCCAGCGCGACGCCCTCGTCCAGCAGGCGCTCAGCGGAGTCCCATTCGCCGGT
The DNA here is from genome assembly GCA_036488155.1 of Streptosporangiaceae bacterium. GTDB lineage: Bacteria > Actinomycetota > Actinomycetes > Streptosporangiales > Streptosporangiaceae > JAJYUU01. Next base: position 8,813 of record DASXIA010000516.1, on the reverse strand, counting down.
CTTGATGAGCACGTCGGCGAGGTTCGCGAGCCCTAGCGCGATGGACAGCTGCTCGCCGAACTCGCGCTTGATCGCCAGCGCTTGCTCGAGCAGTTCCCGCGCCCGGCCGATGTTGCCAACGTCGAGTTCGAGCAGCGCCATGTTATTGATCGCGATGGACAGGCCCCGCCGGTCGCCGAGTTCCTCGCGAAGGCGCACGGCTGTCTCGAAGGCGGGCCGGGCGGCATCGGTGTTTCCCAGGTAGCGGTTTGCGGAGCCGAGGACTGTCGCCGCGAGCGTCATCCGCAGCTTCAGCCCCAGCGGCCCGAAGATCGCCATGGCCCGCTCGGCGTTGCGAATCGCCTCGGCGTAGTCGCCGTTTTCGGCTGCCAGCACGGCGGCCGAGCAGAGTGCCCGGCCGGCGCGCTCGTCGTTGCGCTCCCCGGCCTGCGTCAGGAACCGGGCCAGCCAGTTCCGGCCGACGGCGAGACGGCCGCGGACTAGCCACCAGCGCCATAGCGACGCGCTGATGTCCAGGCCGAGGTCGGTGTCGGAGTGTTCGTCCGCCCAGTGCAGCGCCAGGTACAAGTCAGGGCCGGCAACCTCAAGTCGCCGTGTCCACGCGGCGGCATCCGGTCCGCTCAGTCCCTGCTCGCTGCCGGCCGCGATGCTCGCCCAGTGCAACGCGTGCCGCTGGCGGACCGCCGGACCGTCGCCGGTCTTCTCGAGCTGCAAGGTTGCGAATGTCTTGATCGTCTCCAGCATGCTGAACAGGTTCTGCTCGGGCCCGCGGGTCACGACGAGCCACGATGAGTCGACCAGCAGCCGGGTAGTCGCAACGGCGGCCAGCGGGTCGATGCCGAGTACCGCCTGGATGTCATCGACCCGGAACGAGCCGCCGAACACGCTCAGCATCGCGAGCCTGCGCTGCTGCTCGGGATTCAGCAGGTCATAGCTCACCTGCAGCACGTCGGCAAGACGACGGCCGCTGTGCTGGCCAACCTGTGACGGCTCGGAGTCGAGCAGGACCGCGCGTTGCTGAAGGATCTCCCTGATCGACAGCGTGCCAACCCAGCCCGCGATCAGCTCGATGGCGAGCGGCAGCCCGTCCAGCCGCCGGCACAGCTCCGCGATCGCATGGGGCGCGACGTCCGACGCGCGAAAGTCCGGCAATCGCTCGCTGGCTCTGGCGATGAACAGCTGCACGGCATCCGATGCGGCGATGTCGGACGCATCGGCTGTTACTGACGGGCAGGCGAGCGGCGGGACGGTCCAGCACACTTCGCCTTGAATCCCGAGGACTACCCGGCTGGTGACAATGACCCTGAGCTCGGGCACAGTGGCCAGCAGGTTGCCGACCAGTTCGGCCACCTGGTCGGCCAGCCGCTCGGCACCGTCGAGTAGCAGAAGGCGCGGCGAGGCCGTCAGCGTGTCGCGGATCGACTCGACCAGCGGCGTGCCCTTCCGGTCATGAACCCGGAGCCGGGAGGCCAGCGACGAGGTAAGCGTTCGCGGGTCGCGGAGTTGCTCTAACGGCACGAAGACCAGGTCGGCGTCGGCGAAGTCGCGGCTGAGCAGTTCGGCAGCTAGCCGGGTCTTGCCAGCGCCACCCGGGCCGATGAGCGTGATGAGCCGCGATCGGCGCATCAGCGCGCCTAGCTCGGCGAGCTCGCGGCCCCGGCCGACAAAGCTGGACCGGGCGACCGGCAACTGGTGAAGCGGGCTGCTGGCGCTGCTGGCGCCATCGCCGACGGTGCTGTGGCTGACGGCGACCTCGGCTTCGAGTTGCGCCAGAGCGGCCAGCGCCCGCGCAGACAGCTGGGTCCGGCCGGATTCCCAGCGGTTAACCGTCGCGAAAGACACGCCAAGGCGGCGGGCTAGCTGCTCCTGGCTGAGCCCGAGGTTGCTACGCAGGAATCGCAGCCGTGCTGCAACCGATTCCGCATCGCGCGGCTCTGTCACGCTGGCAGTTTACGGTATTTTGCCCATCTAGGTGGGCGGGACTAGATGGTCCCGAACAGCCGGTCGCCCGCGTCGCCGAGGCCTGGCACGATGTAGCCCTTGTCGTTGAGCCGCGCGTCTATGCAGCCGGTTACCACCTGGACCGGGACCCCAGTATCGTCCGGGAATTCGTCCGCCAGTCTGGCTAGTCCCTCCGGCGCTGCTACCAGGCAAATGGCCGTTACTGTCGCGGCGTTGCGATAGCGCAGCATCTTGATGACGGTCTCCATCGATCCGCCGGTGGCCAGCATCGGATCCAGGATGAACGTGTCGCGTCCGGAAAGGTCGGACGGCAGCCGTGTCGCGTACGTCGACGCGACCAGTGTTTCCTCGTCCCTGACCAGGCCCACGAAGCCGATGTCCGCACGCGGCAGGAGGCTGGCGAGGCCGTCCAGCATGCCGATGCCGGCCCGGAGGATCGGTACCAGCAATGGCACCGGCCGGGCGAGCCGTACGCCGTCCGTTGCGGCGACCGGCGTAACGACCTGGACGGGCTCGACCCGGATGATCCTCGTTGCCTCGTATCCGAGCAACGTGGTTAGCTCGTAGGCCAGCCGTCGGAAAGTGGGAGTGTCGGTGCTGCTGTCACGCAGCGCGGTGAGCTTGTGCGCGACGAGCGGATGGTCGGCGACTATCGTCTGCATGATCGGTAGTGTGCCAGCCGACGGCGACCGAGACGGGACATAGCGGCCGGGTAAGGAATTTTTGCCGCCATGGTGCCCGCGATGCCCCGCGGTGCCCGCAACGAGGTTATGGGCATTGTGCCGCTAACCGCGGTCGCGGTGTTGGTCGTGGGCAGCGTCGGTGGCGAGCAGTTGTCCGGCGGTTTCCAGGCAGCCTGGACCGAACGCATCCTCGACGGCGGCAAGCAGCGCATTTTGTGCGCCGGAGATCGCCTCAGCCGCTTCCCGGATCTGCGCGATCGTCCAGTCCCGGCCGGCCATCTTGTAGCCGTGGCACACGCTCCGTAGCACGGTCGGCGCGCCGGCCCCGCCGTTGCCCCAGGCTTCGTGCACCAGCCTGTTCCGGTCGCGGTTAGCTTCGCGGCATAGACGGAGCGCTGCCCGGATCGCATCCCGCTGGCCGGCGGACTTCTCCGCATTCCGGCGCACCACGGTGTCGCAGTTCTCGATAAGCCAGTGCGTATCCTGGCTGCCTGCGACAGCTGCGGCGTATGGGCCGCCGACGAGGGTGCAGAAGGCCATCCGCAGCGCGATCTCCATAACCGCTGCGCGCTCGACGACCTGCCCCAGTGCCTCGAAGCGGTCATCCGGAGGATCGGTCCCTGGCGGCTTCATAGCCGGCAGCCTAGATCCTGCGTCCGGGGCAGGTAGCTCGAGCCTTCCGGATAACCGCCGCTGGCACCTGGCCCCCTAAGATCTGCAGCCGGATCACGGACGTTACCCCATCGTGTCTTCGATCTGCCAGCTTCGGACTTACCCTGCCCTCATGGATGCGGGATGCCTGGGTGATCGCTGATGGCAAGCAACGTTCAGATGCTGGCATCGACGGCAGACCGAGATCGCGCAATCAGCGTCCTGAAGGCATCCTTTCTGGAGGGCAGGCTCACCAAGGAAGAACTGGAGCTGCGAGTCGGACAAGTACTGACCGTGCCATTGTTCACCGACGTGATGGCTCTCACCTGCGACTTGCCTGTCGGCCCCTTGGGGAGGCTGCCCGCGCATCCTGCAACCTCAGCGCCGCGGCGAATCAGCCGGCTGGCCATTGCCGCCCTGGTCTGCGCGGCGACGGCGCCGTGCACGATAGGGCTCAGTGCCGTCCCGGCGATTCTGCTGGGGCACGTGGCTCGTCGTCGCGTGCGCCGGACCGGCGAACGGGGAGCTGACATGGCTACCGTGGCACTGGTCATCGGATGGCTCGCAGTGCTGATCGGCGCGGTCGCGCTCGCAGCCCGACATGCCGGGTGATCCCAGATGCCGAGGCCTCAGACCGGGTAGGGCTCGGGTGTGGTTATGTAGCTGCGGTCGTGGGGGAGTTGCCAGGTGAGGGTGCCGGGCTGATCTTGGCTGAGATGCCAGCGCGGTGCTTGCTTGCCGCGGTGATGCCGACGGCACAAAGGCGTCAAATTGCACTCGCAGGTTGAGCCGCCGCGGTCATAGGGGATCACATGATCAAGATCGCAGCGGCGGGCGGGCCGGCGGCAGCCGGGGTATGAGCAGGTGCGCTGGCGGATCCTGAGCAGGTGGGCCAGGCTCGGCGGGGGCCGGTAGCCGGCTGACTGGCGCGCGTGGGTGCAGGGCCCGGTTTCCAGGAACTGCATTTTGCAGCCAAGGCCCGTGGCCCACCGGATGGCCGGGCTCCAGGGGTTGCCCGGGCTGCCGGATTTGCCGGCTCCGGCCAGGACGTCTTGGCCGGGCGGGTTGCTCGCGCATGCGTGTGCGACGGCGCGGCCGCCGCTGTCGGTGAGGGTGAGGCACCAGCGGGTGGCCGGCCCGGTGCGGGCGGCCACGTCGCGGCAGGTGACGGCGTCGGCAGGGCCGTGGCCGGCCAGTTCGCCGGCCGCCTCGGACAGGCCGGCCCAGGTGGCCAGCGGCATGGTCAGGTTGATGGTGCCGCCCAGCGGCCCGCCGTCCGGGCGGTCGCCGACACTGCTGCCGTCGGCGGTGCCGGCGTCACTGGGCTCCGGGTTTCCTCCGGCACTGGCGGCAACGCTCGCACCACCGTGGTCCGGGCTCGCGCTGTCGCCGTGGTCGGGGCTCGCGTTGTCGCCGTGGTCGGGGCTTGCGCTGTCGCCGTGGTCGGGGCTTGCGCTGTCGCCGGGGTCGGGGCTTGCGCTGTCGCCGGGGTCGGGGCTCGCGTTGTCGCCGGCGGAGCCGTCACGTCCGCTGCTGTCACCAGTGGTGCTGTTACGTCCGCTGCTGTCACCAGTGGTGCTGTTACGTCCGCTGCTGTCACCGGCGGTGCTGTCACCGGCAGCGGGCTCGTCAGTCTGGTGACTGGCGCTGGCGGGCAGGAGGGAGCTAAGGGTTCGTCCGGTGAGCCGGGTGGTGTAAGCCAGGGCACGTAGCTCGTCGATGCTGCCCGACAGGCCGCAGGATGCGAGCCAGCGGGCGTCCGCGGTGAGCTGGGCGTCGGCGTGAATGACATCGGCGGGGGACAGTTCACGGCCGGCCAAAGCGGCGTTGCCGGATGGCTCGACCCAGGCCTGGACGCTGGCGTCCTTGCGGGCCTCTTCGCGGCGCCGCTGCGCTGCCTCAGGGTCGTAAGCCAGGATCGCGCGGGTCAGGGCGGCGCGCAGTTGCCCGGTGGTCTTCCGGCTGATATCGCCGGCGGCCAGCACCAGGCCGACGATGTCGTTAGCGGCATCGTCGGGTATCCCGGCGAGCAGGTCGGTGAACAGGGACGCCTTGGCCCAGTCGAGCCGCCCCGCGGCTAGGGCGGCGCCAACCTCCGGCAGCCGGCCGAGACCGGCGGAGACATCCAGCATCCGGCTGGCGGCTCGGCCGGTCAGCGCCAGCGCGGCCGCGACCTCGTCATCGACATGCGCGGCCAGGTCTGGCCGGGACAGTTCGACCGACTGGTCCTTACGCCGATTTACCAGGGTGGTCAGGCAAGCGGCCTGCCCGGCCTGTGCCCATGCGGTCAGCCGCTGCCAGCCGCACAGCAGGCCGATCAGCTCCGATTCGCCCAACCGAGCCCGGCGGGTGGCGGCGTCGGCGGCTGCCGCCGCCAGCGCGGGTCCGGGCGCTGCGATGTCGGCCCAGCCACCGGCGATGAATCCCGGCCCGGCTGGCCCATCGCCACTTGGGTCGTGGTGCAAGAACCCGGCGGCGAACACTTCGCCGGCGCCGTCCCACGGCCCGTTCTCGTACGCGGTTCGGACGTCGGCTGGCAGGCCCGCCAGCCAGGCCGCGTGCTCGTCGGCGTCGCTGCCGTGGAACTCATCGGTCAGCCACCATGGAGTCTCTGACAGGTCGGGTGACTCATCGGATGAGAGCGGCAACGCCGCAATCTCGGCCTCGGTCAGCTCGAACGGCGCCTCGATCTCAGCCAGCTGCCGCGCTAGCAACGCTGCCACATCAAACGAGGGCAACGGCTCAGCACCGGCTCCAGCAAACGAAGGCGCCGGAAGGTCGAATAGCGCCGCGTCCGTACCGGCACTGGCGAACCGGGACCCGGCGGTGCGAGAGCCGACGGTGCGAGAGCCGGCAGCGGCGGGCGCGGAAGTGCCGGAACAAGCGGCCCCGTCAAACGGCACAGCGCAAGCCGACGACGACATCGGTGAGTCAGCGGCGGCGCTAGCGGCCGCGGGTGCGGCAGCGCCGGGACTCGCAGCCGGGCACGCGGCCGTGTCCGGTGGCGCCAACGTGTCCGGAGCACCGGACCCGGCTGGGGGAGGCACCGGCTCATGCGACTGCTGCTCGCTCATGGTTTCGCCGTCACCTCCCAAGCGATCCTGTTACTCGACCATAGTATCGATAGCCACTGACAATTTCCTTACCGCCGACTGCCGAGTCTCGGCAGCCAGCGCCGAGTCGTCGTAGGAGTCTCGCTGCCGGGGCATCAACTGCTGAAAGACCTAAACCGCCCGGCCGACCGGTCGGCCAGTCATCCGTGCCGGGCACCTCCGAATCTCCTTGGAGTCCGACATGACGAATGTTCAACAGAGCGGCCGGGTCGCCCTCATCACGGGCTCGAGTAGGGGTATCGGCGCGGCAGTCGCCCGGTTGCTGGCATCTCGCGGCATGCGTGTCGTCATCAACTACCGCACCCGTCGCGACGAGGCCGACGACGTGGTCGCGTCGATCAGCTCGGCCGGCGGCCGGGCCATGGCCGCGCAAGCGGACGTACGCGACGGGCCGGCCGTGTTCGGCATGGTCGAGCAGGTCCGGGCCGCCATGGGCGACGTCGAGGTCCTGGTCCACAATGCCCTGATCCCGTACGCAATCAAGTCGTTCGACGAGATGTCGTGGGACGAACTGGGCGGCAAGCTAGACCAGGAGATGCGAGCGGCCTTCATTTTGACGAAGGCTGTTGTCCCCGGCATGACCAGGCGCCGCTACGGGCGGATCGTCTACATGGGCACTGGGTTGAGCCGGCGGCCGCGTGAGGGCATGATCGCGCTCGGGACCTCGAAAGGGGCCGTGGGCTCGTTCGCGCGCTTCGTCGCGGAGGAGTTCGGGCCCCGCGGGATAACCGTCAACGTGGTGGCCCCAGGGCCGGTGGCCGACACCACCATCGGCAAGGCAGCCCTCGATCAGGAACAGACGCGGCGCCAGACGGAGCAGACGGCGCTGGGCCGCCTCGCCTCGCCCGACGACGTTGCGCGAGCCGTGGCCTTCTACGCCGGTGATGACAGCGAATTCATCACGGGCACGACCGCGCCGGTCAACGGCGGGCTGGCCATGAACTAACGCATCCCGCAAAGGAGTCCTCGCAGTGCACATCATCGACCTGACTTATGCCGGGCTCGGAATCCACGAGGAACTGGTCGCTTACGTAGCCGACCAGCAGAACTACTACGAGCAGGAGGGAGTCCACGTCGCCTTGCGCGACGGACGCACCTGGGACGGGGAACGGGTTCGGCGGGCTGCCACGATCGGGCTGGGCCGGGCAGTGCTGTCGCGCGTGACCGACGGCATCCCGTGGACGGTTCTGTGCGTCAGCACCGACCGGCCGCTGTTCTGGCTGCTCGCCCGCGACTCCTATGGGTCGGTCGAAGAACTGAGGGGCCGCAGGATCGGCATTCACCCGCCGAAGACTGCGCCTGGCTGCTTCGCGCGTATCGTTCTCAGGAGGCTCGGGCTCGATCCCGACCAGGACGTCCAGTCGGTCGTCATGGCACCGGGCGACTACAGCCGCCATCTCCGCCGGCTCGCCGAGGGCTCCCTGGACGCGACATTCGTCGGCAGCACCCTGGCGCCCGAGGTCACGGCCCAGGAGAACGGCCTGCGGCCTGCTGGCATTCGTCGGGGACTACTTCAGGATTCCCACGGTGGGCGTCGCGGTGGACCCGACCCACATAGCGCCGGACGATCCGGCGGTACTGGCGCTCGTGCGGGCCACCCGCCGGGCCCTACGCACGATCCGCGACGAGTCGGACCTCGCCGTCCGGTACGTCAATGCCCTCATCCCCAGCCTCACCGAGACGCAGGCGCGTCAGCTTTACGAACGCTACGTCGCGCCGTACTTCACCGCTGACGGCCGGCACGATCCGTCCGTCGCGGCTCAGGCCGTGTCGAGCGTGGCGGAGGAACTCGGCGTGGCCACTGTGCCGAACGCGGCCGACGTCTACCGCACGGAACCGGCCGAGGTGTCCGCCGCGTAGCGCGCATAGGCGGGGCCGGCACGGGAACCGTCGCCCATCTGCGGTCGGAGTCGCGGTACAGGACGGCGCCTGAGACGAGCCATGACCCCAAGGCGACTAAATTTGCCCACCCGTAAGCAACCAGGCCGTACCCAGCACTAGATACTGTGTTCTAATAATCAGATGAGCGCAGTCGTCCGTCCGGACTGGTGGTGCTATCCCTTGCAGTGCTCAGCAGGGCATCCATGGGCGCCTGGGCGCGTCACCGTGGGCTGGATGCCATGCGACTGCCCAGGCGCCAGGGCACACGGCGTCCTCGGTCATCTCTGGGTCCGCTGCCGCGCGGAGGGCTGCCCGTCGATCTGGTACCGGCCGCGGCACGAGCACGCCGGGTTAAAACTCGCCAGGCCACGACCGGGTCAGGCGGTATCGAGCACGGTTGCCTCGGCACCACCCTCCTCGCCGAGGATCGAGCCGATCTGGGCGACCTGGTCAGGCCGAGTGAAGCGCAGCCACAGCAAGACGCCGATGCCGAGCACTAGCCAAACGAGGGCCACGTACGGCG
>DASXIA010000494.1:0-9022 GCA_036488155.1 Streptosporangiaceae bacterium | reverse complement strand
AGAACAATTTCGATCCGCGCCCTTAGCACCACAGCACCCCTTTCAGTCGTTTCGCGCCCGCGCCTGCCGGGCACGCTCGAGCAACTCCGACAGCCGCACCAGCACCTCCTCCAGCCGGGCCTGAACCTGGTCCGCCAGTTCCACCGCGGAGGCGGTCGGGGGCGCCGCGCCGGCCACCTGGCGCAGGCCCACCAGCCTGGTGTCCAGAGCCGCCCGGCTGACGAAGATCGACTGCTTGCCGCCACCGCCCGCGACCAGGTCCGACTCCACCGCTTCCAGCTCCCGCCGCAGCTGGAGATCGGACTCGCTTTCGGTCAGGGCTGAGCGCGCCCGCCGCGCCCGGTTCACGCCGTCGTACAGGTCGGACAGCAAACCCCAGAGCCGCAGATCAAGCTCGTACTGGGCGCCGACCTGCTCCGGCGTGTAGATGCTGCGCGGATCGGCGGCGATCTCGAACCCGGCCTCGGCCGCCTGCCCGCCCAGTTCCACGCGGACCGCGTAGCGACCTGGCACCACTGCCGGACCCAGGTTGGCGGCGGCGTCCTCGTCCTCCGGCGGATCGATCTCGATCTGGGTACCGCGCCCGTGCCGGCCGTCCCAGACGAAGCGGTTGAGGCCCTCCCGCCGTGGCGGCAGCGGGTCCTTGGGTTTGCCCTTCTCCGGCTTGCGGTCCTCGTCTCCCGGCCGCGCTATCAGCGTCCGGACCTCCCGGCCGGCGGAATCGCGGAAGGTGAGGCGCAGCTCGGTGTCGCCCGGGTCCTGGAGCCGGTACAGCACCGCCACCCCGTCGGTCGGGTTCCGGCCAGCCCCTACCGGTACGTCCTCGGTCTCGGTCCGGTCCGGGAGCTGCCGCTTGTCATAGGCAACTACCACCGGTCCCAGCAGGGAGTAGGAGCGGCGTGCCTCGGTCTTCGCGGGATACCCATGGTCGGTGATCCAGCGGACCTGGCGGCGGGGCTGGTACAGGTGTAGCGCTGCCCTGTCCAGCTCCGGCCGGTGCTGGCGTAGCGCAGGCAGGTCCTCCAGGACCCAGATCGAGCGGCCGTGGGTGGCCACCACCAGGTCATCGCCCTGGAAGACGAAGTCATGCACCGGGACCCTCGGCAGATCGCCGCCGCAGCGCTGCCAGCTTGCCCCGTCGTCCAAGGAAACCAGCAGGCCCAGTTCGGTGCCACACAGCAGCAGGCCGCGGCGGGCGGGATCCTCGCGCAGCACGTGACAGTACTCGTCCTCGTCCAGGCCGCGGTCGAGGCGCTCCCAGCTGGTGCCGAAGTCCTGCGTCCGCCACAGGTAGGGGCGGAAGTCATCTAGCTTGTGGGCCTCGGCGGCAACGTAGGCGGTGCCGGCCTCGTGGGGCGAGGGGTCGATCATGCGCACCGTCGCCCAGCGCGGCAGGTCGGGCGGCGTGACCTCGGTCCAGGACTGGCCGCCGTCGCGGGTCAGGTGGAGCCGGCCGTCGTCGGTCCCGGCCCAGAGCAGACCCGGCGCCAGCGGCGACTCCGCCAGCGCGAAGATCGTGCAGTAGAACTCGGCGCCACTGTTATCGGCAGTGAGCCCGCCCGAGGAGCGGAGTTTTTCGGGGTCGGCGTAGGTCAAGTCGGGACTGATCGGTTTCCAGGTCTCGCCTTCGTCTGTCGACCGGAAGACGCGGTTCGCAGCCTGGTAAAGGATGTCGGGATCGTGCGGGGACAACAGGATCGGCGAGGTCCAGTTGAAGCGATAGCGGGCCTCGCCCGCTGTCGCAGTTTCCTCCGGCCAGACGTGGATCGGACGGCTCTCGCCGGTGCTCTGATCGTGGCGCGTGATCAGGCCTTTGTAGTCGCCGGCGAAGACGACATCGGGGTTATCGGACCGGACCGCGATGTAGCCGCTCTCGCCGCCGCCCACATGGGTGGTGTCCATCTGTGTGATCGCTCCCCAGCGCGAGTGGCTGGGGAGCGCGATGGTGGTGTTGTCCTGCTGGGCGGCGTAGATGCGGTAAGGCTCGCGGGTGTCTGTGGTGACGTGATAGAGCTCGGCGGTGGGCTGGTTGTAGAGCGAGGACCAGCTCGCGCCGCCGTTGAGCGTGACGTTCGCGCCGCCGTCGTCTCCCAGAATCATGCGCTCGGCGTCGGCAGGGTCGATCCACAAGTCATGGCAGTCGCCGTGCTGCACAGGGAAGGCGGAGAAGACCTTGCCAGCGTCCGTTGAGCGCCAGCACTGTTCGTTGAGCACCCACACTGTCTCCGCGTCGACGGGATCCGCGATGACGCGGCTGTAGTACCACGCCCGTCGGCGCAGATCCGCCTGCTCGGAGAGGCGCTCCCAATGGTCGCCGTAGTCGTCCGAGCGGAGGACAGCGCCGTCCTCGGCCTCGACGATGCACCAGACCCGGCCGGGCTGGGCGCCGGAGGCGGTCACCCCGGCCCGGCCCATGACCCCCTTGGGCATGCCCGGCCGCCGGCTCAGATTTTCCCAGTTGTCGCCGCCGTCAACGGATCGCCACAGGCCACTTCCCGGCCCGCCGCTGTCCAGACGCCAGGGCAATCGGCGCCCCTGCCACAAAGTCGCGTAGAGGATCCGCGGGTTGCGTGGGTCGATGGACAGGTCGGCTGCGCCCGCGTCCTGGCCGCGGTGCAGGACCAGCTCCCAGCTGCCGCCGCCGTCGCGGGTGCGGTAGACGCCGCGCTCAGGATTGGGACCGTGGGCGTGGCCGAGGGCGGCGACGTAGGCGGCGTCGGAGTCGGTCGGATCGACGCGCACGCTAGCGATGTGGCGGGTCGCATCCAGGCCCAGATGGTCCCAGGTGAGCCCCCCGTTCACCGAGCGGTAGACGCCGTCGCCGGAGGAGGCATTATTGCGGATAGTGCTCTCCCCCATGCCGACGTAGATCACGCTCGGCTCGGAGGGAGCCAGGGCAATCGCGCCCACCGCCGAGCGGTGGAAGTACCCGTCAGACAGGTTGCGCCAGGTGATGCCCGCGTCGGTCGTGCGCCAGACGCCCCCGCCGCTCGAGCCGAAATAGAAGGTGGAGCGTTCCTGGGGATGACCCGCGACTGCTACAACCCGCCCGCCACGGTGAGGCCCGACCAGACGCCACGACAGTTGGTCCAGTAATCCGCCCATTGGTACACAGTAACTGGGTTATGCCGGGCCGGCGGCTAGGATCGCCGACGGCAGGGACATCTCTGGCCTCGCGCAACCCGCGCCGCGATCTTGTCCGCTGCCTCGATGATGTCGTGTAGACGCTCAGAGTCACGTCTCACAACGCGACGGCCTCACGGAGGACGCGATCCCTAATCCGCTCTTTCAGACCACGCGGCGTGGCGACTTGAGTGAATACTCCGAGTTGGTCCTCGACCCCAAGAGCGAACCCTGCCATGTCGAAGTAGCCATGCCCACGATCGACATCGACCAGCAGATCCAGGTCACTATCTGGCCGCGCCTCCCCGCGCGCGACCGAACCGAATATCCATGTTGCGTACACCGAATCGCTCGGCTAGCCGCAAGATGTCTGTGCGGTGGGCCCGAACCTCGGCCAACGTCACAGCACGCCGGGGCGCATCAACTTTCACGGCTCACCTCTTTCGGGCCCACCGATAGCATACGGTTCGGCGAACGCAGTCACGGAGGACAGACTCACCTGCCCGTCGCGCCCGATCGGGCGGTCGGCCGCAGTGGCTGTGGCCACTTCTGAAAAGTCGATCTTCTTACCGATCTGCGCTGGCTCCCCTCCCTCTCAGCGCTTGAAAGTTCCGAAGCCCCGGTAGGCCTAGACTCGGCGGATGACCTTGGAATGGGAACAGGTAATTGTTCACTCGGTGGATCCGGTGGCCTTGGGGCAGTGGTGGGCTACAGCTCTTGGTTGGGTTGTGGTCCACTCCTCTGATGAGGAGTTCGAGATCCGTCCGGAGCCGGATCGCATGCCAGGGTTGGACTTCGTCCGGATTGATGAGAGCAAGAAAGCTAAGAGCCGGCTGCATCTCGACTTCAGGCCTGATGACCAGGACGCCGAGGTGGCTCGCCTTGAAGCTCATGGCGCAAAGCGTGTCGACATTGGCCAGGGTGACCAGTCGTGGGTTGTCATGGCAGACCCCGAAGGCAACGAGTTCTGTGTCCTTGGCCAACGGCATCAGTGAGAACCACTGAGCGCGCGCGTGTCCAGCCTGGCGGGCTTGCAGTTCAGAGGCTGCAGGCTGCTCTGCTCCGCTGACGCTCCCGACAGGACGGCAGCCGGCCACAGCATCCGCGCTTGCGGCCATGCGCCTGCGAAATCGGGTTGAGGGCGATGCCGGCGGTCCAGCATTATTCCCGGCGTGAGTGAAGGGCTGAGGTTCCCCGAGCTGTGCGTGCCCGCGGTGAGCGGCCAGCCAGCGCTGATCCTCCGGCCCTGGCGAGCGGCGGACATCCCCGCACTGGCCGCCGAGATGAGCCACGAGTACCTCCTTGGTGGCATGTGGTCAAGACCGGACGAACGCCCGGTCAGGACCGTGCTGCCCGGCGGGGCGGAGCGTCGGACCGGGCCGGCGGATGAGCGCGACGCGGCCCGGTGGCTCGCGAGCCAGGACTGCGGCTGGCGCGACGGTGACCGGCTGTGCTTCGCCGTACTCGAGGCGGACGATGTCGGCGGCTGGGTCCTGGCGGGGAATGTCGGGCTGAAGAATCGCGAGGAGACCGGCCGGATCGGCGAGCGCGAGACCGCCGAGATTGGTTACTGGACCGCGATGGCAGCGCGCGGCCGCGGCGTAGCTCCGGCGGCGGTCAGGGCGGTGACCGACTGGGTGTTCGATGCGTTCGCCGGGACAAGCCTGCGGCAGATCATGCTCGTGCATGCCGTTGACAACCCGGCGTCCTGCCGCGTAGCGGAGAAGGCCGGGTACCCGTTCCGGGAGTTCAGCCCGGCGAATCCGCCGCACTGGTTCACCGACGGCCACATCCATATGCGGCTAGCCGCCGCAGACCATCGCTGCGTCGATCCAGGCCACGGGTGACGCGGCCGTACCCGCGACAGAGGCAGGCACTGGCATCAGCACCTGCTAGAGGCGCTCAGCTGCCTTAGCGGCCGCGGCTGGCCAGGTAGTCCGCAATGATCTCGTGCGCCCGGCTGCGGCCAAAGACCGGACCGTGCCCTGCCAGCACCGTGTCGACGGGCAACTCCCGCAGCCTGCGCAGGCTCGCGGCGAAGTCGGCCGGGCTCGACCGCGGCAGCTCGTCAAGCAGCGGCTCACCATCGACTAGCACGTCACCGGAGACGAGCGTGCCTGACCTGGCGTCCCACAGGCAGATGCTGCCAGGCGAGTGTCCCGGCGCATGCAGCACCTCGAACGAGCGGCCGCCGAGATCCAGGGCGTCGCCGTCGGCCAGCCACCGGGTAATGTCCGCGGGCGGGGTGCGGAAGGAAGTGAGATCGAAACCCGCATGCGGCAGTGCGTCGATCAGCAGGTCAGGTACCGCCAGGCCGGCCGCCTCGAACTCGTCGAGCAGCGCGAGCGGGTAGCTGCCCGCCGCGAGCGTGATGTAGTCGGAAGCCGCCTCGATCACCTCACCGTCGTCACGGTGCGCCGCGCGCTCGGAGAATCCGGCCAGTCCGCCGAAGTGGTCGAAATGGCCGTGCGTCGCCACCGCGATGACGGGCCGGTCCAGGTGCCCGGCTAGCTCATCCGGCAGCCGGCCGACGCCGAGGCCGGAGTCGACGAGAAGGTGCGTTTCGCCGCCGAGGATCAGCCATGCGTTGGAGCGCACGTAGGCGTGCACGTGTGGCTCGGTTATGTGGAAGACGCTGTCCGCAACCTCGGTCACCTCGAACCACCAGGGCACGACCGGAAGCTCGTGTCTGGCGTTCGGACCTGCCGCGCCGCCCGCCGCCGCGTCCTGTCGGGCGGGATGGACTGGCAGGTGCGCGTTCCCGGCTTTGTCGTGATGCACGCGTGCTACCTCCGGTGAGTGTGGTCGCCTGCGGTCACAAGTCGACAGACCTGCCAGCGTCGTACGCGCGATAGCCCATCGCGTTGTACAGGCTGATGGCGACGCGGTTCTGGCCGAAGACGTTCAGGGCCAGATGCTTGTCACCCGCGTCGAGGGCCGCCCGCTCGCCCAGGACCATGGCAGCGCGACCGTAGCCCTTGCCGCGGTGGGCCTCGTGCACCTCAACCGCGTATACCCAGCTCACGCCGGGCTCGTAGTGATGCCCTATCCAGTTGGTGGCTACGACCTCCTCGCCCGCGCACAGGCACAGGAAGGTGTGATTGGCCGTACTCAGGCCGTTCGGCAGCAACTGGTCAGTCTGCGCTGCGGCCGCGGCGGCCGCCTCTGCGGGCAGCATAGAGCCGGACTCTGCGATGCTCGCGGCGTAGCCGCGCTCAGCCTCTGCGCGCCACTCACCGAACTCGGCGTCGGTCATCGGGCGCCCCCTGAGCCCGTCGGCGAGGCCGCCAAGACCTGGCAGCTCCTTGATCATCTGCAGGTCCCGCACCGGATAGGCGGCGAAGAGCGCAGCGTGCGAGGGTTGCGCGGGGTCGGTCACCAGCCGGATTGCGCGGGCGCGCCGGGCCCTTGCCCACTCCTCCGCCTTGCCGAGTGCGAGCCTGCCGAAACCTCGCCGACGGTGCTCGGGCGCGATCCAGATGTCGCAGACAACGGTGCCCTGCTGGCCGTCCTGCTCGTCCGCAGATACCGCCAGCAGGCCGACTAGCTCATTGCCGTCAGCCAGCGCGTGCAGGACGGACTCGGGCGCTGAGTCGAACGCGGCGACGCGCCGGGCGACCTGCGCGGACACCCAGCCGGATGCTACGTCCGGCCCGGTGTACCCGGAGGCCAGCCGCGCCTGCCAGTCGCGCAGCCAGGCCTGCCTCTCCCGATCAGTTGCGACGCGCGTCTTGATCACCTTGCTGACGTTAAGGCAGGAAAGCGGACAGGTCCACTCGAAGGCAAGCTGGGAGCTGGCGGGGTGTGCGCGGCGCCGGCGGGGCTGACATGGGGCGCAGTGCGGCTGACATCATGTCCGCATGGACGACGCTGTACAAAGCTTCGCGCTCTCCGATGCCATCACCGATCTCGGGCACGAGGTGTACCAGATCGACACGCGGATGGCCGGTTACGACGGGATCACGGCCGGCTACCTGATCCGTGGCGACCGGCCGTGCCTGGTTGAGACCGGCACCGCGCCGTCGGCCCCGCTTGTCAGGGATGCGCTCGCGGTGCTCGGCGTCGGGCCGCGCGAGCTAGCAACTGTCGTGGTGACGCACATCCACCTGGATCATGCAGGCGGGACTGGCGACATCGCCCAGATGTTCCCTGCAGCGCAGGTAGTCGTGCACGAACTAGGCGCGCGGCATCTGGCGGATCCATCTCGCCTCATGGCGAGCGCGCGCATGGTCTACGGCGACGAACTCGACAGCTTGTTCGGGACCCTCGCGCCGACGCCGCCCGAACGGATCAGGACAGTGGAGCACACCGGAATCGTCGATCTCGGCGGCGGGCGGCGGCTGGAGAGTCACTACTCCCCCGGCCACGCAAGGCACCATGTGGGGCTGGTGGACTCGCTTACCGGCGACCTGTATGTCGGGGACGCGGCAGGTATCTACATCCAGGAGACCGGCGACATGCGCCCGGCTACCCCGCCACCGGATTTCGACCTCCAGATAGCGCTTGAGTCGCTGCGGATGTTCGCCGCGTTGCAGCCGGCACGGCTGCTGTTCAGTCATTTCGGACCGGTAACGGCGGTTGCCGAAACGCTGGAAAGGTCCGCCGCCGAGATCAACGTCTGGGTCGACGAGACCAGGCGAGCTCGCAAGGCGGGCCTGGACATGGATCACGCCGTTGCCATGGTCGCCGAGCGGACCCGGCAGCGCTATCGCGTGCTGGCCGATGGTGCCGACGGCGAGCTCGCGGCCAAGTACGACCGGATCAGCGGAGCTGCGGGAAACGTGGCCGGCATCATGCGGTGGCTCGACAAAAACGAAGCCAGTTAGCCGCGGCTCGTGCGCTGCCGGCCGGCAGCACCGAACTCAGCGAAGTGATACGTCATTGCCAGGACGGGTCACTGGCCAGCTTCTCGACGATCCGGTCATGAAAGCTCTTGCGGTGGAGCGCCGCCTCGATGTCAGTGACGACCCGGCTGAGCGGATAGGGGATCTCCGCCTCGATCTCGGCGACGGCTGCCTCAGTCGCCCGCCACTCCGCCGCTAGCTTGCCGGCGATGCGGCGTGCTTTCGCGGTCAGCGTCACCCTTCTGGTCCTGGCATCGCTGCCTGGCACGGTGCGCACTAGGCCGGCCGCGCGCATGGCGGCGACCTTCTGGCTGATGGCCGAGTGGGTTCGCTGCACCGACTCTGCCAGCTCGGTTATCGTCATCGGCCCGCGCGCGTGCAGCCGTAGCAGCTCCATCACAAAGCTCGGCCTAAGCCCGGCGATCTGCGCGTCGGCGTAAATGCGGCCGATCTCCGCGTCCATCGACTCCTGCAGCAGCCGCAGCGGCCGC
Organism: Streptosporangiaceae bacterium; assembly: GCA_036488155.1. Lineage (GTDB taxonomy): Bacteria > Actinomycetota > Actinomycetes > Streptosporangiales > Streptosporangiaceae > JAJYUU01. The sequence goes on along the minus strand of DASXIA010000494.1, from coordinate 564 downwards.
CACAGGCTCTGCTCAGTCGGGTCGTCAGTCATTCCCGCATTGTAACAGTACTTAGATAAGTGCTGTTACAATCAGCTCCGGCGAGAGCGGAACGCGCGGCGACACGCGCGCGCGAGAACCTCATGAGGAGTGGTGACTTAGATGCGAGCCGGGCGACTGCTTGCCGACATTTCGCCGCTACGTGAGTCCCCGCAGTTCCGGCGGTTGTGGACCGGGACAATGCTGTCGGACGTCGGCGGCGCGCTGACCAATTTCGCGGTCCCGCTGCAGGTCTGGGACGTGACAAGGTCGCCGCTCGCGGTCGGCGCGATCGGCATCGCCGAGGTAGTTCCGGTTCTCGCGATCGGGCTGTTCGGCGGGGCGGTCGCAGATACGCTCGACCGCCGGAAGCTAGTGCTGGCCACCACGATCTGCGCCGCGGCGGTGTCGGCTGCACTGGCGGCGCAGGCATTCGCCGATCCGCGCCAGGTCTGGCTGCTGTACGCGCTGGTTGCCGTCGCGTCTGCTACCGGAGCCGTGGGCGGTCCGGCGCGGCGCACGTTCATCCCGAACCTGCTGCCGGCC
>DASXIA010000456.1:0-1925 GCA_036488155.1 Streptosporangiaceae bacterium | reverse complement strand
TATGCGCTCGTGAAGGCCGCAAAAGTGGCCGTATTCTCCTCGGATCGGGAAGGATTCGGCGCGGCCGTCCTCGAGGCCCTCGCGTGCGGCGTCCCAGTTGTCACCACGTCGTCGCCTGACAACCTCGCTCAGTACCTTGCGCAGGGCGCATGCCGCGGCCATGTATGCGAACCATCAGCGGCTGCCATCGCCGCAACGCTCGGCCCTCTGCTTCGCGCGACGAGTGAGCCATCGGATCAGGTCGATCGCTGGCTCGCTGAGCATAGCTGGGACGCTGTGGCTGAGCAGGTGGCGGGCGCGCTTGGCATTAAACGGGGTCTTCAAAGTTGAGGGGGCAGGTCACCCTCGCAACGGCTAGCTGATCATTGTCCGTTTGCAGTGCAACCGTACCCGGCGGCGCTGGTTGTCGAGGTTGCGGAAGCCGAAGGCGATGCGGGCGGCGTCTTTGATGAGGCGGTTGTTGGCCTCGGTTCCGGCGTTGGTGATGCCAGTGTCGATGAAGGCGAGGATCTGCGGCCACCAGGCTTCGATTGTCTTGGCGAGGGTGGTGACCTCGGGTACGTCGGCGCGGGCGCACCAGTCGTAGAACGCGAACAGCCGGTTGCTGACCTCAGATCGTGCGGGCCGGGTGCGGGCGAGGGCGAGCAGGTAGCGGAGTTCTTCCTTGGCTATCCACGCGGCGAGCAGCTCGCCGGTGGCCTCCTGGGCGAGGATCTCTTCCCACATCCGGGCGTAGGCCTGGTCGGTGAGGCGCTCGCGGCCGCGCAGCAGCCTCCTCCGATTGGCCCATGCCGGGTCACGGCTGGTGCCGCGGCGGCCCAGGACCTGGCGGGTGACCCGCTGCCGGACTTTGGTGACCGCCTGGTTGGCCAGGCGGACCAGGTGGAAGTGGTCCACGACGATGACCGCGTGCGGCAGCGCCTTGGTGACGGCTGACCGGTAGACGGCGCACGGGTCGATGGCCACGTAGCCGACCTGGTTCTTCCAGTCCTGGCCGCGGTCATCCAGCCACCCGGTGACGGCCTTGCCGGTCCGCCCGGCGACCTGGCCGAGTAGCCGGCCCTGGCCGGACAGGTCGGTGAAGTTAGTCTCGAACCGCTCGGTCCGCACCCACCGGCCGGTCACCGGGTCCTGAATCCATTTCGGCTTCCCGCGGCGGGTCTCATCGATGCCCAGCACCACCGGCGGTTCCGGCTCGGTCAGCAGCGCGTCCGCATGCATGACGTAGCGCAGATGCGTCACCGGCCAGCTCACCTTGTACTGGGCGGCCACCGCCGCCACGCTACGCCCGGCGGCAACCTGGCTCGCCAGCTGCTGGCACAACCGGCCGGTCAGCCGCGCCCGAGGCGGGATCTCAGCGATGCTCTCAGTGAACGCTGTCCGCGGGCACGCCTGCTCCCGGCACCGGTACTGCCGCTTGCGCCACCGCACCGCCAGCGGTTCCTCGCCATAGGGCAGATCACGCGGCCGTGTCGTCCGCCGCTGCTTCACCGACACCGACACCACGCCGCATTCCGGGCAGCCCGCCGCGCTGCTCGCAGTGGTCACCAGGTGCACTAAGCGCAGAGCTACGCCTTCCTCATCCCGAGTGCGCTCGACACGCTCCACCGCCACGCCGGGCAGGCCGAAAAGAATCGTCGTACCGTTCTCCATAACTGTGGCTCCTCTGCCAGCTGTCCATGATCAACAGCCAGTGTCGAGGAGCCACAGCCTTCAGTCCGTCAGGCTGAGCCCGTGTCGTGCCCCGTCAAGTTTGAAGAGCCGCGTAGGCAGGAAACTGCGGATGCCGTTCCCGACGAGTTCGTGGACGAGCAGGCAACTGGTCGGATCGCCGCAGCGGATCCGCGAGCGATACCGTGACTGGGCCGACTGCAGCATCAGCGGACTGCACATTGCCACGCGGCAGCCTGCAGCCTTTGAGCTGA
>DASXIA010000437.1:0-8140 GCA_036488155.1 Streptosporangiaceae bacterium | reverse complement strand
CATGACGTCGCAGCCGGACCTACCGGTTGAGACAGGCCTTCGTATTGTGAAGCAGGGTGCAGGAGCGCCGTCGTTCCAGCTTGCCCTGACAGAGGGCCCGGCGACCGGTGATCAGGTTGTCGAAGAGGGCGGAGCGCGCGTCTTCCTCGAAACCGCCGCGGCCGTCCTCGAGGATAAGGCGCTCGACGCTCAGGTGAACGAGCAAGGGGACCTTGCCTTCCGTATCTCGGATCGGGCGCGGCCCGCCTGACCGTTCGGTGCGATATACGCCGTTCTGGCGCAACTCACCGCAGGTCGAGGTGGATGATTGTGGTGCACAGATCTGAGTGTTCTGCGTGTCGGCTCTTGGTCCGCCGGTCACGTGGCCACCCATGCTCTTCAACAGGTGGACCGCCGCTGAGCCGATAGCACTGCTGCCGGCTGGTGCCATTCCACGCATCGGCGTCGGGGCCGCTGCCCTTGGCGCGCTCGATGCTGGCGAAGTACTCGACGGGCATGCGCTAGCAAGACCAAATAGGCCTATCTCTTTAAAAATCCCCGGCCGGCGGGATCGAGTGCGGCGCGGCGCTGACGTGGTTCCGCGAGCGAACAGGTGGACTGTCTAGCACCGGCCCGGCTGCAGGAGCACGTGGCAGCCGTTTTCGCCGGACGCGCGGCGCTGCCTGCGTAAGGGCCCGGACTGAGACTGGCGCATGGAGCTACCGACGATCGCATGGAGTCAGAGCCACAGAAAAGGCGGATGTATGTCCGATTTGGGTGGCTTATGTTATGCGCGTCAACTAGAATTGATTTTAGCCCCTTTCGAGGGTCGTACCAGCCAGGGATGCACCAGATGCCGATACCGACTCCCACCAAGCCAGCCCGTCAGTCACCCGCAGCGCGCGGCGATGCTGCAGCCGAGTCCAACGTGATCGAGGTCAGCGGTGGCGGTCGCACGGCCGTCGGCGATCGCCGGCCAGCCGCCAAGCCCGCAGCTCCGGCAGTCAGCCCCGCGCCTGCACTGGCGGCGGCGAAGCCCGCCAAGATGGGCTGCTCTGGCTACCGGATCAAGCACGGGACCTCTGATGAGGCGATCGTCAAGGCGATCAGGGAACATGCTGCCAAGAGCGTGGCCGAGACCGAGGGCTCGCCGTGGATCGCCGCGAGCGGCCTCACTGACGAGCAGCTGCTAGCCGTCATCGGCTGGAGCTTCCTCGCCAAGACGGCGTGCGCGAAGGTGGCTCAGCACCTGAGCGACATGAGCAGCTGAGCCAGCCCGCAGCCATGTCCGGCAGGCCTGCCGGGCTTTCTGGTGCCGGGCACCGACAGACCGGGATCTGCCCGTCACGCCCCGCGCGCCCGGCCTCCGCCGGACGGGTTCAACCAGCTCGACCAAGCTGATCTGCTCGCGCGACAGGCCGCGTGACCGCCTTGCGCAGACCGGCGCGGCATCGCCGACACGCTCGAACTGGCCTGGGAGTTGCTCGCCGGGTTCCCGCGCCACGAGCTCAAGCGGATCAGGCAGCGCTTCCTTGACAGCCGCCGCTAAGGCCCCACCCGCCCCGAAGCGATGGGCTGGCTGCGCCGGCCCTGGCCGGCGACCCTCTGCCGCGGTCTGATCATCTCCATCTCGCGCGCACAACGACCGCACGCTAGCTGCAGCGCTGACGGCTTTGATGAGGCTGAAGGACAGGCAAGGGAGGATGGCATGTCCAGCACGCTCACATCGACCTGCGGCCTCGGCTACCCCAACCGGGCGCTTCTCGAACTGCACATCCGCGAGGACCACCCGCGGCATCGCCAGGCGGCAGGCGAACCGCAACACGACGCCGGGTCACGCACCGCGAACAAGGTGACAACCAGGACAGCGGCGCCGCAGCCCCGCCGGCCACGTTCGCCATCGGTACTCGAGGCTGCGCGGCGAGGCATCCACACTCTCGGGAAGTTGAGCTGGCAGATGGCCTACCGGATGGAGGCAATGGTCAGCCAGGACCGCCCACGGCACCCACTCGCGGCGAGAAAACGTGCGAAGAACGCGCGCGCCGGCCCGGATGCCGTGACACCGCTGCCCAGATCCGGCCGCGTGACGAAGCCATTTCGTTAACAGCACGATGACCAGTTCTAGCTCGCCACCACAAATCGAGTTGGAGGCGAATGCGCAGCGGCTGGATGGCTTATTGAGCCCTCGCGCCGCCAGATCGCCGCAAGCTAGCCGTGCCGGCTCGCCCGGTACCGGCCGGCGGCCTCATGCGCCGGGCGCTGGCGTTGTGCGGACGGCCCGGCGGGGGCGGCAGCAGCTGCCTCGAGCTAGCCGGGTCGACCGACGCTGGCAGATGCAGCTCGAAGGCAGAGCCTTGGCCGACCGTACTCCGCACATGAGCTGAGCCATTGTGCGCCTCCGCAATCGCCTTCACGATCGCCAGGCCGAGGCCGAACCCGCCGGCCGCCCGGTTCCGGCCGGCGTCGATCCGGGAGAACCGGCTGAAGATCCGCTCTACCTCTGCAGCCGCGATGCCGGAGCCGGAGTCGGTCACCGAGAGGATGACGCTCTCGCCCTCGCGCCGGCAGCTCAGCTCGATATGGCCGCGCTCATCCGTGTGCCTGACAGCGTTCTCTATGAGCGCATCCAGGGCCGTGGTGAGCCGCTCCCCGTCTCCCGGCACTTCCGCAACCGCCAGGGAGCCCATTGACCAGCGCCGGGGTATGTGGCGCCACCGGTCGAGGGTCTGCACCATGAGTTCTGCGATGTCCACTGGGGCCGAGCGCAGGAAGTCGGGGCCATCCGAAGAGGCCAGCAGCAGCATCCGGCTGGTCAGTCGGCGCATCCTGAGCAGCTCTTCCACTGCCACGCGGGCATCCCGCGCGATCGCCTGATCCGTCGCGGCCTGCTCGATCAGCTCGGCATGGCCGAGGGCAATGGTGAGAGGCGTGCCCAGCTCGTGGGATGCATCTTGTAGAAACTGCCGCTGCTGATCAAGCAGCAGCAGGTTGTGCTCGGAGACGTGCCTCATCTCCTCCATGGCCGCAAGCCGCCTGCGGGAGTGCCAGACCATGACCACGAACATCATGGCGAGCAGAGGAACCTCCGCTAGGTAGTCCGCGTCCTGCTTCCCGCGGAGGACCTGCCAGCCGATCAATCCGCCCGTGATCAGGGTGACAGTCAGGACCGTCAGCAGCGTGGACCCTAGGTGCCACAGTCGGAAGCCGTAGATTGCTGTCAGGCTCACCCAGATGACGAGGAACGGTACTGTCTGCCAGCCGGGGAGGAAACGCATCGCCAGGAGATTGAGGATGATGAAGATCACCCAGGCGATGTCCACCCAGGACGCGCGAGCGAAACGAACAATCCGGCTACCGCTCACTTTGCCCGCACCCCCTTCGGCGCGCCGGGCGGCGGCCGACAAGAGGCCACATGCTCGGCACACGGCCTTCCGTCTGCGATCCGCTCAGGCGCGTAGCGAATTCTACGACTCTTGGGACAATTCGGGTAGGTGATGCTCGGGTCGCCGCGCAAGCGCCTCCGACGTGATGCTGCCAGCACGCCCTCGAGCCGCGGCAACGTCGCTCGCTCTGGAGCCTGTAGTGCTGGCCATCACCCCTGCGCTGGTGGCGCTCGCGCTGGGAGGCCGTCCAGGCGATCAGCAGCCGACTGCGGCATGTGTGAACACAGTGCACGTCAGCTTCGTGGTGACAGGTACAGGCACCGATGACCAGAACAGTCTGCCCCCGTCGGCGCGGAAACCGGAGGACGGCATGAGGAACCCGCACGCGGGTGGCTCGGCGGCTGGCGGTCACGCAGCTCCGGCAGGCACAGCGGCGCCGCGCGAACTACGGTAATCGAGACCAGTCACCGACAGGCAGCCGGAACAGGCCAGGCCGCGCCTCGCGATATCGCCGCTGACGCGGTCCTGCCGCGCGATAGTGCTGCTCAGCGGACGGCGCCAGGCGAGGTCATCGCTAATGCTATGGAGCTGGCCATCGGGCTCCTGACCGCCAGTCAGGATTCACCAGAACTAGAAGCCTGGGCCGTGGCAGCCCTCACGCCGATGGACGCGGATGGCCTGGGTGACTTCATGGCCGGTTTGCACGTGGTATCCGAGCTGCTGCTGCGCGAGTTGCACCAGGCAACAGCAGAGTCGCCCGAAGTTATCCTGCAAAGGCTCGCGATCCAGGCGGAGCATCGCCGCGGAACGCCCTCTTCCGGCTAACCGCCACCGGCTCGAACGGAGTCTCCGGACTGAGCCGCTGTCCACGCTGCCGTTAGATAGCTACGCCCTGATTGCTTGAGGCTCAGCTTGCCTGAGAACGCCCAGCTCGCTGATACACAGCAGCGCGCTCAGCAATGCATCGCTCCTCTGATCGGAATGAGCCCGAGCCAGAAGCAGCGCGGATTCGGGACCAGTTCGAGAACGCCACAGCCCGGCGAGCACGGTGAGGTGACGCGTGTTCGTTAAAGTTGAAGTTGCATCCAAACCGAGCTGATGTATGTGCCGTTCTTTACCGCGTATTCCTCGAATACGCCCACTTCCGCGAAACCGAACTTTCGATGAAGAGCGACCGAGGCATCGTTCGGCAATGCTATGCCAGCGAGTGCCACGTGAATATTCTCCGATCGAAGGTTGTCGAGAAGGGGGCGGTACAGGGCTGAGCCGATTCCTCGGGAGTGTAGGTCAGGATGCAGATAGATGCCTACCTCCACCGTCCGGGCAAAAGCTGGGTGCTCACGGTAGGTGGCACTCGATGCACACCCGAGGACTCGATCTCCTTCAGCGGCAACTAGCAGGCGGTGGGGGCCTATGTCAGCGAATCTGTCGAACCAGCCAGTGCGACTCTCGACGGTGACCGGCTCGGTATCGAATGTGGCATGAGACCTTGTGACGTAATGGTTGTAGATACTCACCAGTTCGGGAAGATCACCTCGACTCGCCAGACGCACGATCGTCTCAGGCGACATATAGCACCTCGGACTCTGTTATCTCGGACAAGGACATGGCACATTCATCCTTACATGCCCAGTGGGTCAAGCGGAGCGCTGAGAGCGCTGGCCTGCGGCAACTGGCTCGCCTCACGGTGGAGGTCCTCGTGGTTGTGCGATGCCGCCCAGAAATGACTGGCTGCGGCATGGCGCCTGCAGCCCAATGCAGCCTTGTAGCGTTCCAGGAATCGGCCATAGGGCAGTGCTGCACAATCACTGCAAGGAACGCAGAAAGGCTCATCTGCAATCGTCAGAGCGCTCTGTATGAGCCGGTAATTAACCGCATGGCCTGTCAGCCTCAGTCGCCGATTTGACACCCACTTCATTTGTAGGCATCATCTCTGCCATGGCGAAAAGCGTGCATGTAGTTGTCAGCGACGATCTCGATGGCTCCGAGGGGGCCGAAACCGTCAGCTTCGGTTTCGATGGCCTCAGTTACGAGATTGATCTGAGTGAGAAGAACCGGGCTAAGCTAGATAAGGCATTCGCCCCGTTCCTGAGGCACGGACGACGGGTAACCCAGCGTCGTCGACCTAGCGCTACCCGGACAACGGGCCCACGGATTGACCGAGCGTCTCTTCGGAACTGGGCCAAGGAACAGGGCCTCCATGTCTCTGACCGTGGCCGGATCAGCGCTGAGATTATGCAGAAATACGAGGCCAGTCACTGACGCAGGCGAGTCAGAACGGCAGACGTGTATGCAAGAAGCACGCACGCGCTCCCCGAGCTTTACCGGTGCCTCTTTGTTCTGACGAGGTGGCACACCGGTATCTGTTCATCTGCCTAGGCTTTAGCCCTTGCGTCGGGCCTGAACCAGCCGCGCGAGTTCGCCGCAAGCGTGGTCCTCGTCTGTTTGCTCCACGTGACGGCTCTGAACCTTGGGTAGCTCTGGAGTCGTCATCGGCGGACGAGGAGTATTAGGTGCATGTCTTCTGCGACGTCGCCGGTAACTGCAGACCACCTGCCTGCGCACGGTGACCGGCGCTGGCTGATCTTGATAGTGGTCGCCATCGCTCAGCTGATGGTGGTTCTGGATTCCACGATCGTGAACATCGCGCTGCCGTCGGCACAGCGTGCGCTGGGGTTCCCGAATAGCGACCGGCAGTGGGTGGTGACGGCGTATGCGCTGGCCTTCGGCAGCCTGCTGCTGGTGGGAGGCCGCCTCGGGGACATGTTCAGCCGCGAGCGGGTGTTCATCACCGGCCTGATCGGATTCGCTGTCGCATCGGCCATCGGCGGCGCCTCGGTCTCGTTCACGATGCTGGCAGCATCCCGGGCCCTGCAGGGCGCATTCGGTGCTGTCCTCGCGCCTTCGGCCCTGGGCACGCTGGTCAGCACGTTCCGTGAACCACGGGAGCGGGGCCGCGCATTTGGCGTCTTCGGCTCGGTCGCCGCCGGGGGCGGTGCCGTGGGCCTGATTCTCGGCGGGCTGCTCACCCAGTACCTGTCGTGGCGCTGGACGCTGTATGTCAACCTGGTGTTCGCCGCGATCGCGGTGGCCGGCGCGCTGGCCTGGATCCGTCCTAGCCGCGTGGACGTGCGGCCGAGGATGGACTGGCCAGGCGCCGTCTTGGGGTGTGCCGCCCTGTTCCTGATCGTTTTCGGCTTCTCCCGTGCCGAAACCGCCGGGTGGACGGCCCCGCAGACGATCGTCGCTCTGGCAGTGGGCGTGGTGCTGCTCGCCGGGTTCGTTGCCGCGGAGCAGCGGTCTAGTCACCCGTTGCTGCCGCTGCGGGTGATCCTCGATCGGGCTAGGGGCGGTTCCTATGTCGCTGTCTTCATATCGGGAGTCGCGATCTTCGCAACGTTCCTGTTCCTCACGTACTACTTGCAAGTGATCAAGACAGAGAGCCCGCTGGCCACCGGGTTGCTGTTCCTGCCGATGGTCGGCTGCATCCTGATCAGCTCCAACCTCTCCAGCATCGTGGGCCTGGCCCGGCTCGGCCCGCGGGCCCTGATCGCAGCCGGCATGCTGCTCGGGTGCGGCGGGATGGCGTACCTGACCCAGGTGACGGTGGCCTCCAGCTATGCCAGCGCCGTTCTGCCCGCCTTGCTGATCCTGGGCCTGGGCTTTGGCATGATCTTCGCGCCAGCAATCAACACCGCTACCTTCGGCGTCGCCCGCCGTGACTCCGGCGTCGCCTCCGCGCTGGTCAACACGATGCAGCAGGTCGGCGGCTCGATCGGCACGTCGGCTCTCAGCACGATCGCGCTGAGTACAGCCGCCAGCTACCTGATCACCCACCGCACCAGCCCGCTCGCGCCGGCGAGCGCGGCCACCCACGGCTACACCATCGCTTTCAGCGTGTCCGCAGCGCTGCTCGGGCTCGGCTTCATCCTCGCGATCGTTCTGCTCCCGTCCAAGCGCCGGCTAACACAGCTCAGGAACGCCGCCCTCGCCCCGGCTGCCGCCGCTGTCCCGGTCCCATCGCCTGTAGCCCCTGCCCCGCAGCCGGCGTTCGAAGCGATTCCGGTCGCCCTGTGCAGCTGTTCGCCGGTAGTGAGCCCAGTTCCCGGCTCCGCTGCCGCGCCCGTCCGCTAACGCCGACAGTCCGGTCGGCATCAGACCGATGCCCAGCACGGCACGCCCGCAAGGGCACGGGGCTTATCCTGCGTCCATGACCACTACCACGCCGCCCGCCACGGATCTGCGTCTGGTCGTCGGCTACGACGGCTCTCCCCCGGCCGGCCGCGCGCTCGGCGCCGCGGTCAGCTTGCTCCAGGGCCGCACCGGCCAGATCGACGTGGTATATGTGGCTCACATGCCGAGCATGGCGGCTCTGTCGCCCGGCGCCGTCACCGAAATGGAAACAGACTTCGACGACGTCGAGCAGGAACTCCGTACGATGGCGGCCGAGCAACTACGCGGCCGCGAGGAGCGCTGGGATTTCCACCGGCGCCAGGGCCTCATCGCAGAAGAACTGATCGCGGTCGGCAGGGACCTCGGCGCAGCGCACCCCCTGGCAACCGTCGCCATCGTGGTCGGCAGCTCGTCTCTTGTGACGCACCGCATCGTCGGCTCCGTCGCCGTAAGCCTCGCCCGCCACTCCCCAGTACCTCTCGTAGTCGTGCCTTAGGCGCGGCAGATCTGCGCGGCTGGCGGAGGCCGTTGCGGCGTTAGAGGCTTGGCGCAGCCGAGCACTCCGGATACCCGGTCGGGGACGACCATCGACGGCCACACGATCG
>DASXIA010000427.1:0-9853 GCA_036488155.1 Streptosporangiaceae bacterium | reverse complement strand
GGGTGATCGATCGGGTCATCTGCGCTCGGCCCCTGGACAAGCCCGGCCAGCACGGCTGCCTGCGGCCACGACAACCGGTCTGGCTGCACGCCGAAATAGCCGCAGCTTGCCTCCTCCAGCCCGTAAAACCCGTGCCCGAAGTAGGCCACGTCGGCATACAACCGGAGGATCTCCGCGCCGCTGTAGGTGTACTTGAGCTTGATCGCGAGTGCTATCTGCTCTGCCTCTGCGGTCAGGCTCGCTTGGCCGGGCGTGTACAGCATCTTGGCCAGCTGCTGGTAAAGCGTCGCACCACCTTGGTCGCCCCGCCTGATTACGGCTCCGTAGATGACCCGGAGCACCGCAACTGGGTCGACGCCGGGCTCCGACTTGAACCGGTGATCTTCGGTGGCTTCAAGCGCCGTGGCGAAGCGGTAAGGCACCACGACACCGGGATACGGGGCGCCGTGCTGCTGGTCAAACGCCTGGGCGAGCTGCCTGGCGTTACCGGCGGCAGGCGTTGCCAGCATGAGCACGCCGAACGCGAGAGCTCCGGCGAGCACGAGCGCCACGGCGGTCAGCCCGGCCTTCTTCGCAGTTCGCACCGCGCGACGGCGGCGACCTGACGGCTCCCAGCTAGGCGGCTGCCCGTACGCCGGGACGTTCGGCTCCCCCGGCGGCTCCGGCCATCCTGACCGCGGCGTTGACGTTGACCATCCCATCGTCTAGCCAACGGCCCTGAGCTGCCCGGAGTGCCAGACCCGGACTAGGCCGGCCGTATCTTGGCACTCCGACTAGACGGTCTCGGCTAACCGCAGACCGCGCGCGGTGGCAGCCTGCCGGTCGACGCGACAATCCGTCGCCTCCGCCGATCCTGCGGACAGCAGGTCTACCGGACGGCCAGCCCGCCGATCAGCAACTCGGTGAAGAGGTCGCCGACCTCAGCCGGCGACAGCGAGCCGTCGGGCTTGAACCAGGAACCGAGCTGGTTCACCACGCTCAGGAAGTAGTGCACGACGATATCGGATGAGATATCGCCGCGGAACGTCCCGGCCGCGACACCCTCTTCGACCAGCGCCTTGAACTTCTCCTGGTAAGCACGGCGCTCGGCCCGGACCTGGGTCTGCTTGTCCTCCGGCAGCATGTGCAGTGACCGGAAGAACACGATCATGTCGTCCAGGTTGTCCAGGCTGGTTTGGACGACGTCAGTAGCCGCGGCCCGCAGGCGCTCCTCGGCTGTCCCCGGGCCTGCCGCGATCTCGTCCAGATGCGAGGTCTGCATCGTCAGGACCTGGTGGTACACCTCGAAGAGCAGGTCGTCCTTGGAGCCGTAGTAGTGGTACATAGCGCCCTTGGTGACACCGGCCGCGTCCACGATGTCCTGGACCGAGGTGCTCTCGAAGCCGTGCCTGGCGAACAGCCGGGTCGCGACGTGCAGCAGCCGTTCCTTCACCGGCGGCCTGGCAGCCTTGCCGGGCGCCCGGCCGGGCGACTCCTTGGACCTCAGCACCATGTGCCACGCTCCGGCTCACTCGTCTCCGGACCGGCGTCATACCGTCCGGTCGGTCTTAAATTAGGCACCCAGGTACTGCCCGGTCAACTCGGCAGCTCACCGCCATGCTGCTAACTCGTGTCGCCCGCCCCACTGCTGCCTGGCCCGCGCTGTGCCGTTACCCGCCGGCCAGCTGGCCGAGGTGGTCGGTAACGTCCCGGATCAGGTAGCCGGGCCGGTGGCGCCGCGGTCCCGACCCGCCCTGCTGCCACGGCCGCGGCCCGTCGAGCGGCCGGTACTCCAGCCCGGCAGCATCCAGCCTGCGCAGATGTGCCGCGACCCGGTCCACCAGCGGCGGCTGCCCGCCAGCAGTTCCGGCCGCGGACGACGGCACTGGCCCGCCCGACCAGGCGACGTCGGCGAGCGCGCAGGCGCGCGGGAAGATCATGTACTCCAGCGCCCGGCCGTCCGGGATGTACTCGGTCCACACCTGGAACTGGGTGCCGATCACGCGGTCGCGCGCCTGCTGCGGCCAGTCGGGCGGCACCGGCGCGAAAGCCGCCACGTCACTAAGCCGGACCGGCCCGCCGATGGCGACTGGCTCGGTTTGCGCGCGTTCCTGGTAATAATCGAAGTACGTCGGGAACACTGGCGAGGCGACCACATCGTGCCCCGCCTCCGCGGCTTCTCGCGCGATCGGCATACCGCGCCAGGCCATGATCACCGTGTCCTGCCTGAGCATCCCGGCCCGCCCCGCGGAGGTGGCAAAGCCCTCGTCCCATACCACGGCCCTGGCACCAAACTCGGCCGCGAGCAGGTCCGCGACATCGCGCAGGAACGCCCCGTGCAGATCCTCGGCCGTCGCCAGGCCGCGGCCGCGACGGATCTCGTCTACCCTCGGGTCCTCGCGCCAGCGGTCCATCAGGCACTCGTCACCGCCGATGTGCACGAAGCGTGCGCCCGTCGCGCCGATGAGCTCGCCGAACACGTCGCGGAGCAGGCTCATCGCCTCCGGCACCGGCGCCAGCAGGTACGGGAAGATGCCCCAGTCCGGGCTTACCTGGTAGCCGCCGGGCGGCGCCGCGCCCGAGCCGAGCTCAGGCAGCGCGGCGAGCAGAGCCTCGGTGTGGCCGGGCAAGTCGATCTCGGGCACGACGGACACGCCGCGCCGCGCCGCGAACGCGGCGATCTCTGCCAGGTCGGCCAGCGTGTAATAGCCGCCGTGCGGGATGTCGTCATACACCGCGGGGACCTCGTTGTTGAGGCTGATCCGCGTCCGCGGCCGGTGGGACCCGACCTCGTGCAGCTTGGGATGCAGGCGGCTTTCGATCCGCCAGCCCTGGTCGTCAGTGAGATGCAGGTGCAGCCTGTTCAGCTTGACGGCGGCGAGGGCGTCGACGAGCGCCAGCAGCTCCCGTTTGGTGGCGAAATGGCGCGCAACGTCGATGTGCGCACCGCGCCAGGCCAGCGCGGGCCGGTCGGTGATCTCGGCGCACGGCAGGTCCCAGGCAGGCGCACCGGGCAGCGGGGCCGCCCGCCAGGCGTCGTCAGGCAGCAACTGCCGGATGGTCTGCGCCGCGTAGCCAGCCCCTGCCGGGTCGCCGGCTGTTATCGTGACGCCGTCTTCTCGGATGACGAGCTGGTATGCCTCGTGGCCGAGCCCGGCGTCAAGGCTCACGGTGCACGGCGCGGGTGAGGCTGACTCCGGTGAAGCCGGCCAGGGCAGCGCGCTCAGCAGATGGCGGACCGTCGCCGCGGCCGCCTCGGTGAGCGCGGCGGGTCCGGTACCGGCGGGGCGGACTTCCGGATTGGCCGGCAGCCGCAGAACGCCGTCTCGCGGCTTGACCGAAACGGGCTGCGGGATCAGCGTGGCCAGGCGGTCATCCATCTGCTGCACTGCTCCCGTCCGCGGCGGCACCGGGCGCCAGGGGGGTATGGCGCCCGGCGGCAGACTAACAGCGGACCGAACCTTGGTGATCTACCGGGCCGATCTACCGGACCGGCTTGCCGGGCGCCGAGGCGGCCGGGCGGAGCAGGCGGCCCGCGGCTGGCCGGATGTTGCCCGTTCTACGCTAAGGTAAATAGGCCCGGCGCGGAGACCGGCGGGCGAGCAGTGCCGGGACGTAGCGCAGCTTGGCAGCGCACTTGACTGGGGGTCAAGGGGTCGCGGGTTCAAATCCCGCCGTCCCGACTGGTAGTTCTTTTTTTTTCGAACAGACTCGAACAGCGAATGTAACCCATGCGGGTTACTTCTGCGCAAGCGAGAGCATTGCTCCGCATTGTTAACGCCGTTTACTATCCCATGCCTTAGCCACTTCCTAATGTCGGCAGCGGCAACTTTCGCGTGCGCTGGTGGCGGTTTCCTGGGGGCCTCCGAGCATCCTGGTCACCCCGGAACCTTCGCCGTGTAGCGGGCGGCTAGCGCACGCAGCTCGCGGTAACGCCGCAGGCTGCGTCCACCGTACTGGCCGAACACGAGCGCCGACAGGAGCGCGACGCCGCTGAACGCGCCGTGTCCGGTTGCCAGCAGGACGATGGCTGCGACGCCGAGGATGGCGAACATGGCGAGGCAGCCGACAGCCGCCCGCCGGGCGTTGGTGGCGGTGGTCTGCTTGCCATGGAAAATCCACATGGCCGGAGGTTAGCTACTCCTGCGTAGACGCGCCATCGAACGAGTGTTCAACTCGAATGATGGTGCTCGTGGTCGCGTCCGGCAGCGGCCTGCTGCCTGCAGATCTGGCCACGAGTGGAACGCACCCGGCTGCAAATGTGACCCAAGCCACACTGAGACACATTTGCCCGGGTCAGCGCTGCGCGGCGAAGAAGCTTTCGGCGGCGGCGTTGTCCCAGCACACTCCGGTCCGGCCGGTGCTGGGCCGGATGCTGTTGGCGTGGCAGAACGCGGCGAACTCAGCCGACGTATATAACTCAGCCGACGTATATTGAGCGCCGCGGTCGCTGTGGAATACCGCGCCGGGCTGGACGTGGCCGTGGGTGATGGCCATCTGCAGTGCGTCGGTGACCAGGCTGGTGCGCATGTGATCGGCGAGTTGCCAGCCGGTCACCATCCGGGTGGCCAGGTCGATCACGGTAGCCAGGTACAGCCACCCCTCGCCGGTCTTGAGGTAGGTGATGTCGCCGACCAGGCGGGCGCCGGGAGCATCGGCGGTGAAGTCCCGGCCGATCAGGTCCGGCCGGGCGATGGCGTCCTTGCCCGGCACGGTGGTGCGCTTGTATGCGCGCGGCTGGCAGGCTCGCAGCCCCGCCTCGCGCATCAGGTCCGCGACCAGCCCGACCGAGCACTCGACGCCCTCACGGTTGAGCTGCGCGGTCACCCGCCGGGACCCGTAGGCGCCACGTCCGGCGTCAAACACCCGGCGCACGTGCGCGGCCAGCTCGCGGCGCCGCGCCGCGGTCGCCGTCTCCGCCTTGTTCCGCCAGGCGTAGAAACTGGACCGGGGCACGCCAAGCAGCCGGCACATCCAGGCCACCGGGTAGTTAGCCTTCTCCGCATCGATCACCGCGCACCGCTCGGCTACCGGTGCTCCCGCGCGAAGAAGGCCGCTGCTTTTTTCAGGAACTCGTTCTCCATCCGCAGCCGGCGAACCTCGTCCTCGAGTTCCTTCACGCGCGCTCTTTCCACCGGGGTCACGGGCTGGTCCGGCTCAGGATGCTCCCGCCGCCACGCGTTCACCCAGTTCCCCAGGGTCCCGTCATGGACGCCGAGGTCACGGGCGACCTCAGCGATCGGCTTGCCGGTCTCGATCACCATCTGCACGGCCTCAGCCTTGAACTGCGGGCTGAACTTACGGCGATGCTCTGGCATGAACAGATCCTCTCAGCTAAGAGAACCTGTCCAAGATCTTTAATACACCTCAGTCACGTGCTCTAGCGTGAGTGTTTCAGACCGCCGGGTCCTTAGGTATTGCGTCGTCCGAAGGCCTGGACAGCCAGATCAAGGACTGTGACGGGTGGGCTGATTACGTCCAGCCTGATAGTGAGAGTGTGTTGATTCCCCAGGAGGCGTGGACGCTATGGGCCGTGCCGGTTTAGGGCGGCTACCCGCTGCGGCAGTTCAGCCTGCTGCCACCGGCCCAGCCCGGTGGGTCCGCACGGATCCTGTCATTCTCGGGGCCGTCGTGCTGATCGTCGCGCAGTTGTGCTGGAAGGCGTACCTGCTCTCCCGCTTCTATTTCCGGCAGGATGACTTCGAGCTGCTGGACCGCGCGCTGTCGCACGGGCTGAGCCTGAACTACCTGTTCAGCTTTAGTGGCGGCCATCTGAGGCCTGGTGGCCTGGTCGTGTTCTGGCTGGTGACCCGGCTGTCGCCGTACGACTGGCTGCTCGCCTCCATCGTGACCATCGCGGCACTGGCGGCGGCAGGCGCTCTGATGCTGCGGCTGCTTCTCATCCTGTTCGGCAGCCGCCCGGCGATCCTGATCCCGCTGATCGTCTTCCTGTTCACGCCGCTGACGCTGGCCGGGCTGTCGTTCTGGACTACTGTGACGGACTGGCTGCCGTTGCAGCTGACGATGTTGGCGGCGATCTATTCCCACGTCAGGTACGTCCGCTCTGGTCGCGCCGGCCATGTCGTCGCCGCGGCCGTGTGGCTCGGTGCAGGTTTGCTGTTCGACGTGCAGGGCGCGCTGGTGCCGCTTGTTCTGTTCGCCCTCACGTCGACATATCTTGTGCCCGGCCGCTGGCTGGCGGCGGCCTGGCAGACCCTCCGGAGTTTCTGGCGAGCCTGGACGACCTACGCGGTGCTGATCGCCGCGTACGTCGTCTTTTTCCTGATCAAGCTGCAGACATCATTCCAGCAGCCGATCAACCCGAGACACGTCTCGAGCGTGCTGTCGCTGGCTGCGGCCATGCTCCGGGTCGGTTTCGTTCCGGCCGCAGTTGGCGGATCGTGGCGCTGGTTCGTGCCCGGCGGCGACTACGGCTTCGCGGCCGAGACTCCCGTACTAACCCAGGTCACCTGGGTGCTGGCTGCACTCATAGTCGGCGCGAGCCTGTGGTACCGGCGGCATGCGCTGCGGTCCTGGCTGATCCTGGCCGGATGGCTGCTGCTGGCCGACTTCGCGCCGGTCGCGATCTCGCGGCTGACCGAGCTACCCGCCAGCCTGCTGGGTGCCGAAACGTATTACCTGGCCGACTCCGCACCCGTGCTTGCTGTCTGCGTCGGGCTTGCGTTCTGGCCTGTCATCGGCGAGCAGGATCCCTACCGCGTCAGACGGCCGCGGCCGGTGCCGCTGGCAGTCAGCGCGTTCGCCCTGACCGGAGCGTTCCTGGCGGGCTCGATCTGGTCCGGGGTCACCTACCTCAGCAGCACATCCAGCGCCAGGACGCGCTCGTACATCGACACTGCCCGGTCGGCGCTAGCCAGCGCGAGGCCGGGCACCGTGATCTTGTCGGCGCCCACTCCGTGGTACGTGATGTATGCCGGGTTCCGGGGCTCGGTAACGCAGACGTCGGTCGTCCTCGGGCCGGTCGCGCCGCAACGTGCCGGGATCCGGTTCGTGACAGTTCCCACGGGGGCCGCCACGAGCCTGATGATGTTCGACAGCCGGGGGAGATTGCGGCCGGCGCTCGACGTCGGCGCGTCGAGCGTCCGGCCTGCTCGCTCAAGGGCATGCTGGCCGGTACAGCTGGCGGCGACGAGGATTCCGCTCAGCGCTTACGTCTTCCGCGACACCTGGATCATCCAGCTCTCGTCCTCCGGCCCCGCGACTACGCTGCAGCTCGAGCTCGGCACGGCCGTCAGGGACGTCGTGCTGCCGGCCGGCCAGCACGACACCTACATTCCGGTTACCGGCGCGGGAAGCACCGTCCTGGTGCGCAGCCTGAGCGCACAGCCCGCGGCGTGCATCTCACGGCTGACGGTGCGCCTGATGTATGTCACCAGGCGGTGAGTCATCCGGCCTCATGCGGTCAGCCGCTGAGGATGCGGCCACGGTCGCTGATCGCGATGCGCTGGGGCTTCGTCCACGCACGATCACTGGTCGTGGCGCCCCATGGCCGCTCCGCCGAGGACGTCAAACACCCAGCACTTGCGCCTGTCCCCCGACGCTCACACGCCGACTGCACCACGCTGGTGCAACACTGACCGCCCGGATTTGGCCGGTGCAGAGCGTTCGAACCGGGGTTCAGCGGCGGGCTCACGCGACTGATTCTTCCGGTTTGCCGGGGAGCCAAACGGGGAGGGCGGATTCCAGCCATCGTCGCAACAGAATGACTGATGTTGTGGATGGTAGCGGTGTTCAGCGCACGGCGGCGCGGGCTAGGTCGCTGACCGGCGTGTCGGTGTGTGCGGCCCAGGCCTGGATAGTGGCGGCGAGGGCGAGCGCGCTGCCGTAGAGGACGTGTTTGCCGCCTTGCCTGGCGATCAGGGTGCCGAGTGAGGCGAACGCGCGTCCTTTGCGGGCCAGGACCAGGATGTCGGTCGCGGTGCGCTCGCCGGTCCAGTGGCCGGCGGGCAGCCGGACGCGCTGGCTGAGGCCGGGCGGGGTGTCGCGGCCGGGGCCGGCGAGCCAGTCATCGAGCAGGCCGAGCGCGACGCCGGTACAGGCCGCGACGGTGGGTGCGGTGTCGCCGGGTGATTCGGGCTGGGCCTGGTCGAGGATTGCCGCGGCCAGGGTAGTGTCGCTGTCCGCGACGGCCTCGATCACCAGGCGCAGCGTGGTGACGGCCAGGTCGCGGGCGGGGCCGACCGGAGTGAACATGGTCATGTTGCGGCGCTCGACCGCGCGGTTCATCGCTGCCTGGAGGGTGTGCAGGTCGGGGACGTCGATGTTGTCGACGTCGATGCCTTCCTCGGCCAGCAGCGGCGCGAGCTCGCGCAGCATTTCTTGCGCCATGCCGGGCTTGATCTCGATTTTCGGCGGCCTGGGTGGCGGCTCGGGACGGTGGCGGCGCATGTCGGCCATGCGACCATCCTCCCAGCGGCGGCGGCAGGCTGCTGCCGTCGCGGCTAGCTGTGGCTGTCGTTGCCCAGCGCGGTCGCCAGCAGGGCAGCGGGGGTGCTCCAGCCGAGGGTCTTGCGCGGCCGGTCGTTGAGCTCTGCAGCCACGGCGGCCAGCGCCTGCGGGCCGTGCACGCGCAGGTCGCTGCCCTTGGGGAAGTACTGGCGCAGCAGGCCGTTGGTGTTTTCGTTGGTGGGCCGCTGCCACGGTGAGTGCGGGTCGCAGAAGAACACCGGCATGCCGAGCGCCTCGGCGATCTGCTCGTGCAGCGCCATTTCCTTGCCCTGGTCCCAGGTCAGCGAGCGGCGCAGCCGGGCAGGCAGCATCGTCATAGCCTGCACCAGCGCGTCGCGGACTGTCTGGGCGTCATGCTGCGGGCCGGGCACGTGCACCAGGATGGTGAACCGGCTGGCCCGGTCGACCAGGGTAGCGATCGCCGACCGGTTGAGCGCGCCGGTAATCAGATCCCCCTCCCAGTGCCCGGCCTCGCTGCGGTCGGCGGCCGCAGCGGGCCGCTGGCTGATCATCGTCATCCCAGTCAGCGCACCGGCGCGGCGGGTGTCGGCGCGGCGGCGCGGCTTACGCCGCCGCCGGCCGGTCCGCAGCAGGCCGGGCCGATCCCGGCGCAGCCCGCCCAGCTCCGGCCGGTAAACCGCCTGATAGATCGTCTCGGGCACCAGATGCCGGCCGGCATCGCCGGGGAACTGGGTGCGCAGCGCACGGCTGATCTGCTCCGGGCTCCACCGTTTCTCCAGCCGGCCCGCCACGAACTGGCGCAGCACCGGATCAGCGTTCAGCTTGCCGCGGCCGGGCCGGGCCCGCCGCCGCACGGCCAGCCGCTGCGCCGCGAACGGCCGGTACTGCCCGCTGCCCGGCTGGCAGTTGCGGCGCAGCTCCCTGCTGACCGTCGACGGGCTACGTCCTAACTGCCCCGCGATCGCCCGCACGCCCAGCCCACACAGGCGCAGATCGGCGATGCGCACCCGCTCGTCCTCCGACAACAACCGCGGCGAGACCTCCGCCTTCCGCGCAGTGATCACGGGTGGATAGTGCCGCCTCCGGCCACCGCTGCCAGTGATTGACCGCCCGAGCCGCCAGCGTTTCCCCGTCTTCGGGTGCACCCCGACAATCCGGCACGCCTCCGCACTACCAACACCCCGGGCGATCAGCCGCGCAAACCGCTCTCGCTTCTCGCTATCTGGCGATCGACCCGGCAATCCGCGACCTGCCATCGCAACTCCCGAACCACTCGAGTGTTGCGACGGTCACTGGAATCTGCGGAGCCAACGCCGGCGGATAACGGGCTGCGCCGGGCAACGCCGAGCTATATTGGCGCAGCTCACCGGCTCACCGAGCCTCACCCGGCAACGTCCCGCGACAGTTCAATCGTGACTGGGGGTCAAGGGGTCGCGGGTTCAAA
>DASXIA010000326.1:0-2916 GCA_036488155.1 Streptosporangiaceae bacterium | reverse complement strand
ATAACCGGACTTGTGGGTCAACACCAGCGACATGTAGTAGCGAGGCAGGCGATCCAGTCCGGAGCCGGAGTTGGCTTGAGCGCGGTGAGACGTCTGCCCGCTAGCGATGGCAACCGCGGCTGCCGTCATCGCGACCACGGCAGCAGCGGCTGCGAGCGGCGTCATCCAGCGCCGAGCGGAGCGAGGGCCAGCGCTTGCCTTGTCTAGCTGCTCGCGGACCGCCGCTTCTACGTCGGCAGCGTCCGGCGCCTCGCGGGCGAGCGCCCGGAATGCCGCCCTGATGTCGTCCTCGGTACGCATCAGATTCCCCCTGGCACTGGTGCCGCGAATTCGGACTGGCCGGGGCCAAGTTCTGCACGCAGCGCGGCGAGCGCACGTGACGCGTAGGCACGCACCGTGGACGGTGTGCAGCCGAGCAGTTTAGCGATCTCGGCGTCGCTGCGGTCCTCGTAGTAGCGCAGTGCCAGCACTGCGCGCTGCCGGCGCGGCAGCTTGCCGATCTGCGCGAGCATCGCCGCGTGCTCGTCGTACCCGGCCGCGTGATCAGCGGTGAGATCCTGGACGGGAACGGGGTTAGCAGCCGGGACTGTCCGCCAGGACCGGCGCCGCCAGGACAGGAACTCGTTCAGCACCATCTTCCGCACGTACAGTTCGGGCCGGTCCAGACGTGCGATCTGATCCCACCTGCCGTGTGCGCGGATGAGGACCGCCTGGGTTACGTCCTCCGCGGTCGCACGCTGTCCGGTCAGCACGGTGGCGAAAGCCAGCAGTGCTGGCAGTCGCGTCTGCGCGAACTCCTCGAACGTCATGCGGCCTCCGTGCCTCGGCTCCCGCACTAAAGACGCGATAAGCCGGGCCATGTGCTGCGTGCTGCCGCCAACTTGTTCTGGTTGCTGAACGCCGCGAGCGCACCGCGGCCGTTGCGGCTGCAGTTAGCCGGCGGCCTTACCGAAGTCGGCGGTGTGCCAGTGCTCAGGGCTCATGCGGATCATCACGTCATCGACATCCGGGTTGGCAGCAATCCAGGCTTCGCCTGTCTCGGTGCCCAGATAGCGGCACGCGATGGCAGTTCGCTCGGCCAGTCCGGCCGGCTCGATGACGGCCGGGCCCTCCACGGTTACGTACTTGAAGGGTGGCGCCTCGTCCTGCGCGCACAAGCTGAACCGGCCAGTTGCAGCGATCGCCCTGGCCTTGCGGCTGTTCCCGCCTGTGGTCACGCTGACCTGACCGCCAGGCTGGTAGCTGTACCAGACCGGAGTTGCGAGCGGCCCGACGCCCTCCCCTACAGACACGGTGAGAACGCCGACGTGCACTTCGGCGAGGAACGCTTCCCGCTCTGCCCGGCTCATACTCAGCGACACGGCATCTCCCCTCGGCTTGGCCAATGCTGGCGCGAATAGTCTCGCACCATGGCCCGACAGTCGCGCAGAAGTCTGGACGTGGCACCTACGACGGGCGGTCGTCGGCCTGCCGATCGCTCGGCATCACGACGGCCAGGCCGATCAGGCCCATCGGGACTGAGGCACCAGTGGCCTAGCCGTGGCGGAATTCTCCGGCCGGTGAGAGCGGGCGATAGGCTCGGGGGAGGGCCGCCAGGCCGCAGGAATTCCAGCCGCAATTACACAGCCGTCCATCGCCGCGCCGAGCCGGGCGGGACGGCAATCTCGAGGAGTGCAAGCAGTGCCGAAGCTCGTCTACGACTTCACTGAAGGCAACAAGGACCTGAAAGACCTGCTAGGCGGCAAGGGCGCCAACCTGGCGGAAATGACCAACCTGGGACTGCCCGTTCCCCCCGGTTTTATCATCACGACCGACGCCTGCCGCTACTACCTGCAGCACGGCACGGTGCCCGACGGCCTGGCCGCCGAGGTCAGCGAGCACCTCGGCCAGCTTGAGCAGAAGATGGGCCGCAAGCTCGGCGATCATGCTGACCCGCTGCTGGTCAGCGTGCGGTCCGGGGCCAAATTCTCGATGCCGGGCATGATGGAGACCGTGCTGAACATCGGCCTGTCCGATGAGTCAGTGCACGGCCTGGCCAAGCAGGCCGGCAGCGAGCGGTTCGCCTGGGACTCCTACCGGCGGCTGATCCAGATGTTCGGCAAGACCGTGCTGGACATCGAGGGTCACGAGTTCGAGCAGGCGATCGACGCCGCGAAGCAGGCCAAGGGCACCAGGAACGACCTGGACCTGGACGCGGAGGACCTGCAGAAGCTGGTCGACAGCTTCAAGGCCATCGTGAAGGACAAGACCGGCAGGGACTTCCCGCAGGACCCGCGCGAGCAGATGGACCTTGCGGTCCGGGCCGTGTTCAACTCCTGGAACGCCGACCGGGCGATCCTGTACCGGCGCCAGGAGCGGATCCCGGCCGACCTCGGCACCGCGGTGAACATCGTCGCGATGGTGTTCGGCAACCTCGGCATGGACTCCGGCACCGGCGTCGCGTTCACCCGTGACCCTGGCAGCGGACAGCAGGGTGTTTACGGCGACTACCTGCAGAACGCCCAGGGCGAGGACGTGGTCGCGGGCATCCGTAACACGGTGCCGCTGCAGGACCTGGAGCAGATCGATGGCAAGTCCTATGCCGAGCTGATGGGCATCATGGCCAAGCTCGAGAACCACTACAAGGACCTGTGCGACATCGAGTTCACCATCGAGCGCGGCAAGCTCTGGATGCTGCAGACCCGGGTTGGCAAGCGCACCGCCGCGGCTGCCTTCCGGATCGCCACTCAGCTGGTAGACCAGGGCCTGATCGACATGGACGAGGCGCTCACCCGGGTGACCGGCAGCCAGCTTGCCCAGCTGATGTTCCCGCGGTTCGACGCAGGCGCGGGCGTGACGAAGATCACAACAGCGGTCAGTGCCTCGCCAGGCGCGGCCGTGGGCAAGGCGGTATTCGACTCGGCCACCGCGGTCGAG
>DASXIA010000302.1:0-7988 GCA_036488155.1 Streptosporangiaceae bacterium | reverse complement strand
AGGCGGCCTGATCCTCGCGGCCCGGTTCTTCACCTGGGAGCCGCGGCGCTGAGAAACCATAGCTACCTATAGCGTCAGGCCGGCCCGCCAGCGGCTCCGGTGGCATCGGAGACAGCGCCGGCGTCGCGCGGGCGCTGACGGCGGGCCGTCGCTAGCGGTGTCCACCAGCCAGTCCTGGTAGCGGTCGCGCTGCCTGCGGACCAGTTGATGGAGCGAATTCGTGGGCCTGGTCGCGCTGCGCTGCTGCCAGGCTGGCACCTCCCGTCCGCTCGCCGCCCTTCATGAGGTGGCTCGGCGAACGCCCGCAATCCTCTATGGATGGCTCTGTCAACCCGTCCCAGAAAACCTACAGCCTCTCCAAGCGCGATTCCCGCCAGAGAGCCATAACGATCCTTCGGGCGCAGCACGGACAGCCAGGCTGGCGACAGCGTTGCGACCAGAAAGGCGGCTCCGCGCGTGGTTATCCAGAACTGTCAACATGATTGGCAACCCCGACCACGGCCGAACATCCCGGCGGCGCGTCGTATGTTTATGCAACGAAAGCGCTCGGAGGGAGTGCCCGCTTCTGCCGCGAGTGGCGCGGCATGGAAGTCAGGTCTCCTAAAGCTGCCCGTCGGGTCGAGAAAGCCAGGCTTCATGGCTAGGAAGTGGCTCGCTTGGCATGGTTTCCAAATCTGTTTGCTGCTGCTCGTCGCCGATCCCGGCGCGGCTAGCTTGCGGAGCAACGGCTCTATCGCCTTCGGCTCTGGTCTCCAGGAGGTAGCGCCTTACCAGGAACAGCAGGGCCATAGCAAAAACGAGAAGCAACAGGGGCACCATGTTCCGGACGTCAAGCTTGGTCTGTGACTCGCTTATTTTGATGAGAGCGAACGACGAGGCGCCGAGAATCAATGGATCAAGCGCCTCGTCTAGGCTCTGCGTGAAGAACGTATACGCCAGCTCGATCACCGCTGACACTGCGAGTGCAGCGCCCACCAGCGTCAATGCGCGATCAGCAACTGTCGCGATGGGTTGAGAGTGCCAGCTTCGAGCGTATTCGTAAAGGAGCGCGATTGCCGTAACTAGGCCAAGGAGCATCTGTAAGTAGCCCTTGACCGCCTCGGCGGGTCCCTCCGTCCTTTTGTAGAGCTCCGGCCCCGTCCTCGGGAACCTAGGTCGTTCGCTCGTCACCTCTGATCCGAGATCGTTGGCTGCGTCCCGCATCTGTCCATCGTGCGAGGCGTCCATCCATTCTCCTCAAGGTTCATTCGCAGACCAGTCGCACCTATCTGCGGTGCGTGCAGGCACGGCCTGTCAACCCTTATATTTCGGACCTAGGCCGATCATCTCCTACCCATCGACTCTAACTGCAACGGCATCCTCATCTGCCGCGAGTCGCATGGACGTCGCCAAGAGGTATTCGGCGATCGGTCTGCGTGACGACGCCACCCTGCGCCGGCGTCCTGGCAAAGTTGCTGGGCCGCGCAAGGTGGCTGGCTGCCGCCAGGGCGGTTACTTCCAGGTGGTGCCGTTCCAGTGCAAGTCCGCGGTCCTGGGATTAGAGGTGGTGTAGGTGCCGGTTTGCCCGACCGCCCAGGCGTTCCGGCCGGAGGTGGCGGCGACAGAAAGGAGGATGGCTCCGCCCGCGGGGGTCGGGCTAGGCACCCGCGTCCAGGCGGTGCCGTTCCAGCGCAGTACCACGGTCTTGTGCTTGAGGCCTGCCTCGCTGCCGGTTGAGCCAACCGCCCACGCGCTGGACGCCGAAGTCGCCGCCACGCCAGTAAGCAGCGCGCCGCCGGCCGGGGTCGGGCTGGGCACCCGCGCCCAGGCGGTGCCGTTCCAGTGCACGATCAGCGTCTTTGGCTGATGGCTGCGGCAGGCGCTGCAGCCGACCGCCCATGCGCTGGACGCGGAGGGCGCGGCCACGGCATTGAGCGCCGCGCCGCCGACCCGGGTCGGGCTGGGCACCCGCGACCAGGCGCTGCCGTTCCAGCGCAGGATCAGCGTCTTGGCTTTGGAGTTACTGGAGATCCAGCCGACCGCCCACGCGCTGGATGCCGAGGGCGCCGCCACGCCAGTAAGCACCGCGCCGCCGGCCGGGGTGGGGCTGGGCACCCGCGACCAGGCGGTGCCGTTCCAGTGCAGGATGAGCGTCTTTTGGCCACGGTAGGCCCAGCCGACCGCCCACGCACTGCGGGCTGAGGTTACGGCCACGCCGTACAGGGTGGCGCCGCCCGCGGGGGTCGGGCTGGGCACCCGGGACCAAGAGGTGCCGCTCCAGCGCAGGATCAGCGTCTTGGTGTTGGTGCCGGTGGCGCTGCCGGTCTCGCCCACCGCCCACCCCCGGCGCGCGGACGTTACGGTCACCCAGTACAGGCTGCCGCCCGATGCCGGGGTCGGGCTGGGCACCCGCTTCCACGCCTTGCCATCCCAGCGCGCGATCAGCGTCCTAGGTTTAGAGCTGAACGCAGGTCCGGCTTGCCCGACCGCCCACGCATTCCGGGCCGAGGTGGCGGCGACCGAGGCGAGGAACCCGCGGGCCGAAAAGGACGCCGCCGGGACTGCGGGCCGCGCCCAGGCCGCGGCCGGAGCAATCCACGCCGCCGCGCCAACTGCCGCCACCATCCCAACAGCAAGAACCCGGACGCGGTGCGCGGTCACATTCACTCCCATGCTGGTCACCTTTCCTGCAAGAAGCCCCGGCTCGGCCGATCCGGCAGCGGACGCCTGCCTGATGGCACAAGACCGGACATCCGTAAGCAGGCGCACGCTCGCCGCTTGGATGGTCACACGGTCCCACCTTCCAGCACAAGTACTGATAAGCGGGGTAATCGAATCTATGGTTCCCGGTGGAGTGTGGCCGATGTCAACGGCAAGCGAAAAGTGACCAGCTGGCGGCAAGTGAAAACTGACCACCTTCGGGTTCATGGTTCGTCGGTCGCGGCTGTGGGGACGCGGCCGAGGTCTCGGTTTTTGAGCCGGTAGCTGTCGCCTTTGAGGGCGATGACTTCGGCGTGGTGGACGAGCCGGTCGATCATGGCCGCGGCGACCACGTCGTCGCCGAACACCTCTCCCCACCGGCCGAATGGCTTATTGCTGGTGACAATGAGGGATGCTCGTTCGTAGCGGGCGGAGACGAGCTGGAAGAACAGGTTGGCGGCTTCGGCTTCGAACGGGATGTAGCCGACTTCGTCGATGACGATGAGCGGGTAGCGGCCGAGCCGGATGAGCTCGGCCTGGAGTTTGCCGTCGTGGTGGGCATCGGCGAGCCGGGCGACCCAGTCGGCGGCAGTGGCGAACAGGACCCGGTGCCCGGCCTGGCAAGCCCGGATGGCCAGGCCGGTGGCCAGGTGAGTCTTGCCGGTGCCGGGCGGGCCGAGGAACACCACGTTGTCTTTGGCGGTGACGAAGTCCAGGGTGCCCAGGTGGGCGATGACCTCGCGTTTGAGGCCGCGGGCGTGGTCGAAATCGAACTCCTCCAGTGACTTGCGGGCCGGGAACTTCGCGGCGCGGATGCGGCCCTCGCCGCCGTGGGCGTCGCGGGCGGATACCTCGCGCTGCAGGCAGGCGATGAGGTATTCCTCGTGGCTCCAGTTCTCGGCGCGGGCCCGTTCAGCGAGCCGGTCTACTGATTCGCGCAGCGTGGGTGCTTTCAGCGCCCGGGTCAGGAACGCGACCTCGGCGCCGATGTCGCGGGCGGTCTTGGCCGCGGTCATCGTGCTGCCCCGCTGATCAGTCCGAGCGCGATGTCGTAGTCGGCCAGCGACCTTTGCTCCACCACGGGCTCGGCGGCCGGGCGGACGACCTCGAGCCGCTCGCGGCGCAGCGCCCGGGCGGCGGCCAGGTGAGCGGGGTCGGTGATGGTCTGGTGCTGCGCCCAGATGCGCTCGTGATCGGCGACGACCTTGCCGTCGCACAGCACCCTGACCCGGGCCAGGTCAGCGGTGATCTCGATCCGCCGGCCGATCACCGCCGGGTGCACGGAGTAGTCGTTGGAATCGAGCCGGATGTAATGATCACGGCCCAGCCGCGCCGAGGACCGCCATCCGGTCACCGGGGCGACCGGCGGCAGGCAGAGCATCGCGGCCTTGTCGGCGGTGATCCGCTCCGATGGCGGGCAGCCCAGCACCCGCTTAGGCCGGGAGTTCGCCACGCTCAGCCACCCGGCCAGCTGGGCGTTGAAGTCGCCCGGCCCGGTGAACACCCGGCCTGGCAGAAACGACCGCTCCAGATAGTCATGGGCCCGTTCCAGCAAGCCCTTGGCCTCGGGATCGGCGGGCTTGCAGATGATCACCTTCACGCCCAGGGTGCCGCGGAACGCCTGGCAGTCGCCGGTCAGCTCGGGCTTGCCGGCCCGCCACCGGCCGACCGCGCCCTCCCCGTCCCACACCAGCGCCCGCGGCACCGCTCCCAGCCCGTCGATGAGCTGCCACCACCCGGCGAACAGGTCCTGCGCCTGCCGGGACGGGACCAGCACCGCGCTCAGCCACCGCGAATACCCCGATGCCATCGTCAGCACCGGCAGCCGCTTGGCGGTCCGTGCCTGACCGAACCCGACCGGCAACGTGATCGGCGGGAACCAGAAATCACACTGCGCCAGCTCACCCGCCGCATACGCGGTCCGCGACGCCGGATCCGGCGGCAGATACAACGGCCGCAGCTCCGCCACCCTGTTACTCAACGTCCGGATCGAATAAGGCCAGCCGATCCGCTCGCCGATCGTCGTAGCCGGCATCGACGGCCACGCCCGCAGCACCTCCCGGATCCGCGGCTCGAACCCGTCGGCCAGCCTCGGCTGCTCTGCCCGCTCATACCTCGGCGGCCCGTCACTAGCCAGCGCCGCCTTCACCGTGTTCCGCGACACGCCCAGCGTCCGCGCGATCGCCGCGATCGGCATACCCTCCGCCCGCCGCAGCCGACGGATCTCAGCCCAATCCTCCACGCTCAGCACCTGCTTCCTCCCCGGCTCGACTCCAAGCCAGGGTTCCGGGGAAGCTGGTCAATTTTCGTTTGCCGCGCTGTGGTCAGTATTCAGTTGCTGTCGACAGCCGACTCGTTTTCCGTGAGACATCCGGCACCGACTGCATGTGCGGCAGCTAGGTTGGTGCACACCCGCATAGCACATCGAGGCGACTGCCAAACTGCAGCGCACCGGCCCGCTCAGTGACCGCTGGACGCCCGGTGCCGGACAGCCGGAGCCGACCCAGGTACAGGTAAAGCTCGGCGACGGTGACAGTCCGCATAATCCTCATCGAGGTTGGGCGCTGCAGAGCTGCACGGCGCTCAATGTCACGTCCCGCCGCATTAATATGCAGCCCCCCAGTCTCAGCCCACCATCCGCTCTTGCCGCGGTGAGGTACGTCTGCGTCGCCAGGCGTCACCTGGCGGGTTGGGCCGGGCGATCGTGAGCGAAGGCCCGTCGCGGCCACGGAGGGCGTCGCGGAACCTGCGGCTGCGCCTGGCGCCGATCGCGCAGCGTGGTCGACTCGGACGCGCCACCCGCGCCGAGGCCGAAATGGGTGGCAGCGGATTGCAGACTTGGGCAGTGAGTACAGCTCAGATCCGCCGGATCTGGGTGGCCGGTCGAGTCAATCGGTCAACGCCGGATGATGCGGGCTCTCCGGCACGCCGGGCGGTTCCAGCCTCGTGTTGAGGTTGATGACGGTTGGGTAGGGGATCTCGATCCCCTCCTCCCGGTAGCGCCGGTGCAGCCGCTTGATGAACTCGTGCACGATCACGTACTGCAGGGTGACCTCGGACGTCCGCAGCATCACCGAGAAGTCGATGCTGGAGTTGCCGAAGGCGTGGAACCGCACGACCGGCTCGTGGGTGGGCACCCCGCCCTCCACGGTCCGCATCACCTCGCGTGCCACCTCACAGGTGACGAGCTCCACGTGGTCCAGGTCGCTGTCGTAGGCGACACCGACGACGCGAAGAGTCCAGGCAGAGTTCCGGACCGGCGCGAGACCTGGGAGTTCTCGACGGCGAGCCGTGAGCCCCATTCGATGTACGAGCCGAGTGTCCGCACTCGGTCCAGCACCCGTCGCCGATGCGCTGGCCGCCTGAGTAGAGCACCACCGCGAAATCGGTCACCTGCGCGGTGGGCCAGGATGGCTGCATGGCAGGCGGTCAGGCGTGGTCGCTGTTTGCGAACATGTCACCTGAGCATCCGCAGCGCTTGGCTTGGTGGCGGCAACCTCCGGTAGCCCTCCACGGCGGCCGCTCACCTGACAGCGCTGCAGCCCAACCCTGAGTTCTTCATCATCGGCCGTGTTGGTACCCAGCGGACCCGCGGTCTGCCAGCTCCACGTCGGCATCGGCATGTGCTGCGGCGGATGGGAGTCGGCCCACCGGGGTTGGGGTCCGGAGCGTATGCCGGGATCCGGGGCGCGCGGCCTGGTCCACCACCATCTGCCTACCGCTGCTCCAGCTGCTTGTCGTTCACGAGGTCGTTCGTCCGCGGAGTCCACGTCGTCTCGCCCAGCTGGTTGTTTCGAGAGATGTCCGACAGCTCGAACCCGGCCCCGAGGACCAGCCAAGGGGCGTCGTCCTCGAAGACGAGCCTGCGGGGTTCCAGGACTCGGCCACTGGACATGACCTCCAGATGTCACCGGGGCGGGCTAGCCCGCCCCGGTGATCGCCCGCCACGACGCCGCCGCCATCTTCCGCAAGACCGGGCGGCGCGCCTGGTCTGACCCCGAAAGTCCGTCGGATGCGACAACCTGCCCCTCGCTTGGCGTCCGCTGGACGCCCGTTACCAGACAGCCGGACCCGGCCCCGTCCGCAAGTGCTGCTGCCGCCTTCTACCGTGCCCGCGGTGACCCATACGAGCGACTCCACGCCGTAGCGCCGGCCTCGATGACTTGCATGGACTGTGCGGACTGTGACCGGCGCCGCGATACTGACTCTGCGAGCGGCATCGGCCACGGTTCCAGCGCGCGGCGGGTATCGCGAGACCTGCGTTAGAGCAGCTTTCCGGGCAAGGGCTCTGGAACGCGTTTCCCCAGCTCAGAAATGATGTGGCGGCGCAGCCGGGACGCGGTCTCCGCAGCGGTGTGCCATTGCGGGGATACTGGCCATGACAAGGTCGGACGGCGAGTTGCCGGCGGCAGGTGCAACGGTTGCTGAGACCCATCCCGGCGAAGGAGGCGGAAGAACAGAACTGCCTTCAACGTGGATATGAGGCCTATCAGTTCTGCGACCTGCGCACGGACTTTCAAGAGCCAAATCCAGAGCCAATGCAGTCAGGCGTTGGGCGATAATCAGCGACGTCGGGCCGCGAACGTCCTAGGTCAGAGCTATATAGAGCGTTCCCAGGCGCCAGCCAGCTTCCGGCCGGGCTTCGCTGACACAGAGCGGGTCTGAGCGACGCACAGCGACGCACACCGACGTCCGGCCACGAACGCCGCAGCTAGACGCCACGCCCAGCGCTCTCAGGCTTCATTCCGCTACGCAACGGACTTCCTAAACACGGAAGAAGTCAGTCGTTCAAACCCGGCGCCGGATCTACCAGGCACGATGCCGAGAGGCCCGAGCTGGGAAGCTCACACTGCCGAGTACTGGCGTAGCCGGCTCAACACCGAGCGGCCACGGTCGCCGTTCTGGGCAGGCTTGGAGGGGCCGCCGCCAGTCGCATAAGGACCATCCGCCGATGCCAGGGCACGCGTCAAAGTCACGCGCCGGGAACCTCTACGGAGCTCCGCCCGGTCGCGAATCCAAGGTCGGTGAGCGGTTTTCCTTTCGGGCCGCATTGACCCGTCCTGCGCGCAACCTGGCTGTCTGGTAGTTGCTTCTGGCTGGTCGTCGCCGCCGTTTCGCCTAGCCAGTCTCAGGCCGCGAGAATCCTTCGCATGGCTGGTAGGCGGGGCGATCTGCTCGCGCAGATCCAGGCGGACTTGCTCGACGACAGGGTGCCGCTGTCGTCCCTGTTGCAGAGGTGCATTGTGCTCAGCGGGCAGGCCGGGGAGCAGGAGCTGCGGGACTGGGCTCGCTGGGAACTCAACGGTTAT
>DASXIA010000205.1:0-9215 GCA_036488155.1 Streptosporangiaceae bacterium | reverse complement strand
CTGCCAGTCCGCACGCCCACACACCGGTGATTGCGGCCGGTAGCCACCTTCCGGTGAGCAGGGCAATGCAAGGCCCGACAGCAAGCAGCCCGATCAGCACCACCCTGGGGCCGGTGGCCGCGTCAATGGCGGCGACCGCGGAAGCAGCAATCATGCTGACGACCCACAGCCGTCGGGCGGTCCAGCCGGGCAGGAGCGATGCGCGGCGGAGAACCGCATTCGCAGTCGTACCGCTAGCCGGCCTCTGGCCGTTCACCCAAGCTTTAGCCGCGCCACGCGCATCGCGATGGACGCGTCTCGCACCTGGCGCCAGGGCCATCGCCAGCACCGCTGCTGACAACACGCTGAGCCCGATGACCAGGGCGTTACCACCTGGTCCCGCGTACTCGCTGATGACGAGGCTCGCAGTGAATCCGGCGTAGGCGGTGATGATCGCAGCGCCGTGACGGCGGCCCAGTCCCTGGTGCCGCCAGGCGAGCGCGAGCACCGCTAGCGTGAGGCCCGCATACCAGGCGGTGACCAGTAGCGCCTGCCCTGATAGCGCGCCCAGGCCGAGCACGGCGCCGGGTAGCAGAAGCCCTGCGAGGACGTTCAGGGTGTTGCTGTTCAGGGCGGTGCTGAGTGTCGCGGCACCACGGCCGCGGCTCGCGAGGTACACGGCGGCGACCGCGTTAGGAAGGCTGGTCACCGCGGCGAGCACCAGTCCGCCGGTGATGATCTCCGGGACGCTGGCCGACCGGCCTAGACTCGAAGCGCCCCGTTCCATCGTGATACTTGCGATGATGACCACGATCAGCGCGGCCGCGGCTGTCGCCGCATCCAGCCAGCCCCCGCGCCGAGGCCGGATGGCCTCCTCGAGTTCGAGTTCCTCTTCGGCTACCGCCGATCGCAGCCATGCCTGCCAGGACGCGGGGAGGCGAAGACCCTTTCCGCCGGTACCCAGCACGACGAGATACAGCGCGACAACTGCCGCCGCGAGCACAAGGCCGACCAGCGGCGTCAGCGCGCCGCCGACAACCAGCACGCAGACCACTGCAACCGACAGGGCGACCGTCCCGCTCAGGGTCACGACCCTGCGGTGCAGGCCGATCCGCCCGGCCACCACCGCCCCGACACCCAGCAGGGCAGCGAGATTGAAGACATTCGAGCCGAGCACCACGCCCGCGCCTATCCGCTGCTGGTGACTCGTCAGCGCGGCAATCGCGGCAGTTATCTCCGGCGCGTCGGCCGCTAGCGCCGCGACGATTCCGAGCAGCGCCTCGGACAGCCCCAGGCGGTCGCCGATCCGCTCCAGCCGGGACACCAGCAGCCAGCTGGTGAGCAGGCTGATCGCTGCCCCGGCCGCGAACGTGACAATGGCAAGCATCAGACGCTCGCTGTCTCTGGGCATGCCCAGCGAGCGCGGCCGCGACCAGCCTCATCGGCTTCACCACGGGCATTGACCGCACAGGGAAACGCCCGCGGTGCCGGCCATTCTCTGGGGCACCGGATCGGACGTCTGGCCTGCCGTCGGCCGGTTCCCCGGCTCACCTGCTCCATCCGGAAACCCCGTTTTGATGACCGTCGTCATCATGACCGCCGCCCGGCCCGGCAGCCGCCGGCCGGGCACTCGCTGGCCCGGAGGGCGTGCTCACCGCAGTGCACCCGGCCGCCCCGCCCGGCACAGCTGTCATCGGACCGGGCTGAGATCCGGTGGGACCTCCCGCCAGGACGGGCGTGAGGACGCTGACCCGGTCTCCAGCCGTCAGGGCGAGGCCCGGATCGGGTTCGCGAAGGACCCGGTCCCGCAGGATAGACACCGGGATGCATCCTTCCGGCAGGCCGACGCTGCCCAGCGGCTGCCCTGCCGCCGCCGACTCCCTCCGGATAGCGAACTCCAGCACCTGGTAGCCGGGCAGCGGGTCCGGTGGCTCGCCACCCGCCGCCGGGTACTGGAGGCCGCCAGGACCCCCCGCCGCAGGCGGCGGCGACGTGCCGATCTGGCTGGCAACGGCGTGCAGCACGCTGGCGTTAGTGATCCAGCCCTGCACTTGGCGGCCGTCGGCCGACACCACCGGCAGGCCGTCCCGCCCGTAGACGGCGAGCTGCCGCAGGGTCTGCGCGAGCGACTCGCCCGCATACACCGCCTGCGGATCGCCCCGCCAGGTGACGTCACCCAGAGTCACGGGTACTTGCCGCGCCCCGGGCGCATCGACGCTCGCGCCGGCGGCACGAGACTCACCCGGTAGCGGAAGGGGCGCGGCGAACGGGCGCATCGCGTCGCCAGCCTTCAGATCCCCGAACGCGCGCCACGGAGCGGCCCGGTCAACGTCCTGGCCGCGGCGCAGCAGCTTGGTGGTGTAGATGGTGCCGTAACTCAGCGCCCGTGAGGTCGCGGTCGCGATCGCCACCGCGAGCATCACCGGAAGCGTCAGCGCAAAGTCTCCCGTCATCTCTACCACGCTGGCCACCGAGGTCAGCGGCGCGCGGGCGGCCGAGGCGAAAACCGCGCCCATGGCCACCGCCGCGTACAGCGCCGGCTGGCCCGCGCCAGCCCCGAACAGGTGCCCTGCCGCAACGCCGAAGGCCATGCCCGATGTCGCTCCGATGAACAGCGACGGCGCGAACACCCCGCCGGAGCCGCCGATCCCCATGGTCAGGCTGCAGGCCACGATCTTCCCGGCTGCCAGAACCAGCAGGAACCACAGTACGTAATTTCCGGCCACGGCTTTATACATCACTGGATAGCCGACCCCGTACATCTGGGGCAATGCCAGCAGCAGCAGGCCGAGCGCCACGCCGCCCACCGCCGGCCGGGCCCACTCGGGCCGGCCCTTCCACCACAGGTCCCACAGGTCTTCGATCTTGTACAGGACGGTCTTGAACAACAGCCCGATCAGGCCGGCTATCACGGCCAGCACGGCGACGAGCAGGTAATTCCGCGGATGGCTAAGCACAATCCCCGACGGGAAGCCGGTCAGAAACGGATGGTTGCCCAGGAACGGGATAGCCACCACATCAGCGAGCATGGCCGACAGCATGACGGTGAACATCGCGTCGATGGAGAACTCCCGCAGGATGATCTCCACGCCGAAGAACACGCCGGTGATCGGCGCGTTGAACGTGGCCGAGATGCCGCCGGCCGCGCCGCAGGCCACCAGGATCCGCATCCGGTTCTCGGGCATCCGTGTCCACTGGCCGAACGCGGAGGCCAGGGCCGAGCCGATCTGCATGATCGGGCCCTCCCGGCCGACCGAACCGCCGGTCCCGATGCACAGCGCCGATGCCAGCGCCTTGACCACGCTGACCTGCGGCCGGATCCGCCCGCCGTTCTCGGCGACGGCGACCATTACCTCAGGCACCCCGTGGCCGCGGGCCTCCCGGGCATAGCGGTAAATCAGCGGACCGTAAACGATCCCGCCTATCGCCGGGATCACCACGAAAAATGCCAGGCCCAGCCAGGGCAGGTGCGAGCTGCCCACGTAACCCTGCTGGCCGAACTCGTCGTGCCCGGTCGCCAGCCAGGTGACGAAATAGATCAGGTATCGGAACACGACCGCGCCGAGCCCAGCACCGACTCCGACCAGCACGGCGACCGGAAACAGCCCCGCCCGAGACTCGCGGAGCCACCCGCCCGCCCGCGCGGACCAGGGAGGCGCTGATGAGCTCTTACCGACTGCGGTCACGCGCTACCTCTCGTCCTTGCCGGGCTGGCTGCAACCGGACTCGCTACGACCGGGCTCGTTCCTGCCGGGCTGGCCGTGACCGGACTCGCTAGCGCCGGTGTCGTCATGGCGGGCCACTGACTATCTGGCACCTCGCCCGCCGCGTCCGCGAAGGTCTGCAACGCGGCCGCCACCGCTGTCTGCTGCCTGGCCGGCAGCCGGCCCAGAATCTCGGCCAGCAACTCCCGGCGCCGCGCGGTCGCGTGATCCACGACCTCCAGGCCCGCAGAGGTGACCGACACCAGCACCTCGCGGCGGTCGGCGCGGGCCCGGTGCCGCCGGATCAGGCCCTTGCGGAGCAGTCGGTCGCACATCCGCCCGGCCGTCGGCGGCGTCACCTCCAGCGCCCGCGCCAGGTCCACCAGCCGCTGCGGCCCCTGGGAAGCCAGCACCACGAGCGCCCGGTACTGGGCCAGCGTCGTCTCCTCAGCGGCTGCCCCCAGCGACTGCTCGGCCACGGCAACCAGCGTGCGGCTCGCCGTCAGCACCGCGTCAAGCACCGCCTCGTCGGGCGCATTCCGGCTCAATTCCTCGCTCCCTGCTTTGATTGCTTATGGCAATGATTTCATATGCACTCTGTCAGCCGGACGCCCTAGGGCTAAGGCAGCTTCTAACGCCGTGCTCAGCGGATTCAGAGCGGCAGCCGGTGCATAGCGCGAGCGCCGTAGCCCTCGCCTGCGACCTCCACCAGAAGTGCGAGGCTGCTGGTCAGCGCGATGCGGTCGGCGGGCTTGAGGCAGAGCAGGATGCGCTCGAGCTCGCGGAGCCGCCAGCTGACCACCTGCGCCACGAGGTCTCGGCCGCTCGCAGCCAGCTGCAAGGTCACCGCGCTCCGGTTTGTCGGGTCGCTGCTGCGGCTCACATGCCCGGCGGCGGCGAGCCTGTCCACCAAGCGCGTCACTGTCGAGGCCTCGAGCCCAAGCGCGTCAGCCACTCGCGCGGAGCGCACGTCGCCGAGATCTGCCAGGACGGCCAGCACGCGGTACTGGGGCAGCGTCACGGCTCCGTCCAATACCTCCACGCTGCGCAGCGCTATTCCAGCGAGCAGGCGCGTTGCCTCCTGGAGCACCTCAACTTCGCTGGCTGCGTCCTCTGCCACGGCCGTAGCTCCGTCTCGAAGGTGTTGCGCCATACAAGTATTGTATAGGGAAAGACCTGTTGGCCGCGACACGTCTGGCTGCCGGGCGTATCGGCTTGGGAGCGGGCTGGCGCGTGATCGGTGAGGCGGCTCGCGCACTTCGAGGTGAGGGAGGAATGAGCAGTGCGGCTTTACAGATTCCGGGCGCTCGTGACCGTGTTCACCGGTTCAGCCCCCAGCTGAGGCCGACCGTCGGCACTGATCCGCCCGGTGGTGCCGCCATCGCTCCGCAGACCCAGACCTACGACTTTGGGGAAAATACTTATCATGGCTATTGGGATATTTGCCGCAACGCTCGGGCTCCTGATCGCAGCGGCAGGCATAGTGATCCCCCGAGTCGTGTCCCGCCGGAACGACCCGTACAGCAACGCTGACGCTCTGGCGTACGAGAAGGAAACCGGCCGGTCGGCGCGGGAAATCGAGCAAGGCAACGCCGGCGTCAGGGCACGGCAGCAGAACCGCTCAGAGCAAAAGAGCGGCACAGACGCTTAGTCCGCTATGCCCGCCCGATCCCTGGACACCTCTGGCTACTGAGTGACCGTGCTGTCTTCCGGTGGCGCGATGTCGGCCGGCCGACGGAACGCAGGAGCGGCTTGCCCAGCCAACGCTTTGCCGCCCGCATTAGTCGACGGTGAGGATGATGCGCTCGTGGACGTTGCCGCTTTCCAGTTGGCGGTGCGCCTCGGCGGCCTGCTGCATGGGCACGGATTTGTGCGCGCGCAGGCGGAGCCGCCCATCGGCCAGGAGGGCGATCGTCTCATCGAGGGCACCGGGAGCACGGTCAGCCGTAGGCTCGGAAAGCGTCACGCCGAAGTCAGCCGCGGCCGGGTCCGACAGCGTGATGACCCGTTTGGGTCCGCCAGCCAGGGCGATCGCATCGGCCAGGACACCGTTGCCGGCCGCGTCGAACACGGCGTCCACCGCGCCCAGCGCGCGAACTCGGTCGGCCACGCCGGCGCCATACAGCACCGGCGTCGCTCCGAGTGCGCGGGCGAGCGTTTCGTCGTGGTTGCCGACCGCGCTGATCACCTTGACCCCCCTGGCGACCGCGAGCTGCGTCGCGATGATGCCGACGGATCCGCCGCCGCCAAACAGCAGCAGCGTCTCCCCGCGCTTGACGTTCAGCTGCCGGAGGACACCGGCGGCCGCCTCGGCCGAACTAGGCAGCGCGGCGGCATCAACCCACGAAACTGTGTCGGGCTTGCGTGTCCAGATCGACGCCACCGCGTACTCGGCGTAGCCTCCCAGGCTGAAAAGCAGAGCCGTGACGCCGTCACCGACGGACGTGCCGGTGACACCAGGGCCGACCGCGTCGACGGTGCCTGCGGCCTCGAAGCCGAGGACGGCGTCAGGGGGCAGCGGGATGGCATCCTTGAGATAGCCGGCTCGCAGGGCGAGATCAGTCGGGCTGATGCCGGCGGCCCTGACCTTGATCCTGATCTGTCCCTGACGTGGTTCCGACAGCGGGACCCCGGCCCACTTCAGCACCTCGGGCGGTCCGTATCCGGTCACCACAATCGCGTTGGGCATAGCAGTTCCTTCCCGGTAGCGGCCTCGGCATGGCCGCGAACGGCAACCTCAGCGTTTCGCTGAGCGCTGGTACCCGCTGGCTCTCCTCGTCAACTTACGTGATACGTCACGCAATCACAACTGGACGGCCGCCGGGGGCTGAGGGCCTGTTCAGTCCTCGGCTGGCTGCCAGTCGACCGGCGGCGGGAGCGAACCCTGCTCGATGATGTTGGCGTACACGCTTTCGAGTGCGTCGCCGAGCGGCCCGACAAGGTCAGCCGGCAGCCCCCCGAAGAACAGGTGCCGGACAAGATCAACGTGCCCTGGAGCGGCTTCCTCCAGGGCACGTTGCCCGCGGCTGGTCAGCGTCACTTCGGTGACCCGCCGGTCGGCTGCGGACAGGCCGCACGTCACCAGGCCCCTGGCGCTCATCCGCCGGACGTGGTGGGACACCCGGCTGCGCTCCCAGCCGATCTGGGCGGCAAGAACGGTGATCTGCATCCGGCCCCCGTCGGCGACGCTCAGCGCCGTGAGCACGTCGTAGTCGGGCAGTGACATGCCGCTGTCGGCGAGGAGTTGCCGGTTCATCTCGTACGCCAGTCGCAGCTGCACCCGGATATAGGCCAGCCACGCCCGCTGCTGGTCCCCGTCGAGCCACCCGCCAGCGGGCGCATTGCCGGCCGCGCCGTAACGTGACATATCACACGAGTTTAGCGCCGACAGGGAGAGCTTCGGATGTGCCCTGACGGACTTACCTGGTCGCGGCCATCGCCGACACCAGCTCAAAGGCGGCGTGCGCGGCCGCGATACCGGTGATCTCCGCATGGTCGTACGCGGGCGCGACCTCCACGATGTCAGCTCCGACCAGGGTCACGGTCGATAGCGAGCGCAGCACCGCCAGCAGTTCGCGTGCGCTCAGCCCGCCCGCCTCAGGCGTGCCGGTGCCCGGAGCGTGCGCCGGGTCGAGCACGTCGATGTCGAGCGAGACATAAACCGGCCTGCCGCCCAGGCGGGCGTGCATGCGCTCGATGACCTCGCTCACCCCGATCGACTCGACCTCAGGACAGCTGATGACCTGGAAACCAAGCACCGAGTCGTCGGCCAGATCGGAGGCCGCGTACAGCGGTCCGCGGATGCCGACATGCACCGAGTGCTCCCGGTCGATCAGCCCCTCCTCCGAAGCCCGGCGGAACGGCGTCCCGTGCGTGTACGAGGCGCCAAAGTAGGTGTCCCACGTATCCAGGTGCGCATCGAAGTGCAGCACCGCGACCGGCCCGTGGCGCCGGGAGGCCACCCGCAGCAGCGGCAGCGCGATCGTATGGTCGCCGCCGATGGTGAGCAGCCGCGCTCCGTCAGCGGTGAGCGTACCGGCGCCAGCCTCGACCTCACCGATAGCTTCAGTGATGTCGAAGGGATTCACTGCGATGTCCCCGGCGTCGGCCACCTGAAGCTCTGCGAACGGCGCGATTCCCGCGGCCGGGTTATACGGGCGGAGCAACTTCGACGACGCGCGCACATGCGCCGGGCCGAACCGCGCGCCGGGCCGGTAGCTCACCCCCGAGTCGAACGGCACGCCCGCGATGACGATGTCCGCCGACGAGACCTCATCCAGCCGGGGCAGCCGCGCGAACGTAGCCGGCCCGGCGAATCGCGGGACGAGGGTGGCATCGACCTGGCCGATGTGGTCGTCGGCCATCACCCGCGGAAGGCCGCCGCCAGGCTGGTCAGTCATCACGATCCTCTCTGGTCACGCCGCCGTAGAGTGACGGACGCCGGTCAGTCAGTACGTCATTCCGCGAGGAGATGCGCTTGTCTGCGGCTGACGCCAGGTCACAGTCGGCGGTGATGGTGATCTCACCCTCACCGGTTTCCGGCCCGGCGAGCGGCCAGCCGTCCGGGTCGACGATCACCGAGCCGCTGACCCATTCCACGCCGCGCTCAGTACCGGTCCGGTCGCAGACGGCCACGAACATCCGGTTGATGCCCGCGGCCGCTTGTGCGCGAACCACCTCCATCGGCCGTTCCCTCTCCGGGCGCGGCAGTGCGGGCCAGTTCGCCGGAACGCACAGCAAGCGGGCGCCGGCCATCGCCGGCAGCCGGACCCACTCAGGGAACTCCAGGTCATAGCAGATCATCACCGCCAGCGACGTGCCAGCAGTCTCAATGACCGGCGGCGGAGCGTCACCGGGGGTGAACACTAGCTTCTCGGCGTCCCACAAGTGCGCCTTGCGGTAGGCGACGCGCACGCCCGCTGCGTCGACCACCAGTGCGGTGTTGTACAGCAGGCTGCCGGCGCCGAGTTCGCAGATACCGCCAACGATCGTGGTGCCGTGCCGCCGGGCGAGACTCGTCCAGCCCGCCGCGGTCGGGCCGTCCGCGGGCTCGGCCAGGGCCCTCGCTTCGGCAATGTCGCGGAAGACGTATCCGCTGGCGGACAGCTCAGGGAGGATCACGATCGCAGCGCCACCTGCTGCGGCAGCCTGCGCGGCGGCCAGACCAGCGGCACGGTTCGCGTCAGGCTCGCCGATCCTCGGGCCGATCTGGCAGCAGGCGACCCTGGTCAGGTCAGCGGGTGCTGTCGGCAGCAAGGACGAGCT
The DNA here is from genome assembly GCA_036488155.1 of Streptosporangiaceae bacterium. Taxonomy (GTDB): domain Bacteria; phylum Actinomycetota; class Actinomycetes; order Streptosporangiales; family Streptosporangiaceae; genus JAJYUU01. The sequence goes on along the minus strand of DASXIA010000205.1, from coordinate 267 downwards.
CCGGCCCTTCGGTGGCCGCGCGGTCAAGCGCTGAGCGCCGCCGAACGTAGACAGTCGCTGTAGCGATCACGGCGATCAGCACGATACCGAGGATCCAGGCCCAGTACACGTTGGCGGGCGGCGGCTGGCTTGGCTGCACGAACTCCCAGACGCCGTACACCAGCACGGCGGTGCCGATGAGCGGCACGACCACGTGTCGGACCGGCCGGAATGCCGCGCGGTTTGTCGCCAGTACATGCAGTGGCAGCGCGATGTTGGCCAGCAGAT
>DASXIA010000164.1:0-9608 GCA_036488155.1 Streptosporangiaceae bacterium | reverse complement strand
GCTGAGTAGAGGATGGTGCCCCAGCTGACAGTGCTGGGGTTGCCAAGGCCAAGGAACTCCAGGCTCGCCTCGGCGAGCACCGCGGCCGTCGCGGCGGCGAAGAAACTGGCTGCTACCAGCGATGTCATGTTCGGCAAGATCTCCCTGAACACGACGCGGAGCAGCCGTTCACCGGAGAACACGGCGGAAGTGACGAATTCACGAGTGCGCAGCGTCGAGGTCTGGCTGCGGATTACCCTCGCTCCGGTTGCCCAGCTGGTGAACGCGACGACGAGCACGATCGTCCAGACCGAGTGACCCTGCAAATAGGCCGCCAGGATGATCATCAGTGGCAGCGCCGGGACAACCAGCGCGAGGTTGGTGACGAAGCCGAGCACCTCGTCGACGATGCCCGGCCGGTATCCGGCTATCAGCCCGAACGTGACTGCCACCAGCGTGGCCACCGCGCCAGCGCCCAGGCCCACCAGCAGTGAGACGCGTGCCCCGTAGATCAGCTGGGAGAAGACGTCCTGCCCGTTTCCGGTCGTGCCGAGCCAGTTGACCTGGTCGGGACCCCGGTATGGCGGGAAACTCGTGGCTGTCGGTGAGTGCGGGGCAATCAGCGGCGCGAAGATCGCCATGGCCGCGATCAGGGTGAGGATGATCAGGCCAGTCCGGGCCTTGCCATTGCTCCATAGCGTGCGGAGGGCGCGACCGATGAAGCGCCACGATCCCGGTATGCGGCTCATCAGCGCACTCTCGGGTCGAGACGGACGTACAGCAGGTCAACAATGAAGATCGCAACCAGCATGCTGACGGTGAAGACCAGAAGCAGTGCCTGCATCAACGGGAAGTCGTGGTTGGTGACCGCGATGAACAGCAGGCCGCCGACCCCTGGGTAGCTGAAGACGCCCTCGACCAGTACCGCCCCGCCCACCACCGTGCCGAGCGACAGGCCGAACGCGGTGACGTTCGGCAGGAGTGCGTTGCGCGCCGCGTACAGCAGCGCGACTGTACGGTCGCGCAAACCGTTGGCCTCCGCAAACGTGACGAAATCCTCGCCCAGCGTGTTGATCATGTTGTTGCGCATGCCGAAGACCCACCCCGACATCGTCGTGATGACGAGCGTCAGCGCGGGCAGCACACTGTGCTGGAACGCGTCAGACAGGAACGACAGGCTGAGATTCGGCGACGTGCCCGGGCTGTAGCCGCCCTTGATGGGGAACCAGCCGTACTTGAACGCCGCTACGTACAGCAGCAGCAGCCCCAGCCAGAACGGCGGGAACGCACCGAAGAAGGTTGCCCCGATCGTGATCGATGAGTCGGCCGTTTTTCCGCGATGCCAGCCCGCGTAGACGCCAAGCAGCGTGCCGATGACGAACGCGACGATCGTCGTGACGCCGATCAGCACCAGTGTCCATGGCAGGGCGTTGCCAATGGTCTGCGCGACCGTCTGGCTCGGGAATGAGTAGGACGTGCCGAATCGCAACGTCGCGATGTTCCGCAGGTAGTCGCCGTACTGTGTGATCAGACTCGCATGCGGAACGCCCAGCTGGATTTCGATGGCGCTGCGCTCCGCGTTGGTGATCGGCACACCGGCCGACGCGAGCTTGCCGAGCGCCGCGTCGACCGGTGAGCCGGGCATCAGCCTGGGCAGGATGAAGTTGAGTGTGATCGCGGCCCACAAGGTGAGGACGAACAGCACCACCTTGCGCAGCACGTACCTCATCCAGGTCTCCCGTCAGCTCATAAGGAGGAAGGAGCTGTCATGCCTTCGTCAGGTGCGTGACCACCGTCAGGAGCGCGTTGTTGTAGTTGGTGGGCAGCGTGTACGGATCGCTTGCGGACGGCCAGCCGGTGAAGTGCTTTGTGGAGAACAGGCCCCAGCTGCCGCCGTAGTACAGCAGCACGATCGGGACTGTGTTGTACATCGTCATCTCGAGCTTGTCGGTCGCCTGTTGCTGTGCTGCCTGGCTCGTCGCTGAGGCCAGCGTCGCCAGGTCCCCGTTGACTGCGGCGTCTTTGAACCGCTCGAAGTTGTTGGCCGTTGGCGTGTTGATCGGCGCGGCGTAGGTGCTGTTCAGCGCATTGTTGAAATCGGTGTACGGACTGCCGGTGCCGCCGAAGCCGCCGATCGCCGCGTCGAACGTGCCTGCCTCTATCTCGGATGAGTACTGCGCGTACTCCGGCAGGTCCAGGGTTACCTTGAGGCCGGCTGCGTCGAGTTCGTTCTTGACTTCGGTGGCCGCCGCCACCCAGTCGCTGAAGCTGTTCGGCAGCACGATGGTCAGGCTGGCCTGTGTGCCGGCTGAGTTGGTCAGCTTGCCGCCGTGCATCGTGAAGCCGGCCTTGGCGAAGGCAGCCGTCGCCGCAGCCCGGTTCTGGGTAATCAGGCCCTGGTCGGCGAGGCTCGGGTCCAGCCACTTGCGCAGGTTCGGCAAGATCAGGCCCGACAGGCTGGCCTGCTGCATGTAACCGTTGACTGCCTTCTGAGCGATCGTGGTGCGGTCCAGCGCATGCGAGATGCCCTGCCGGAAGTTGACGTTGTTGAACGGCGCCTTCGTCAGGTTGAGGAAGAGGCCGATCGTGCCGCCGGGCGGGAACCAGTACTTGTTGTGCGCCGGGTCCCGGTCAACGTAGGTCTTCTGGACATCGGGCAGGAATGTGTAGGACCAGTCGAACTGACCGCTGCTCACCGCGAGCTGATTAGTGGTCTGGTTGGTCGCCTGGGCCGGGAAGACCACCTTGGACGGCGCGATCTTTGCCGCGTCCCAGTAGTACGGGTTCTTCGTCAGCGTGTACTGGGTCGGCGCGAACGATTTGAGCATGAACGGACCCGCGCCGACTGGGTGGGTATTGGTGAATTTAGCCGGGTTGCTCACCGCCGACCAGATGTGCTTGGGCACGATCGGCGTCTGGGCGATCGTGGTCGCGAACGGCACGTTGGGTGCCTTGAACGTGAACGTGACGTGGTTACCGGCCGCCGCGACGCTGCTGATCTGCGACCAGATGCCAGTGCTGTCGAGCGCCGGGTACGTCTTCAGCAGGTCGAACGTGAAGACGACGTCGGCCGCCGAGAACGGCTTGCCGTCGCTCCACTTGGCCCCGGAGCGGATCGTGTAGACCAGCGTCGTGGGATTAGTAAAGGTGTACCCGGTGGCGAGGTACGGGGTGTAACTACCGTCAACGGGGCTGACGATCTCCAGTGGTGCGTAGATCAGGTAGGTGCCGTGCAGTTCGTTCACTGGCAGGAACGGATTGAAGTTCTCGGTCAGCGACGGGCTGCCGGTGTCACCTTGAATGGTCAGAGTGGCCGAGGCGGTACTGCCACCCTGTGAGCTGGAACCGCAAGCGCTGGCGCCGACCGCTAATGCTGCGGTCAACGTCGTGCATACCACGGCGGATCTGACGTGCGGGGGGAATCTCATCGTGGCTCTCCTCAGTCAAGCCGGGCAGTCCTTTGCCCGGCTGCCAACCGGACCCGGGCGACGCCCGGCATTGGCAGGTCAAATTCGAAGTGCGCGGCGCCATCCTCGGGTGAAATGTCGGGCAGCCGCTCTTCGTGCAGGCCGTCGCTGTCGCGCAGGCGCTCCCAGAGGGCAGCGTCCGGCCAGATGATGTCGGCGGGGCAGTTGGCCACGACATTCGAGTGCAGCGCGTCCACTCGCGCCAGTCGCGGCTGATAGACGGCCGCGTCCAGGCCGGTGACCGTGAGCCTGATGCGCCGGTCCAGCCGGGAGTCGCCGTCGATAAGTGCAGCGTTGATGGTGCCGTTCCAGGTCAAGATGTCGACGGTGCCGTTCGCGTGCCGGGAGGCCCAGGCCTGCACCAGGGTTTCTGCTCCGTCACCGGCGAGCCGGGTGCTGAGCACCTGGTCGCCCATGTGCGCTGCCAGGTGCGCGGCCCAGTACCTGGGCTTGCGCAGGTTGCCCACGCTGAGCAGGCCGAATCCGTTGTGGAACAGCCGGGGCGGACGCCCGAGCTCCTCGAAATGATCACTGATTACCCAGTACGCGACCGCGTCGACTCGGCCCTGTGCGCTGTGGAAGCCGCTGAGCACGAACGGTGCGCCCAGCGCGCTGTCATGGACCGCCCCGAAGTGTGTCGAGCCAGCGCCCCACTCTGTCCACCAGATCGGGATGCCATCCAGTTGGTGCCGCCGCAGCGACGGCCGGACGTCTAGCGGGAGATTGCCGTAGGTGTGGGTGGACACGAAGTCCAGCGGCAGACCCGTATCGGCCGCGTGCGCCGCTAGCACGTCGATCCACTCGCCCGCGGCAGAGGCAGGGCCGCCGATTCGCAGTCGCGGGTCAACTGCTTTGACTGCGAGCGCCGACTCGCTATACAGCCGCAGGTAGTCTTCCCGGCTGCCGGGCCAGAAGACCACAAGGTTCGGCTCGTTCCACACCTCGAAGGCCCATTCGGCAACTTCATCGGCGCCGTACCGGCGGACCAGGTGCGCCGTGAGCTCGGTGACCAGCTGCCGCCACTCGCCCCAGTCCCCGGGCGGCGAGATGATGCCGCGGTAAGTGAAGACCGTCTGCTGCGGGTCGCGGGCCAGCGCGGCAGGCATGAATGACAGCTCGACAACCGGGCGCAAGCCGAGTTCGAGCAGCTGATCGTAGATCTCGTCGACCTTGCTGAAGTCGAACCGCAACACTCCGGCCTCGTCCCGCCGGGCAACCGCGTTGTCGTCATGCAAGATCGCATGCGCCCGCACCATCGTGGTTCCGAGGTCGGTGTGCGCCAGGCGCAAGGCAGCTGCGAATTCGGTAGCAATGCTGGCGCCGGCGCTGCTCCCGTCGTCGCGCAGCTGGGACAGCCGCTCAGCCCCGACCATGTGCCACACCCGCTGAAGTTGCCCGGATACGGTCGCGGCGTCCACATCGATCACGACTGGGTCAGGCGCGTTGGCTGTGGTCATGCACGAAACCGGCTCTGACCAGGACCCGACCGGGTACTCGGCGGCTGCTACCGCGCCTACTCGGTACCGGTACTCGGTCTTGTCGGCTATCCCGGTGTCCGCGAACGCCGTCCCGGCGACGGCCGCGACATCGCTGCCACCGTGGCGGAGTATCTGCCGTTCAGGGCTGTCACCACCGGCGCGTTCGATGACGTATCCGGCAGCGCCTGCCACCGGCGCCCAGCTAAGCCGGATGTGACCGGCGCCTGGCTCGGCCGTTAACCACGCAGGCGCGGGGAGGGCCGGCGCCGCGCCGCGCCCGTCAGCATCGGCGAGCCGGCGGTAGATTCGCTGCTCCCAGTCGGCCCGGACCTGGCCAGCAGGCGCCGGAACCGCGGGTACCCGGGCGTCCTGTGTGCCCTGGCCGGGCTGGTGATAGCTGCCTGCGTCGCTGATCATGCTCGGCTCCGGTGGCTCGCGGTCGCAGCCCGGCCACGGCAGCCACAGCTGCCGCGGATAACGAGCTCGGTCGGCAGGATCACTGAGTCTGGCGGCCTGGTGTGGTCCGCGATCCGGTCCAGCAGGACGCGGACCGAGCGCTCGCCAAGCTCGCGCATAGGCTGACGGACGGTTGTCAGCGCGGGGCGGACGTGCCGGGTGGCGACGATGTCGTCGAAGCCAGTCACGGCCACGTCGGCGGGAACCCGCAGCCGGGCGGCTCGCAGCGCGATGAGCGCGCCGATGGCCATCTCGTCGTTGCCGCACACGATGGCTCGAGGCGTCCGCCCGGCTGCGAGCATCGCCCGCACTGCCTGTTGCCCCCCTGCCTCGGTAAAACCGCCGACTGCGGCCGGCTTGGCCGGGACCCGTAGGCCCGCGTCTCTCATCGCCTGCCGGAACCCGGTAAACCGATCCTGAGAGTCCGGCGACTCCAGGGGACCGCCGAGGAAGGCGATATCGGTATAGCCGTGCTGCCTTATCAGGTGCGTAGTGATCTCCCGCGCTCCGCCCGGGTTGTCTGCGCCGACAAAGTCGAGGCCGCCGCTTGTGTCACCGTTGGCTAGCACGACCACAGGCAGGCTTCGCGAGATCGCCATGATGTCCTCGTCAGAGAGGCTGCGGGCCATCACGACGAGGCCGTCAACCTTGCCGGCAACCGAGAAGGCAAGCTCGCGGCCAGACTCGCTCTGGGTCGCGGCGATCAGCACCGCGTCCCCGACAGCCGTCGCGGCGCGTTCCGCTCCGCGGATGACCTGGTCTACATACAGCGGAGATTCCTCTTCCGCCTCGCCAGACCGGCCGAGATCGGGAAACAGCAGGCCGACGATACCGGATCGGCGGGATGCCAGGCCGCGGGCCGGACCGCTCGGTACCCAGCCGAGCTCGGCGGCGATGGCGAGGACGCGGTCCCGGGTCGCGGCCGAGAAGCCCTTGCCGTCGGCCATCACTCGCGACACGGTCGCGGTTGACACGCCGCTGCGCTGCGCGACTTGGTAGATCGTCGACCGGTCCGGCACGCATCGACCTCTTGTCGTGTGTTAGGTAAGCGGTTTGCTATGGTTAAGCGCTTACTCTGGTTAACCGCTTACGTAATCACCGCCGCGAGATCGTGTCAACCCCTGCCCGGCACTAACCGGGTGGGAGAATGGCCGCATGGCGGAGTCCTTCGCTGCCCGGTTCGCGGCAGTCCGGTCTGCTCAGGGGCCGCTGGTGTGCGGGCTCGATCCGTCCGGCGACCTGCTTGACGGCTGGCGGCTGGGCGACACCCCGGACGGGCTCGACCGGTTCGCTGACATCATGCTCGAAGCGGTGACCGGCGCCGTGGGCCTGATCAAGCCGCAGTCGGCGTTCTACGAGCGGCACGGGTGGCGCGGCATCCGGACGCTGCAGCGGCTTGTTTACAGCGCTCGCGCGGCCGGGCTGCTTGTCATCCTGGACATCAAGCGCGGCGATGTCGGATCCACGAACGACGCGTACGCCGAGGCTTACCTCGGCAAGGGCGCGCCGCTGGCAGCCGACGCCATTACCGTGCATCCCTATCTGGGCCTGGGTGCCATGGGCACGTTCGTGTCACGGGCCGAGGAGTCCGGCAGTTGCGTGCTGGTGGTGACGCGGTCGTCGAACCCCGAGGGCCGGGCAGTGCAGGCCGCGCTGGCCCCGCCCGGCAGTGCCGCTACAGGCGGCACGGTCACAGTCGAGGAAAAGCTGCTGCGGGACATCGGCGCGCTTAACGAGCGCCTCGCGCCCGGCCGGATCGGACCTGTCGGTGCAGTGGTCGGGCCGACTCACCTGAGCCCGCGCCTTGACCTGGCGGCTGCCAACTGCCTCTTCCTGGCCCCCGGGGTCGGCGCGCAGGGCGCGGCTCCGGCGGACGTGGCGACGGTGTTCGCCGCCTGCCCGGACCGGGTGATGCCGAGCGCCTCCCGATCCCTGTTGTCGGCCGGACCGGACTCCAGCCGCCTGCGGGACGCGATCACGGCGCTCGCGGCCGACTTCCGTGCAGTGCTGCCCGGTTAAGTCGGCCGCGACGCCGGCAGTGGTCGTTCCCGGAATAATCCCGTCAGCTGGTGTGACCGGGAATGCCGGCCCCTGAGATCGTGGTGCTCACGTGCAGGTAGACCGGTCCCTTCCGGCCGCAGGCACGGAAGGAGAACGGGAACTTCATCGCGGCGAAGTCGCCGGGCGCGTACACGCGCAGGGCGCTGGCGGTGGCCGGACGACAGGCCGCTCGAGGGAAGTTGCTGACATCGGCGATCTGCAACTCGACATGAGCGGTCTGGTTTGGCTGCAGCGTCACGGTCAGTTCGGTGTGGCCATGGCTGCGGCCAGCCGGACTGCCGAGTTGCTTGCCGCCACGACCGAGCGCCGACACGCCGGGGAACCCGTGCAGCGTGCAGGTCTGGCCGGACACGTTGGAGATCTCGAGCTGGTAGAAGGTGCTGCCCGCAGCCGCGTCACCGGGAACGCCCATCCAGGAGGTCAGCCAGCTACGGGCGCATTGCGGCTGGGCGACAGCATGGGACCGCGTCGCAGTCACGGCGGAACGAGTCGCGGCGGAACCGGCCGCTGCGGAATCAGATCCGGCGGATGACGCGAGGGCAACGGCCGGCAACAGGACCGCAGCGCTCGCGATCGCTGCGGCTATCATCGCGCGGCGCGGTGATCGGATCATCAGCTTCATGGTGTGCTCCTTAGTGAGTAACGCTGATGCCCCTATGACGTCGCAGACGCTGCGGCGGTTGGACTGGCAAGCGGTAGCAGGCGGCGATGCGTCGCGGCCCGCGAGGAGAAGGGCCAGTCGTAACTTGAGACAGCTGCTAGTCGGTGCGGCTGGGCGGCGGGATCATGAGCTGTAGCCGCGTCGACGGGAGCCTTCATGATCTTCATCACCGCTAAGTTCCGGATCCTGCCGCACTACGCCGACTCCTGGCCCAAGATTGCCGGGCCGTTCACCACGGCGACCCGAGGCGAACCGGGCTGCATGTGGTTCGAGTGGTCCCGGAGCATCGATGACCCGAACGAGTACGTGCTGGTCGAGGCGTTCCGTGACGGGGAGGCGGGCGCCGCCCACGTGCAGTCGGCGCACTTCGCCGAAGCGCAGCAGACACTGCCGCGTCACCTCGCGGCGACGCCGAAGATCGTCAACTTCACCATCCCGCAAGACGACTGGTCGCGGCTAGGCGAGATGGCGGTACCCGGCGACGGCTAACTGCGCCCTCCGGAAGCCTGGCTCGCCTCGCCAGCGCACCCGGCCCCGGCTCACGTACTGTGCCGCGGCTTCAGCCCGAGCGCGCCCGCAAGCTCGGTGTAGCCCGGCAGCGGATCAGCCTCGGTTTCGGTCAGCAGCTGGATGCACACGTGGTCGGCGCCGGCCTCCAGGTGCCTGGTGAGCTGAGCCGCAACCTGGTCCGGGCTGCCGTGCGCGACCAGCGCGTCGATCAGCCGGTCGCTGCCGCCACCCGCCGTGCTGGTGACAGCCAGATCCTCGTCGGTGAAGCCGAGGCGGCGCAGGTTCGAGGTGTAGTTGACCAGGTGGAGGTAGGGATTGGTCACCCGCTTGCGGCCTAGCTCCCTGGCCCGCTCGGTGTCGGTGTCGACCACGACTTTGTGCTCTGGTGCCAGCAGCCGGTCCGGACCGAGAATCTCGCGTGCCAGCCGGGTGTGCTCGGACGGCACCAGGTAGGGGATAGCGCCACCGGTACGGTCGGCGGCCAGCCGAAGCACTCTGGGGCCGAGCGCGGCGAGCACAATGCGATGGGCGGGAACGCCGCCCGCGACGAGCTGGTCCACGTACGTCGCGAGTGTGTTGTACGGGCTGGCATACTGCTGCGTCGCTTCCGGGTGGCCCGCACCGATGCCCAGCACGAACCGATCCGGGTGCTTCGCCTGGACTCGGGTGTACGACCGCGCGACCGTTGCGGCGTCGTCCTTCCACATGTTCACGATGCTGGTACCGACGTTCAGCGTGGTCGTCGCGCTGAGCAGCTCATCGGCGACGGCGAGGTCGCCGTCGGGCGAGCCGCCGAGCCACAGGGCGCCATAGCCAAGCCGTTCGATAGCGGCGGCCAGCTCGGGCGTCGTCTGGGTAGCGCCCCGCCAGATACCGAACGTGCCGAGCCGGTCAGCCAGTTCCGATGTCATGGGTCCCCCTTCGATGGCGCAGCCACGTATCCCACCATCATGCTCGCGCGGCTTTTGCCGCTGGCCTGCTGCCCCGTTCTAGCGC
>DASXIA010000142.1:0-6385 GCA_036488155.1 Streptosporangiaceae bacterium | reverse complement strand
CGGTCCGCGCGAGGGCTGGTCCCTCGAGCCAGGCTCCGTGCAACGGCTGATGATCTCCCTGCGTAGCGCGGAGCAGCGGTCGCGGCTCGAGCGAAGCCGGGCCGACCTGGTGTCGACGGTGGCGCACGAGCTGCGTTCGCCGCTGACCAGCGTGAAAGGCTTCACTGCGACCCTGCTGGCCAAATGGCCTCGCTTCACCGATGACCAGAAGCGCGTGATGCTGGAGACGGTCAATGCGGATGCCGACCGGGTAACTCGCCTGATCACCGAATTGCTGGACGTATCCAGGATCGAGGCCGGACGGATCGAGATTCACCCGGAGCTTGTCGACATTCCCGGCCGCGCCATGAGGATCATCAGTGGCCGGGTCGCGGCGGGCGATTCCCCTGACCGCTACCGGATCGAGGTCGCCGACGGAGTGCCCGAGACCTGGCTCGACGGCGACAAGATCGACCAGATCCTGGCGAACCTTATTGAGAACGCCGTCCGGCACGGGGCTGGTACCGTTACTACCGTGGTGGAGCCAGCGGTCGTGGCAGGGGCTCCTGGCGTGGCCGTAGCGGTCCGCGACCAGGGTCCTGGCATCGCGCCCGAGGTAGCACCCCGCGTCTTCGCCCGGTTCTGGCGCGCGAAGCGCCGCGGCGGTGCGGGCCTTGGCCTGTTCATCGTCAAGGGCCTGGTAGAGGCGCACGGCGGGGAGATCATCGTGCAGCAGGCACCAGGGGGCGGGGCCGAGTTCCGATTTACCATGCCCGCCGGGACGCCTGAGTTCGGCTAGCCGGCGGGCCTATCGAGGCTGCCTGTCTTCCCGGCGCTGCCCTGCGGAGCCGGAGAATAGCTGCTGGCGACCCGAGCATGCGCACCCGCTCTGGTCGCGCCGGCCTGCGCAACCCGGGCTGATCTGCCGGATCACCGCGCTGACAGCCTGTCCCAGTGCCACTGACTGCAGGAGATGTCACACCGATGTCTGCACCGAATAAGGCTTATGACCCCGTGGAGGTGGCCATGCTGTCTCCCGAGGAACTGCAGCGCATGCAGACTGATGCGCTGGCGGCGATCGCGGATGCCGCCAATCTCGATGAACTCAAGACCGCCAGACGCGTGCACTTCGGTGACCGCGCGCCGCTCACGCTGGCCAATGCGGAAATCGGGGCTCTGCCGCCGGCCGCACGGGCCGACGCGGGTAAGCGCATCGGCGCGGCCCGCGCCGCCGTCAAGACGGCGCTGGCGGAGCGCCAGACCGAGCTCGAAGCCGAGCGGGACCGCCGGGTGCTCGTGGACGAAGCCGTCGACGTCACGCTGCCGTGGGACCGGTCGATGTCGCTCGACGGCGCGCGACACCCGGTGACCACCGTGGGCGAGCGCCTTGTCGACGTGTTCGTCAGCATGGGCTATGAAGTCGCCGAAGGGCCCGAGGTCGAGACCGAGTGGTACAACTTCGACGCGCTGAACTTCCCGCCGGACCACCCCGCGAGGGAGATGCAGGACACGATCTTCGTCGGCGGATCCGGGCCTGGCGAGCGGTCGGGCATGGTGTTGCGAACGCACACGTCGCCGGTGCAGATCCGGGCGATGCTGACCAGGCCCGTGCCGCTGTACGTCGTCAGTCCCGGTAAGTGCTACCGCAGCGACGCCCTCGACGCGACGCACAGCCCGGTCTTTCACCAGATTGAGTGCCTGGCAGTCGACGAGGGCCTGACTATGGCGGACCTGCGCGGGGCGATCGACGCCTTCGTCGAAGCCATGTTCGGCGAGGGACTGCAGACCCGGCTGCGGCCGGACTTCTTCCCGTTCACCGAGCCGTCCGCCGACGTGTCGATGCAATGCCATGTCTGCCGTGGCGCCTCGACCCGGCCCGGCGGGCAGCCGTGCCGGGTATGCCGCTCGCAAGGCTGGATCGAGCTGGCCGGCTGCGGGATGGTCAATCCGCGCGTGCTGGTCGCATGCGGCATCGATCCGGACCGGTACAGCGGGTTCGCCTTCGGGCTGGGCATCGACAGGTCGGTCCTTGTCAGGCACGGCGTGGCCGACATCCGGGACACGCTCGAGGGTGACGTGCGCTTCAGCCGCGCATTCGGAATGGAGGCGTGATGCGGCTACCGCTGTCATGGCTGCTGGAGTACGCGGCCATCGACCTTTCGCCAGACGATGCCGAAGGCGTCGCGGAAATGTCCCGGCGGCTGACCGCGTGCGGGCTGGAGGTCGAGTCCGTCGAGCCCGTCGGCCAGGACATCTCCGGTGTCGTCGTCGCCGAGGTCCTTGACGTGGAAGAGCTGACCGGCTTCAACAAGCCGATCAGGTACTGCCAGGTATCCACCGCTGACGGGCAGGAGCGGCACGTTATTTGCGGGGCGCGGAACTTCGCGGCCGGCGACCGGGTCCCGCTCGCGCTGCCAGGCGCGGTGCTGCCGGGCGGATTCGAGATCGGCGCACGCAAGACCTATGGCCGCGTGTCAGAAGGCATGATCTGCTCGGCGCTTGAGCTCGCTGTCGGCGATGACCACACCGGCATCATGGTGCTGCCCGCGGACGCGCCGCTCGGTGCCGACTTCGTTGCCTACGCGGGCCTGCGCGACGTGGTTTTCGACATCAATGTCACGCCGGACAAGGGCTACGCGCTGTCGGTCCGGGGCGTGGCGCGGGAACTTGCGATCTCCTATCAGGTCCCGTTCACCGATGCGGCTGACGTGGGGCTGCCGGCTGATGTCACTGCGACATCGCCGGAGGTGTACCCGGTCAGCATCGATGACACGACTGCCTGCGACCGGATCGTGCTGCGCGAGGTGCGCGGCATCGATCCAGCTATGCCGACGCCGCTGGCCATGAAGATCCGGCTGGCCAGGGCAGGGCAGCGGTCAGTCTCGCTCGCGGTCGACGTCACCAATTACCTGATGCTCGAGCTAGGCCAGCCGCTCCATGCCTTCGACCGGGCACGGCTGACCGGCCCGATCGTCGTCAGGCGCGCCCAGCCGGGGGAGAAGCTGGAAACTCTCGACCACGTCGTCAGGACGCTGGATCCCGAGGACATCCTGATCGCCGATGAGTCTGGCCCGATCTCGCTGGCCGGCACCATGGGCGGCGTGGCCACAGAGGTGTCGGACTCCTCGCACGATCTGGTCATCGAGGCCGCGCACTTCTCCGCCCGCGGCATCGCCCGGATGAGCCGACGGCACAAGCTCGGCTCCGAGGCCTCGGCCAGGTTCGAGCGCGGCGTGGACCCGGAGCTCCCGCCGCGGGCTTCGGCGAGGGCGACCATGATGCTGGCCGCCCTCGGCGGCGGCACCGTCGTGCCCGGCTGCTCCTTCGCCGGCGTCCCGATCGAGCCGGTCCTGATCACGATGGCGGCCGACTACCCGGACACGGTGGCGGGCCTGGTGTACGGGCTAGAGACCGTGCAGAAACGGTTGCGCGAGGTCGGCTGCACGGTCGCGCACGTGCCGGGCTCAGCGCTGGACCAGCCTGACATTGCCGCCGGGTCGGGTGGCGAGGGGCGGGTCGGGAACGGAAGCAGTGCAAGGACGGGTGAGAGCATCGGCGCAGCACCCGGCCTGGAGGGCGGTCAGGCGGGTCTTTCCATCGGTCACGTTGGCAGTGCTCATCTGGCGGGTGATCACGTCGCTGGTGTGCCCGCCAGGCAGGACCACGGGCGGCATGACCGGCCTGACCTGACGCTGGTGGTCACGCCGCCGTCCTGGCGGCCCGACCTGACCGACCCGGCCGATCTGGCAGAAGAGGTCATCCGGCTCGAGGGCTACCAGAACATCCCGGTCCGCGCAGTCCGTGCGGTGGGCGGCCGGGGCCTGACCGGACGGCAGCGGCTCCGCCGGACGGCCAGCAGGGCGCTAGCCGCCGCCGGCTACGTCGAAGTGATCTGCTCGCCGTTCACATCTGTGGCCGACTTCGACAGGCTGCAGCTGCCGGCCGACGATGAGCGGCGGGGGGCGGTGCGGCTGGCCAACCCGCTCGGCGAAGACGAGCCGCTGATGCGGACGACGCTGCTGCCGAGCTTGTTCCGGACCGTTGCCAGGAACCTGGGCCGCGGCTTCAACGACGTGTCGCTGTATGAGCTCGGCCTGGTGTTCCGGCCGAGGCCAGACGCCCCGTCGTTCGCGCCTATCTTGCCGGTGGACCGTCCTCCGACGGTGCACGAGGTCGCTCGGCTCGAAGCCGCGCTGCCGGACCAGCCGCTGCATGTCGGCGCGGTGATGACCGGGAATGCGGAGCAGGCCGGCTACTGGGGTCCGGGCCGGCCAGCTGGCTGGCAGGACGCGATCGAGGCTGCCCGGGTGGTGCTGCGCACCAGCCGGCTCGCCTTCGATGTCCGGGCCGACCAGCATGAGCCCTGGCATCCCGGCCGGTGCGCGGCGATCTTCGTCCGCAGTGAGCAGGGCCAGGAGTGGCTGGCCGGCTACGCAGGTGAGCTGCACCCGCGAGTTGTCGCCGCGTTCGGCCTGCCGGCCAGGACGTCGGCGATGGAGCTTGACCTCTCCATGATTGAGACAGCCGCGGACGCCGTCGGGCCGGTTCAGGCGCCGTCGCTGTCGGCCTACCCGCTCGCCGTCCAGGACGTGGCTCTCGTGGTCCCGCAGTCGGTTCCGGCCGCGGATGTGGAACGGGCGCTGGTAGCAGGCGCGGCCGCCGCGGGCGACGTGCAGCTGGAGTCGCTGAACCTGTTCGACGTCTACACCGGCGAGCAAGTCGGCGAGGGGCACAAGTCGCTGGCGTACACCCTGCGGTTCCGCGCGCCGGACCGGACGCTGACCGCCGACGAGGTCGGCGTGGTCAGGGACGCCGCTGTGGCCGAGGCGGCCAGGCAGCTCGGCGCGGTACTGCGAAGCGGGTAATCCGGAGCCGGTACTGGCGGTCGCACAATGAATGGACCTGGCCGTTGATGTAGCAACGGCCAGGTCATATTCATCGAGCTCATCCTGGTCGCTAGCGGCCGGCAGCGCTCCCGGCTGGCGCATGGCGCAGGGCAAGCCGATGAACAACCTGCACATGTCATTGACGTAGCCGGCTAAATCTGGTTTTGTCCCCTCGACACCTCCTAGTCACAGGGGCATCCGTGATCAAATTTGCTTCGCGTCGTGCTGCCATCGTCCTGGCCGGCAGTGCGCTCACACTGGCCGCCGGCATGATCCCGGCACAAGCTGCGACCACCGGCTGGCGCACCGATGCCACGTTCGCGGTCCGCGGCAAGGTTTCTGTCTTCACCAGCGTCGGGGCCAGCAGCGCGTCCGACGCTTGGGCGACCGGCCTTAGCGTCAAGCCCAACGGCAGCGGATTGCCGCAGCCCGTCATCAGGCACTGGGGCGGCAAGACCTGGCGCCTGGTCACGCTGCCGGCGAAGATCGCGAGGCGGTGGGCCAGCCAGACCCCGGTCTTCACTTTCATCGGCGTGTCGTCGGCCCGAAGTGTCTGGGTCTTCAACAGCTTGCAAGGCAGCTACCTGCGGCTGAACGGCAGCCGGTGGAGTCTCAGTCGGCTGCCAGGTGTCAGCCAGAAATCGGGCGCCCTGGTCGAGGTCGATGCAGTCAAGGTCTTCAGCGGCACCGACGTATGGGCGTTCGGCGCACGCACCACGTTCTCGGGAACGCAGCCAGTCTCCACGCCGTACGCCGCGCACTACAACGGCCGCACGTGGGCGACGGTGACCGTACCCAGGCTGCCGTCCGGGGGTGGCGCTATCACGGCGGTCGCTGCGGTGTCTGCGAACGACATCTGGGCGGTCGAGGGTGACCCGGGCAGTTCCGGTCTTTCGGCTTTGGCTGCTTCGAACCTGGCCGTCGCCAAGTCGGCTGTCGCGGCCTCGCCTGCCGCGAGGCTGGCCGCCGCCAGATTGCGTGCAGCCGCGCCGGCTGCCGCCCCGCCGGTCGTCCTGCAGTGGACCAGTGCCGGTTGGCAGGACGCGGCCCCGCAGCCGAATCTCACAGCCAGCGACCAGTTGACCAGCGGTGTGGCGGAGCCGAACGGCGATGTCTGGTTCGGCGGTTCGGCTACCAACTCAGCGAACGGGACTTCGCCGCTGACGGCTGAGTGGAACGGGACTAGCTGGTCCGTCTCGGATCTGCCCGGCAGGGCTTCGTCAGCTGACGTGCAGGTGACCGCCATGGCGCCGGACGGAAAGGGCGGGATCTGGGCGCTTGCTGCGAACAACACCACTGCAGTGGAGCGGATCTGGCATCGGCACGGCACCACCTGGTCGCAGGTGAAGCCGGCGTTCGGCAAGCGTCGGTGGGAACTCGTTGCGCTGACCCTAGTGCCGCACACGCAGTCGGTCTGGGGCGTGGGCGCGGTGCAGGGCAGCACCAAGTCGAGCGCGAACGCCCTGATCGCGGTCGACGGACGGCTGCCGCGCTGACGCTGGGGTTAGTCGGGAACTATG
>DASXIA010000133.1:0-16749 GCA_036488155.1 Streptosporangiaceae bacterium | reverse complement strand
CTGCGCAGGATTGACCGCCACGCCGGCGAGCCGTTCCTCCACTGCTGATGACGTGAATAGCTCATCCACCAGGGGCGCGACGGCCATCAAGCCGTCCTCCATCCGCTGCCGGGAGTAGTCGGTGCCATCGCCGAGCCGGATCACCCACTGCGCCGCATAGTCCCGGTGGTAGGCGATCTCCTTAACTCCTTGCGCAGCGACCGCAGCCAGCACCGGGTCTGCCGAGCCCTGCAGCCGGACTAGCAGAGCAAGCCGCCATGTGCTGAAAACCAGCAGCCGGGCCACCAGGCCGGCGAAATCGGCATCGGCGACCTCGGCTATCCGCACGTTGCGGAAGTCGCGCTCAGTTCGGCCAAAGGCGTAGTCGTCCTCAGTCCGCTTCGAGCCATCTGCCGTTCCCGCCCTGGTAAGCAGCAATCGCGCCTGGCCGAGCAGGTCGAGCGCGATGTTCGCCAACGCGGTCTCTTCCTCCAGTTCCGGCGCTCTGGCCAGCCACTGCTGCAGCCGGTGCGACATGATCAGCGCGTCGTCGCCGAGCATCAGGCAATACGTGGCCAGGTTGGCGCCGTCCACGCCGGCCGGAACGCTCGTGTCGACCCCGGCCAGCGGGTCGGTGAACCCTGTGCCGAAGGCCCAGCGGTGGCCGCTGTCGCTTTCCTCGCTGATCGCCTCGTAGGCGGTGTCGAACCCCATAGCTAGCTCTCAGATGTGCGGAACGGAGTCAGGGATCTCGTAGAACGTCGGGTGCCGGTACACCTTGTCGCCGCTCGGCGCGAAGAACGGATCTTTCTCGTCCGGGCTGGACGCGGTTATGTCGGCGGCCTTGACGACCCAGATGCTGACCCCCTCGTTGCGCCTGGTGTACAGGTCGCGCGCGTGATGCAGCGCCATCGTGGCGTCGGCGGCGTGCAGGGAGCCGACGTGCACGTGATTGAGGCCGCGCTTACTGCGCAGGAACACCTCGAACAGCGGCCAGTTCGACCGCGGCTCCCCGCTCACCCTGCCGCTGCTAGCGTCGCCGCTGTTCATGCGGCCGCCTCCTCTCGAGCCGCCGCCTTGGCGGCGTGCGCTGCAGCCGCCTCTCGGACCCAGGCACCGCCTTCGTGCGCCGCGCGCCGGGCCGCTATCCGCTGGGCGTTGCACGGCCCGTTCCCGCCGACGACTCGCTTGAACTCGGACCAGTCGACCTCGCCGAAGTCGTAGTGCTCGCGCTCGGCGTTCCAGCGCAGCTCCGGGTCCGGCAAGGTCACGCCGAGCGCCTCGGCCTGCGGGACGGTCATGTCAACGAACCGCTGCCGCAGCTCGTCGTTCGTGTGGCGCTTGACCCGCCAGCGCATCGACTGCTCGGTGTTCGGCGACTCCGCGTCCGGCGGACCGAACATCATCAGCGACGGCCACCACCAGCGGTTCGTGGCGTCCTGCACCATCTCGCGCTGGGCATCGGTACCGCGCATCATCGTCATCAGCAGCTCGTAACCCTGCCGCTGGTGGAACGACTCTTCCTTGCAGATCCGGATCATCGCCCGCGCGTACGGGCCGTACGAGGACCGGCACAACGGCACCTGGTTGCAGATCGCGGCCCCGTCGACGAGCCACCCGATCACGCCCACGTCAGCAAAGGTCAGCGTCGGGTAGTTGAAGATCGAGGAGTACTTCTGCCGCCCGGTGATCAGCCGGTCGGTGAGGTCGGCGCGGTCAGCGCCGAGTGTCTCGGCAGCCGAGTAGAGGTACAGCCCGTGACCTGCTTCGTCCTGGACCTTCGCCAGCAAGATGGCCTTTCGGCGCAGCGACGGCGCCCTGGTCACCCAGTTCCCCTCCGGCTGCATGCCGATGATCTCCGAGTGCGCATGCTGGGCAATCTGCCGGATCATCGTCTTCCGGTACGCATCCGGCATCCAGTCCCGTGGCTCGATCCGCCGGTCCCGGGCGATCGTGTCCTCGAAGTCGCGCTCAAGCTCGTCCGCGGCTGCCTCAGGTCGAGTCATCGGCGCTCCTTAATTAACCGATCATTCGGTCAGTAATTATACCGGCGGGCCGGGTCGGTCCCGCAAGGCCTGCCGGCATCCGCCGGCCACCTATAGCCAGGCTCGCCCCCGCGGATCTCGCCACATTCAGGAAGATGCGAAAGAGGCTGGAGCGGGCTGGTCCGCGCATTCGCCGGTTCCGGCGACAGTCGCATCTCGGCCGGGGTGCGCTAGGCCGTCTCCAGATTGTCCTCGGTTGCCGGTCTACCCGATCAGTTCCCCAAGGCGCTAGGAAGCTACTCGGCCGTCGGCCTCTAGCGTCGCCTCGACAGCTTGTCCGATTAGCGCCCCGAAGCGCTTCATGAGCTCCAGATCCCTATCGGGCGGGCAGTAGGGGTGCGGATAGTGCGTCGAAAGGACGCCGACCAGATGTCCGCTTAGGTCGACTAGTGGCGTCGACTGGACCGCCCGGAACCCCGACGCAGCAGCTATCCCCCGGTGCGGCGCGAAGCGGGAGTCGCTGTTTACGTCTGTGATGACGGTCTGCGCAAGGTGCCCCGCCGCCCGCCCGCAGGCCGACGCCTCGTCATCAACGACGGCGAAGTACTCGAGGAACTCCTCGCTGAAGCCCGCTTGCGCTGCGATTCTCAGGGAGCCGCTGACCGAATCGATGAGCTGGACGTTGCCGCGGTCGGCTCGCAGCATCGAAAGTGCGTCCTCGAGACCCTCGCAGACCACTGCCTGCGCGTCAGCAGGGAACTTCACCTCTGCTGGGCTCATGAGTATGGCCATGGTGCCCCTCCAGCTGCTGCGATTCTGGGGCGTCTATCTCTGCATGCTACCTCGCGTTGCATGGGTGGCCCTCTGCCCATTCCGGCTCGCCCGGCTGTGACCCGGTTTGGCTGGGTAACACCGAAGGCCGCGTTCGCAACGCTAAAAGACGCCAGCTGTTAAGCCGGGGGCAGTGCCCGGCACCGCGGATGGCACGGCACCAACCGGGCTACGGCCACTGCTTGGCGACCATCGTGAGGACGTCGTACTTGGCCACCGAAGCGCCGTTCTGGTTGGTGACGTCGGTGTCCCAGCGCACCTCGCCGTGCGCCGCGTCCTCGCGGGGAATGATCTGCTTGCAGGTCAGCGTCACCGTCAGGTCATCGCCCGGATAGACCGGGGTGAGGAACCGGAGGTTTTCGACACCGTAGTTGGCGAGCACTGGCCCGGGGTCAGGCTGCACGAAGAGCCCGGCTGCGAACGACAGGACGAGGTAGCCATGCGCGACCCTGCCGTCGAAGAACGGGTTCGCCCGCGCCGCCGCCTCGTCCATGTGCGCGTAGAAGGTGTCGCCGGTGAACTCGGCGAAGTGCTCAATGTCCTCGAGTGTCACCCGGCGCGGTCCGGCCACGACAGTGTCGCCGGGCCGTAGCGAGGACAGCGGCTTGCGGAACGGGTGCTCGCCGCCGGTGTCGCGCTGCGCACCCGGCACCCAGGTGCCGGTCACCGCCGACAGGATCCGCGGACTGGCCTGGACCGCGGTGCGCTGCATGTAATGGAGGACCCCGCGCACTCCGCCCATCTCCTCGCCACCGCCGGCTCGTCCCGGGCCACCGTGCACCAGCGGCGGCAGCGGTGAGCCGTGCCCGGTCGACTCGGCCGCGTCGTCACTATCGAGGACGAGCAGTCGGCCATGCCAGGGTGCGATGCCGAGCACGACCTCGCGGGCGAACTCGGCATCCGCGGTGACGACCGAGCCAACCAGGCTGCCCAGACCCCGCGCGGCCAGGCTGACGACCTCGTCGGTGGACGAGTAATCCATGATCGTCGCGACCGGGCCGAAGGCCTCGATCTCGTGCGGCTCGGCCCTGCCGCCGTCGTCGCAGCGCAGCAACAGGGGCGAGATGAAAGCGCCGCGCTCAGCATCGGCTCCGATGACCTCGACGTGCTCAGGATCGCCGAATACCAGCCGGGCAGCGGCGAGCAGGCCTTTGACGCTGCGCCGGACCTCCTCGCGCTGCTCTAGGCTGGCCAGCGCGCCCATCCGGACCGTCTCCTCCGCCGGGCTGCCGACGATCACCTTGGCAAGTCGTTCGGCAGCGGCCTCGATGACCGCGTCCGCAACGCCGGCAGGCACGAACGCGCGCCGGATCGCGGTGCACTTCTGGCCGGCTTTGACCGTCATCTCGGTAACTAGCTGCTTCACGTACAGGTCGAACTCTGCCGTGCCGGGCCCGGCATCGGGGCCCAGGATCGAG
The DNA here is from genome assembly GCA_036488155.1 of Streptosporangiaceae bacterium. Classification (GTDB taxonomy): domain Bacteria; phylum Actinomycetota; class Actinomycetes; order Streptosporangiales; family Streptosporangiaceae; genus JAJYUU01. The sequence goes on along the minus strand of DASXIA010000133.1, from coordinate 12,536 downwards.
CAGTTGAGCGAGTCGGCCTCGGCGTTGAACCTGACGGCACGGCTGACGATGACCGGATGCGTCCGCAGCTGACGTGCGGTGGCAGCAGATCCGGTAAACGACACCAGGTCCTGCTCGGTCAGATGGTCAAACAGGTCGCCGACACTGCCGCAAACCAGCTGCACCGAGCCGGGCGGAAGCAGACCCGAGTCCACGATCAGCTCCACGAGCCGCTCAGTGAGGTATGCCGTCTGGCTCGCTGGCTTGATCAGGCTCGGCACGCCCGCGATGAAAGCCGGCGCTAGTTTCTCCAGCGGACCCCAGACCGGGAAATTAAAGGCGTTGATCTGCACGGCAACTCCGCGCAGGGATGTCGTGATGTGCTGCCCGGCGAACTGCCCCGACTTGCCGAGCGGCTCTAGCGAGCCGTCCATATATACGGTGTCGTTGGGCAACTCGCGGCGCGCCTTGCTGGCATAGCTAAGCAGCACGCCGATGCCGCCGTCGACGTCGAACTTGGCGTCGCCAAGGGTGGCGCCGGTGCTAGCGGACAGCGCGTACAACTCGTCGCGGTGCTCGCGGAGATATGAACCCAGCGCCTTCAGCAAGCTGGCTCGCTGGTGGAAGGTCAGCTCGCGAAGCGCGGTCCCGCCGACCGCACGTCCGTACGCCAGGGCAGCGGCCATGTCCACGCCGGCCGAGGACAACCTGGCGATCTCATCACCGGTAACCGCGTCGAACACGGGACGCCCGTCGTCCGGTGTAACCCAGTCTCCGCTTACATAGCTACGCAGCAGCGCCATTGCTAGCTCCTCGCCCGCATTCTTACCGACTAGTGCTCGGACAAATCCGATTGTATTGCCTGTTCAGCGGACATCCAGCTAGCAGTTCCTAGCCTGGCGCTGCCTACTTGCTGGCCTGGCTGGCAGTGCTGACTAGCGGCTGGGCGGTAATCGCCTCGTACTCGCAGTAATTGCATTTCCAGCCCGTGAGATGCGAGCCGGCCAGGTCGGCGTATCCAGTTGCGTACATGGTGCCCTGGTGACATGCCGGACATGGCATTGATGTCTGTGGCACATTCAAGAAGGTCATATCAGCTGCCCCCCTTTCGGCATCCAGCCTAGCCACGCCACGGGCAGCGAGCGGGTCGCAGGTGAACCGGTGACCAGCGCTGACACGAATGACGGCGCTCAGCGCGCGCCTGATGTTTGGCCGGGAGCCAGTTCCGCGAAGGTCACCTCGACGGTGAGGCCGCCGTCAGGCCGGGCAGTCGCGGTGAGCGCGGCGCCATGAACTCGGGCGATAGCACGGACGATAGCGAGGCCGAGCCCGTAGCCGGCACCGTGCCGGACCCGCTCGGTACCGAGGCGCTGGAATGGCTCGAAGAGGCGGTTCACCTCGCCGGGCGGGATCACCGGGCCGCTATTGCTGACGGATAGCATTGCGCGGCCGTCGGCGGTTCCGGTGGAGATCTCCAGCCAGCCCGCGTCGCGGTTATGCCGGATGGCGTTATCGACCAGGTTCGCCACCAGCCGTTCCGCCAGACTCTGGTCACCGCCAGCCGGCGCCGCGGCTAGCACCGCCGTCACCTGGATGCCGCTGCGGTCGGCCTCGCTCCGCCGCTCCGCCAGCACCTTCCCGGCGATCGGCGCAAGGTCAATTAGTTCGCGCAGGTCCAGGCCGCGCTCGCTGCTGGCCAGGGTGAGCAGCGCCTCGATCAGGCGCTCTTGCTGCTCGCCGAGCGCGAGCACCTGCTCGCAGGTGTCTCGCAGCGTCGCGGCGCTTGCATCCGGGTTGGCGAGCGCCAACTGGAGCAGTGTTCGTTCCGCAGTGAGCGGGGTGCGAAGCTCGTGCGAGGCGTTGGCGACGAAGTGGCGTTGCGACTCAAACGATGCCTCAAGCCGCCCGAACAGGTCATCGAGCGTCGCGCCCAGTTCGGCGAACTCATCGCGGCTGCCAAGGGCCAGCCGTCTGCTGAGGTTGGTGGCGGAGATGTCCTTGGCGGTTGCGGTGATCGTGCGCAGCGGCCGCAGGAACCGGCCGGCGATGAACCAGCCAAGCGCGAGCGCGGCTAGCACAGTTGCCGCGAAGACTAGCGCCGGGCCGACGCGGAACTGGTGCCCGGCAAACACGGTCTGCGAGTTGCGCACGTCGTTGATGCTCGTCGACGAGCTGCCGACAAGCAGACCCGAAGCCGCGAGCAGGGCCGCGCCGAGAACGACGAAGACTCCCGCGTACAGCAGCGCAAGCTGCGTCCGCAGCGTGCTCCGCCGCGCCAGCCGGAGCAGGGAGACCGGCCGGGGAAAACTGTTCATTCCACGGCTGGCCTTCTCGAGCCTGGTCATCACCCTGCTCCTATCCGGTAGCCGCCCTCGCGGACGGTGTGGATCACGGGCGGGTCGCCGAGCTTGGCCCGCAGCCGGCGGACCGTGGTCTTGACGACGGTGGTGAACGGGTCAGCTTGTTCATCCCACACCCGCTCGAGCAGTTCCTCGGCAGAGACCACCCGGTCGTCGGCGGCCAGCAGGCACTCCAGCAGCGCGAACTCCTTGGGGCTGAGGTCGAGCCGCTGCCCGGCCCGGAAGGCGATCCGGCGGCCAGCGTCGAGTGTGATGTCACCGCTGGACAGGATCGGCGGCAGCGGCGCGGAGCTGCGGCGCCCGAGTGCGCGAACGCGCGCGGTCAGTTCGGCGAAGTCGAACGGTTTGGGCAGGTAGTCGTCGGCGCCCAGGCCGAGACCGTCGACCCGGTCCCGGACCGTGCTGGCTGCGGTGAGCATCAGCACCCTGGTGTGCGCCCGCTCGGCCACAAGCTGCCGGCACACCTCATCGCCGTGTACGCCCGGCAGGTCCCGGTCGAGCACAACCACGTCGTAGCGGGTTAGCCCGAGATGGTACAGAGCGTCGGTCCCGTCCAGGACGACATCGACGGCCATGCCTTCCCGCCGCAGCCCGGTGCCGATCGCCTCGGCGAGGACCTCAAAGTCCTCCACTACCAGCACCCTCATGACCCTTACCTCTTTTTTTCCGTGCGCTCCCGCGCAACTGCCTGGCCTCCGCACGACCATGCCAGGTCGCTGGTGTCAGCACAGTGTCAGCCGCTGACACCGTGCTGACACCAGCCCGGGCGTAGAACCAGCTCCGAAGATCACCATCCACCGAGCGACAAGGCGATCAAGATGAGCGAGGCAACTATCGAAGTGAGCGGGCTGCGCAAGCGGTTCGGCCCGAGGGTGGCCCTGGACGGGATGTCGTTCACCGTACGGCCTGGCCAGGTCACCGGCTTCATCGGCCCTAACGGGGCGGGGAAGTCGACAACAATGCGGGTGATCCTTGGCCTGGACAAGGCGGAGGCTGGCTCGGCCCTGGTCGGCGGGCGCGCGTATGCGAGCCTGCGGCAGCCGCTGCGGCATATCGGCTCGCTACTGGACGCCGCCGCACTGCAGCCCGGCCGCACTGGCCGCAACCACCTGCTCTGGCTGGCCTACTCGCAGGGGCTGCCGGCCGCGCGGGTCGACACGGTGCTTGAGCGGGTCGGCCTCCAGTCGGCAGCGCGCCGCAAGGCGGGCGGCTACTCCCTCGGCATGCGGCAACGGCTGGGGATCGCCGCGGCGCTGCTCGGCGACCCGCCGGTGCTGATGCTCGATGAGCCGTTCAACGGTATGGACCCCGAAGGAATCGTGTGGATGCGCGGATTCCTGCGATCGCTCGCCGTGCAGGGCCGCGCGGTCCTGGTGTCCAGCCACCTGATGAGCGAACTGCAAGACGCCGCCGGTCACCTGGTCGTCGTCGGCCGCGGCAAGGTGATCGCCGACGCCAGCGTGACCGAACTGCTCGCTGCGGCATCCGGTGACCGGGTCACGCTGCGCACCACCGCGCCGGCGGAGGCCGCGACGGTGCTGGAGCGCGCCGGCGCAGCGGTGTCCGCCGACGGCGACAGCGGTGGCCAGCTGACTGTTACCGGGCTGCCGGCCGAGCAGGTCGTCGCCATGCTGGCCGCGGCCGCTGTGCCGTTCTCCGAGGTCTCGGCACATCGCGCCAGCCTGGAAGAGGCCTACTTCGAACTTACCCGCGACGCGGCCGAGTTCCGGGCGGCGTCGCCGCCCGGCAATCCGGTGACACCGGCCGCCCGGGCTAACGCCGGGGAGGCAACACGATGAGAGGCGGGACATTGACGGGCGGAACCATCAGCGCGTACCAATCCGAGACCGGAGAGGGGCGAGACCGGTTCGCCCAGCTGCTGCGCGCAGAATGGACCAAGTTCCGCACCATCCGCGGCTGGCTGGCCGGCATGATCATCGCAGCTGTAGTGACGGTAGGGATCGCGGCCCTCGACCACGCCTCGTGCGGCGGCATAGTGATGCCGGGCGGCTCTGTCACCGCGGGCCAGGGCTGCTCGTCTCCGGTCGGGCCGGGCGGCCAGGCCGTCACCGACAGCCCCTACCTGGTGCACCAGCCGCTGGGCACTGAGGGCAGCATCACCGTCCGGGTGACCTCGCTCAGCGGCCAGCCGGCGGGCCCGGCCTCGGCCGGCACAGCAGCTGGCCTGCAGCCGTGGTCCAAGGCCGGGATCATCATCAAGGCCAGTGACCGGCCGGGGTCGGTGTATGCCGCGGTGATGGTGACCGGCGGGCACGGGGTGGTGATGCAGTATGACTACACCGGCGATACCGCCGGCCCGCCCGGCCCGGTGTCGGCGGCATCCCCGCGGTGGCTGCGGCTGATCCGGTCCGGTGACAATGTCACCGGCTATGAGTCTGCCGACGGGACGCGGTGGCACGTCGTCGGCACCGCGCATCTGGCCGGACTACCGGCCACTGCGCTGGCCGGGTTGTTCGCCGCGTCCCCCGCTGGCAGCACTTCAGCGGCGTCGAGTTCAATCAGCGGGTCGAGCGGCGGGTCGGGCGCGAACCTGGCCACGGCCCGTTTTGACCACGTCATTGTCCGTGGCGGGCAGCCAGGCCGGGCGTGGGCCGGCGGCACTGTCGGCGGCAATGCCGGCGGACCGGCCGACACCGGGTTCCATCAGGCCGGCGGGACGTTCACCGTCACCGGGTCGGGTGACATCGCGCCGGACGTGCCCGCAGCCAGCGGGGGAGACGGATTCGCGATCGAGCACACGCTGCTAGGCATTTTCGGTGCCCTGGTCGCGGTCATCGTCGTCGCCGTGATGTTCATGACCGCCGAGTACCGCCGCGGCCTGATCAAGGTCACCCTGGCCGCCAGCCCGCGGCGGGGCCGGGTACTGGCCGCGAAGGCCGTGGTGATCGGCTCGGTCAGCTTCGCAGCCGGCCTGATTGGCTCGGCCGCCGCGCTGCTGACAGGCGAGCACCTGCTGCGTTCCAACGGCAACTTCATCATGCCGGTCAGCACGCTGACTGAGGTACGCGTGGTGGCGGGAACGGCGGCGCTGACCGCGGTCACCGCGATTCTCGCACTCGCGGTCGGCGCCCTGCTGCGCAGCAGCGCCGCAGCCGTCACCCTCGTGATCAGCGTGGTCGTCTTGCCTTACCTGCTGGAGAACACCGTATTGCCAGCAGGAGCGGCGGACTGGGTGCTGCGGATCACTCCGGCAGCCGGCTTCGCCATCCAGCAGAGCCTGCCACAGTATCCGCAGGTGGCCGCCAGCTATACGCCAGCAAACGGCTACTTCCCGCTCACCCCGTGGGCCGGCTTCGCCGTGTTGTGCGGCTACGCCGCGCTAGCCCTCGCGGTCGCCGCCATCATCCTCCGCCGGAGGGACGCATGAGCTACGCCCTGCGCGCGGAATGGACGAAGCTGCGCACGGTGCCGGGTACCGTCTGGCTGCTGCTTGCGGTCGTCGCGGCCACGGTGTTGCTCGGGCTGGTGGCAGATGCTGCGGCGAGCTGCCCGTCCGGAGGCTGCCAGCTTGACCTGGCCCGGACCAGTCTCACCGGGATCTACCTCAGTCAGGCGGTCATCGCCGTGCTCGCGGTGATGACGATCGGCAGCGAGTACAGCAGCGGGATGATCCGGGTGACGCTGACCGCCACGCCGCACCGGGCCACTGTGCTGGCTGCCAAGGCAGTCATCCTCACAGCCCTGGTCCTGGTCGCGGGCACTGTTGCCGTACTCGGATCTGTGCTGGTCGGCGGGCTCATCCTGCCAGCTCATGGCTTCACTTCAGCGCACGGCTACCTGCCGCTATCGCTGCGGGACGGCCCGGTGCTGCGTGCCGCCGCCGGATCGGTTCTCTACTTGGCCCTCATCACGCTGCTCAGCCTCGGGATCGCCACCGCCGTCCGGGAGGCCGCAGCCGGTATAGGAGGAGTTCTCGCCCTGCTCTACCTCATCCCCATCATCGCCGGGATAGCCAGCCCACACTGGCAGCGGCACCTTCACCAGATTGCGCCGATGACAGCCGGGCTCGCGATCCAGGCCACCACCAGTCTGCGCAGTATGGCTATCTCACCGTGGGCAGGCCTTGGCGTCCTCGCCGCGTGGGCTGCCGCGGCGCTGCTTGCAGCCGTAGCGCTGCTGCGGCTGCGGGACGCCTAGACCGGATGAGCCGGGTGCGGCGGCCTAGAGCCAACGCACCCGGCCTCCGCGTCCCTGCGGCGCGAGCACCCAGGTGAAATGGAGTTGCGCACGAGGGCATCGCCACGCAGGATTTCGTCGTGATCACGACTGCTGCTGCCCCGTTGCTCACCGTCACCGCGCTGCCGGTGCGGTTTCAGCAGCAGCTGCGCCAAATGTGGAGGCCCGTCTTCGGCCGGTCGTGATCGCCGCCCTGGCGGCTGGGCTCCTGGCTGGCTATGGCATCGCCATTCCAGTGGGAGCGGTCGCCGCATATCTGGTGGCGTTGTCGGCGCGGACGTCGCTGCGGACGGGCGTGATCGCCGCGCTCGGTGTCGCGACCGCTGATGGTGTGTACGCGCTGATCGCAGTCTGCGGCCGTGCTGCGCTGGCTCCCGCACTACGTCCGGTCACGCTGCCGATGCGGTATGGGTCGGCCGTGGTGCTGATCGCGCTCGCGGTCCATGGCACAGTCACCGCGATCCGCCGTCATCGCGTAGGTCGGGACGGCACACCAGCCGGCCGAGCACCGTCCGGCGCGGCTCGTGCCTTTCTGGGGATGTGGGGGATGACGATGATGAACCCGCTGACCGTGGTCTACTTCGCTGCGCTCGTGCTCGGCAGGCAGGCCGCGGTGGCTCCGGGGAGTGCCGATCAGGCCGCGTTCGTCCTGGGTGTATTCATCGCCTCCGCCACTTGGCAGCTCGTGCTGGCTGGAGGCGGGGCCTTTCTCGGCCGGGTGCTGACGGGAGGCTACGGGCGGCTCCTCACTGCGATGGCCTCCGCATTGCTCATCGCCGGCCTGGCCGTGCACCTGCTTACTGCGACATCGTGAGGCATGCCACGCCACCGGGTCAGCCTGCGGTGGAGCAGCCGCTGGCGGCGTCGCTGCCGTAGGCTACCAAGCACTTGCTTGTTTCCCCGACGCCCTTGATTCCCGAGAGCTAGGCGAGCACCGTGGTCAACTCTCCGCAGACTGTGTGCGCCCTCCTGGAAGAGTCCTCGAAGCGATACGGCGACCGTCTTGCGGTGATCGACGGAACGCTGCGGATGACCTACGCGGAGCTCGCAGCGGAGGCGCGCACGATGGCGCGGGCGCTGATGGCGACCGGCGTCCAGCCCGGTGACCGAGTGGCAGTCTGGCTGCCCAACACGGCGCGCTGGCTGATCGCAGCGCTCGGCGCGCACAGCGCCGGCGCGAGCCTCGTTCCGATGAATACGCGCTATACCGGCTATGAGGCTCTGGACGTGCTGCAGCGCACAGGTGCTCGGGTGCTGTTCTTGCCCGATCGCTTCCTTGGATCGGATTACCTGGCGGCGCTCCGCGAAGCCGCGGCTGGCCAGACCGAGCCTGCGCGGCGGCAGCGCGGTGCCGCCACCTCAGGCCCGGTCGAGCGACTCCCCTATCTGCGGCTGGCGGTCCACGTGCCGGTGGAGAGCGACGATGAGCATCAGGGAAGCAGCGAGGACCGGGCAGCGGCGGATGGAGTGGCCAGCTGGGAGGAGGTACTCGATCGGGCAGGTGACATCAGCGAGCAGTCCGCCCTCGAGCGGGCTGCCCTGGTGCGGGCCGAGGACGTTGCCGACATCATCTTCACCTCGGGAACGTCCGGCGTGCCGAAAGGCGCGGTGTCCAGCCACCGGCAGACGGTCGCGGTTGCCGCAGCGTGGGCCGAGCGGGCTCAGGTTACCGAGCACGATGTCTACATGATCATCGCGCCGTTCTTTCACACATTCGGATACAAGGCGGGCTGGGTGGTAGCGCTGCTCTGCGGGGCCACCATCTTGCCTCAGCTGACGTTCGACATTGACCGCGTGGTCGATCAGATCGAGCGGGAGCGCGTGACCATCCTGCCGGGCCCGCCGACGATCTTTCAGGAACTCCTGGCCGACCCGCAGCGCGACAAGCATGACCTCTCCTCGCTGCGGCTGGCCGTGACCGGTGCCGCGATGGTCCCGGTGGCCCTGGTCGAGCGGATGCGCAGAGAGCTGACGTTCGAGACGATCCTGACGGCCTACGGTCTCACGGAGGCTGTGGTGGTGACCATGTGCCGCCCAGGCGACGACGCCGAGACGATCTCGGGCACGTCCGGGTACGCGGCCGCGGACTTTGAGATCCGGATCGTCGGCGTCGACGGCGGGGAGATGGAGCCCGGAGACGACGGCGAGATCCTCCTCCGGGGCCCGAACGTCATGGTGGGCTATCTCGATGACCCGGCGGCGACGCGCGCCACGATAGAACCTGACGGCTGGCTGCACACAGGCGACGTAGGTCACGTGGATAAGCGCGGATACCTGACGATCACCGATCGCCTCAAGGACGTTTTCACGGTCGGCGGCTTCAACGTGTACCCGGCCGAGGTCGAGAACGTGCTCATGCGGCTGAGTCCGGTCGCCGACTGCGCCGTTGTGGGAAGGCCCGACGAGCGGCTGGGCGAAGTCGGGCTGGCGTACGTCGTCACGGGCGCAGGTCAGAGTCTGAGCGAGCAGGACGTGATAGCTCACTGCAAAGAGCGGCTGGCAAACTTCAAGGTGCCGCGCGAGGTCGTGTTTGTCACGAAGCTGCCGCGCAATGCAGGCGGGAAGGTGCTGAAGCGAGATCTGCGTGAGCGGGCCCGGCAGCTAGATCAAGGCGTGCGAGAGCTGCGCGGGTGAGGACGATGAACCACCAGCAGGTGCCGCCCGCCCAGGCACCCCACCCGGCCCTGCGGACAGCGATCTGCGACCTGTTTGGCGTGCGGTACCCGATAGTGCAGACCGGCATGGGCTGGGTGTCTACGCCGGAACTGACCGCTGCCACGGCGAACGCCGGGGCGCTCGGCATCCTGGCGAGCGGCACGCTGACAGTGGCCGAGACCGACGCCGCGATCGGCCGCACCCGGGAGCTGACCAGCGCGCCGTTCGGCGTCAACATGCGCGGCGACGCCCCGGACCTGGCCGAGCGAGCGCGGCTGCTGGTCAAGCACGGGGTGCGGGTGGCCTCGTTCGCCCTGGCGCCGGACGAGCGAGTAATCCGCTCGCTCAAGGACGACGGGCTGATCGTCGTGCCGTCGATCGGAGCCAGGCGGCACGCCGAGAAGGTAACGGCCTGGGGCGTGGACGCCGTCGTCGCGCAAGGCGGGGAGGGCGGCGGGCACACCGGCAGCGTCCCGACGTCGATCCTGCTACCTCAGGTCGCCGCCGCCGTCGACGTGCCCGTGATCGGGGCCGGCGGATTCTACGATGGCCGCGGCCTGGTCGCCGCGCTGGCTTACGGCGCAGCCGGCGTTGCCATGGGCACCCGGTTCCTGCTGACCCGCGACAGCCCGGTGCCTGACGCGGTCAAGGCTGAGTACTTGAAGCGGACGGTAACCGACACCGTGGTCACCTGCGTGCTGGACGGCGTACCGCAGCGAGTGCTGCGGACTCCGCTTGTCGACCGCCTGATCAGCGAAGGTCCGCTCGCCCGGCTGAGGCGTTCGGTCGCGCATGCAGTCGAGTTCCAGAAAATGTCCGGCACGCCATGGCGCGACATCGTCGCCGAGGGGCTGGCCATGAAGCGCAGCCACGTGCTCAGCTGGACTCAGGTGATCATGGCAGCCAACACGCCGATGATGCTGCGGGCGAGCATGGTCGACGGCCGGACTGACCTGGGCACGCTAGCCAGCGGCCAGGTCGCGGGTGTCGTCGACGACCTGCCGAGCTGCGCGGAGCTTGTCGAGCGGATCATCGCCCAGGCGACCGCGGTGCTCGATGGCCTCGCCGCTGGCGGCGGAAGCGAGGCTGTGGCGAGCAGGATCGGGCGAAACGGGGCAGGGGGATGACCGGCGCCGCGCAGAGTCGCCTCCCGGGACTAGCACCACGGCCGCATCGCAGCCACGGGCTGCTGGCCGGCCGCATCACGCTGGTGACCGCGGCGGCCGGCACCGGGATCGGGTTCGCCGCGGCGCGGCGCTGCGCCGAGGAAGGAGCCCGGGTAGTCATCAGCGACCGGCATGAACGCCGGCTCGGCGAGGCAGCCGACAAGCTCGCCGAGATCAGCGGCGAGCGACCGCTGTCAGTCGTCTGCGACGTAACCTCCCAATCGCAGGTCGACCACCTCTTCGAGGCAGCCATCACTGAGCATGACCGCCTCGACGTCGTCGTCAACAACGCGGGCCTGGGCGGCGACACCCCGCTGGTCGAGATGACCGACGAGCAGTGGAGCATGGTTCTCGATGTGACGCTGACCGGAACCTTCCGGTGCACCAGGGCCGCGCTCAGGCACATGATCCCCCGCGGCGCCGGAGTTGTGATCAACAATGCCTCGGTGATCGGCTGGCGGGCGCAGGCCGGGCAGGCCCACTACGCTGCGGCCAAGGCAGGGGTCATGGCACTCACCCGGTGCGCCGCGATCGAGGCGGCCCCTGCCGGGGTCCGGGTCAACGCGGTGTCGCCCAGCATCGCGATGCACCCCCACCTGGCCAAGGTGTCGAGCGAGGAGTTCCTGGCCGAGTTGTCGGCGCGCGAGGCGTTCGGCCGGGCCGCCGAGCCGTGGGAGGTCGCCGACGTGATCGTGTTCCTCGCCAGCGATTATTCGGCGTACATGACGGGTGAGGTCATCTCGGTCTCCAGCCAGCACCCGTGACGGAGGTGTGAATGGCCAGTCGGACAACCACGGGCCCGGTCGTGGTCCGGGCGTGGGTCACCGTCGAGCCGGCCGCGACGTGATCACCAGCACGCTGACCGGCAGCGTCGCCGAGATTGTGGTTGATCATCCGCCGGTGAACGCGCTGCCTGCGGCCGGCTGGTTCGAACTCGCCGACGCCGTGCGGGCTGCTGGCGCCAGCCCGGAGGTGCGGGCGCTGGTACTGCGCGCCGAGGGCCGCGGTTTCAGCGCCGGCGTGGACATCAAGGAGATCCAAGCTGACACCGGGTTCAGTGCGCTGATCGCCGCCAACCGGGGCTGCTTCGCCGCGTTCGCTGCCGTGTACGAGTGCGCGGTGCCGGTGATTGCGGCGGTGCACGGTTTCTGCCTCGGCGGCGGCATCGGGCTGGCCGGCAACGCCGACATCATCGTCGCGAGCGACGACGCCACGTTCGGGCTGCCCGAGGTCGACCGTGGCGCACTCGGCGCGGCGACCCACCTGTCGCGGCTGGTACCGCAGCACAAGGCCAGGGCAATGATGTACACCTCGGCCACGGCGACCGCGGCCGAGCTCCACGCGTTCGGATCGGTGCTGCGAGTTGTGCCGGCCGAGCAGCTCCGCGCCGCCGCCTTCGAGATAGCGGGGCAGATCGCCGCGAAGGATCCCACTGTCATCCGGATGGCCAAGGAAGCCTTCAACGGCATTGACCCGCGGGACGTCAAGCGCAGCTACCGGTACGAGCAGGGCTACACATTCGAGCTGAACCTGTCCGGCGTCTCCGACCGGCTGCGCAAGTCGTTCGGCCCAGCTAAGGAAGAGAGTGAGTCCGGTGGCTGATGAGGTGGTCCGGTATGAGCTGGATGGCGTGATCGCGCGAGTGACGATGAACCGGCCGGAGTACGGCAACGCCCAGAACTCCGCCATGACCTATGCCCTCGACGATGCGTTCTACCGCGCGGCGGCGGACGACGACGTCGCTGTCGTCGTGCTGGCAGGGGCCGGGAAGCACTTTTCCGCCGGGCACGACATCGGCACGCCGGACCGGGACGTCGATACCTCCTATGACCGGCGGGCCGGACTGTGGTGGGACCACGTCGGCAAGCCCGGCGCCCAAAGCCGGTATGCCCGCGAGCAGGAGGTCTACCTCGGCATGTGCCGGCGCTGGCGGGAGCTGCCCAAGCCGGTGATCGCGCAGGTGCACGGCGCGTGCATCGCCGGCGGGCTGATGCTCGCGTGGATCTGCGACCTGATCGTCGCTTCCGACGACGCGTTCTTCGCCGATCCGGTGGTGCGGATGGGCATCCCCGGCGTGGAGTACTTCGCCCACCCGTGGGTGCTGGGTCCGCGGCAGGCCAAGGAGTTCCTGTTCCTCGGCGAGCGGATCAGCGCCGCCCGGGCCTGCGAACTCGGCATG
>DASXIA010000121.1:0-1943 GCA_036488155.1 Streptosporangiaceae bacterium | reverse complement strand
CAATCTCATCGCTCCAGGGCGATGAGATTGCGTGAGACCGATGCCGCGATCGAGCTCGGGATCTCGCAGGCAGCGGTCTCACGCAATCTCATCGCCCTGGAGCGGGTCCTCGGTGTCCGGCTGCTGCACCGCACCAGCCGGAGCATCACTCCGACCACGGCCGGGGTACATGTGCTGGCGCAGGCCCGTCAGGTACTCGCGGCGGCAGACAACCTGGTCGCCGAGGCGACCACCGGCCATACGAGGCTTCGCATCGGACACCCGTGGGCTGCCATGGGCCAGCACACTCGCGAGTTTCAGCGCCGCTGGGCGGTCCAGTACCCCGACGTCGAACTCGACCTGATCCGCACCAACTCGGCAAGCGGCGGCCTGGCCGAGGGGTCCTGCGACATAGCCGTCCTGCGCACCGAGGCCGATAGCACCCGCTTTGCCAGCGCGGTTGTGGGCCACGAGCGGCGCTATTGCGCGATCGCGGCCGACGATCCGTGGGCACGCAGGCGCTTCATCAGGCTGGACGAGGTACCGCAACGGACCCTGCTGGTCGACCGGCGGACCGGGACGACCACGCCAGGCCTGTGGCCACCGGACGCGGGACCGCGCATCAGGGAAACCAGCGACATCGACGACTGGCTCGCGATCATCGCGGCCGGCGGCGGGGTCGGGATCACCGCGGAAGGCACCACCAACCAGTACCGCCGCGACGGGATCGTCTTCCGACCGTTGCATGACGCGCCGCTCATCACCGTGCGGATGATCTGGCGGCAGCACGACCCGCACCCCCTGACGCACGCGGCCGTGGCACTGCTCGCCGACCTCTACCGCCGCGCCTCCAGCGCTTAGGTCAGCAGGCAAGCCGCCGCTCACCCAGTGACATGATGCTGCGCATGGGTGAGCTGATCTTGATCAGGCACGGCGAGACCGAGTGGAGCCGGTCAGGCAAGCACACCGGCCGGACGGACGTGCCGCTGACCGAGGCTGGCCGCCAGGCTGCGGTAGCGCTGCGCCCCGCGCTGGCCGGGCGGCACATCACCGCAGCCTTCGTCAGCCCCGCCAGCAGGGCAAGGCAGACCGCTGAGCTGGCCGGGCTCACCATGGCGAAGGTGGACGACGAGCTGCAGGAGTGGGATTACGGCGGCTACGAGGGCCTGACCACCGCCAAGATCAGAAAAAAGCGCCCTTCCTGGTACTTGTGGCGCGACGGGGTTATTCCGGGCGACACTGCCCATCCGGGCGAGACCATCGAGCAGGTCGGCGCCCGCTCCGACGCGGTGCTCGGCAGGGCCCGGCCGCTGTTGCACCACGGCGATGTTGCCCTGGTGGCGCACGGGCACCTGCTCCGGGTACTGACAGCCCGATGGCTCGGGCTGGCGCCCGCAGCGGGCAGGCTCTTCCGCCTGGATACCGGTACCTTCAGCACGCTGGGCGCCGAGCACGCCGAGCCGGTCATCAGCTCCTGGAACATTCCGCCGACCGGCCCGGTCGGCGCCGCCTGACTGGTTCGGGTTCTATCTAGGGAGAGGTCGGAGCTGCAACTCCGGGCGACAGGCTCGTCGATGGCGCCGGCGACGGCTGCTCCGGTGGCGGGCTCGCGAGGGCAGCTTCATCGGAGAGGGCGATCGCGAGCTGACCCAGCGCGGTGGGATGGAATGGCGCAGCGCCGCCCAGTCCCTGAACATACGGCACCGGCGAGCACAGGGTGTGGCCAGCGAAGCTGGGCTGTGGCGAGGCGAACCCGAACTGCGCCGCGCCCTTGGCCAGGACCTGGTTGAGCGCTACTAGCCAGGTTTGGACGGTACTGGCCTTCGCCGGCGTGAGGCCGCGCTTGGTGATGCAGCTGAGATCGCTGCCGAACGGGTCGTAGTACCGGTTGACGATCACCCGCGGGTGACCGGGCAGGCTGCCCAGCTGGATCAGCAGCTGGAGGTAAGCAGTGCTGAACTGGG
>DASXIA010000118.1:0-2217 GCA_036488155.1 Streptosporangiaceae bacterium | reverse complement strand
GCCGACAGCAACCTCAGCGCCTGCGCCGGATCAGTCACCTCCAACTCATCTGTTGCCGGGCTGGTGCCCGCCGGGAAAGTACCTGCATCGATGGCGTTCGAGCCGGTGCTGGTGCTATAGCCGTCGGTGCTGACGGAGTCGGTGCTAACGGAGGCACCACCGTTCGTGCCAGGGGTGGACGGGCATGTGCTGCCGCACTCGCTGCTGGCAGTTTCGTTACGCGCGGCGCCGCTGGCGGCGACGGCGGATGCGGCGGCGCGGCTGCTGCTCTCACTCGCACTCCCGGGCGAGCTCGCCGGGCAGTCCGCCGCGGCGCGCGCGCTGCCACTACCTAACGGCACGAACGCGCCCGCCGACAACCCAGAAGACGACACGCTGCCACCCCGCGCCTTACGACCAGACTTGCCTGAGCGCCCGGGCGAGTCAGACGCGGAGGCGGACGAGGCAGCCGCGCGGGAGCCAGAACCATCAGATGCGGGAAGCGCGTCAGCACTGGAAGGCGCCTCGCGAGGGACACCGGGAATGTCCCAGCCCAGATCGGTCATCGCTCGCCTCCCTTTGCTGTCAGCGGGCATCAGCAACCTTGTCTTCCGAACCTGATGTTATCTGCAGGCACTGACATTTTTAGGATTCGTGTTCGACCGCTCTGGACGGCGGCCTCTAAATTCCACTGGCTCCGCCAATCGCAATAGTGAGGCAGCCAAAGTGAGGCTGGCCGCGCCGCAGTGGCGATTGCAGGCAACACCAGGCGACGCGAGATCCCCTCGCTCCGACCGGCACCGCTAGCTGCCCGTGGCGGTGGCTGGCACCTGGGTGGCAGATGTGAACGCTGCATGCGTGGCCGAGTGCGGCTGGCTGATTACATGGGATGGCTTACCCGGCTGCGAGGTCTGGGCGGTCACGCTCCTCCTAGCTAGCGCGCTGCAGCCGCTCGCGCTGATAGGCGGCAGGCGGCACGCCCACGACCCGCTTGAAGTGCCGGGTCAGGTGCGCCTGGTCGGCGAAGCCGGTCTGCGCCGCGACATCGGCCGGCGGGAGTCCCTCATCGAGCAGCAGCCGCGCCCTGCGCACCCGCAGTTGATTGAGGTACGCGTGCGGCGGCAGGCCGGTTGCCTCACGGAACGCCCGCAGCAGCGCGAACTGGCTTAGTCCGGTCAGCGCGGCGAGTTCGCCCAGGCTAGGCGGGTCGGCGATCCGTTCGGCCAGCAATCCCCTGACTGTTGCGACGGCTTGCGGCGCGCGCCGGATGAGAGATGTGCCGTTGGCCGGGCCAGGTGTGGCGTGCGCGCGTAGCAGGCCGGCCAGCGCTGTCCTGAGCAGGCTCGACGAGGCCAGTTGGTCGCCGTGCTCAGCGGCCCGGTGCGCCGCCCGCAGCAGTGCGGCGCTGCCTGTGTCGTACACCACCGTCTGCGGAAACCGTGGCGTCCCAGCCCGCCAGCCCAACTCGGCCGCCACTTCGGTAACGACGCTCACCTGCGGATAAACGACGCGGTAGCGCCAGCCCGAAGGCGTGGCGGCTTGGCCGGTGTGCACCACGTCCGGATCAAGCAGCGCGACCGCGCCCGGGCCAGCTCGGAACACGTCGGTGCCGTAGTCGAACTCCTCAACGCCGGCTTCGATGAGCCCGAGCGTATAGGTCTCGTGGGCGTGCCGGCCGTACCGGTGCGTGACGAACCTCGCGCGGAGCAGGTCGACACCCTCGACTGCGCCATGCTGCCAGTACCGGGCCACCTCGCGGGGTGCCTCATCTCGCCGCGTCATCTTGCGCGGCGTCGCCTGCGGGAGCGCTAGCTCGCGTTGCGCCGCGTCGCTGACCATACGGTCATGCCTACCTGATCCCTGCCTGGCTATCCAAGCCGGGCGCCGTGCCGGCGCTCGTCACGTCGCAAAGCTGCCACCTAGCGACGAACCGGCACCGTGCGGCCACGCCGCAACGGGTTGAGGGCTAAGGAGAAGGGCATAGCTAAGCGCGCGCTGGTGCTCGGCGGCGGGGGGAGTGACGGGCGCTGCCTAGGACCTCGGGCTCCTCGCCGGGCTGGTGGCAGAAGGAATCGACTTCGCGGCGGCCGACTCTATCGTCGGCACTTCGGCTGGCGCGCGCGGTCACCTGCGCGCAACTGTCGTCGGACAGTTGGATGAACCGGTCGCGCTTGAGCGCAATCTTGCCTGCGATGGCTTTCTCGGCTTCGGCGTTATGCTCATCGATCCGGCATCGGC
>DASXIA010000092.1:0-10619 GCA_036488155.1 Streptosporangiaceae bacterium | reverse complement strand
GCAGGCTCTGGACCTCGCGCTCGCCCGCGATTCCGCCGACTGACTAGCGCACTCGCGGTGCGCCGGCGTGCGCGCCGTGCTCTGCGGGCTGGCACTCGTCGCTCCCCCAGGCTGGCCTAATCCTGCCTGCGGCGCCCTAGTCGCGAGTTGCCGACGGCCACGCGACGCCCGCTGCCGCAAGCCACCCAAGCCGGCTCGCCGACCGGACGCAGCCAAGCTCGCAAACGGCGCTCGCTTCAGTTGACAGCGTTTAGTTGTGCGTTGCATAATGGCGTTAGTAAACAGCGTAAACAGCGCGAGGAGACAGTCCAATGACCATCAACATGCAGACCCTGAACGACACGATCGTCGCCCTGATCACCACCGTCGGCATCGCAGTCGCTCTGTCACTGGCCTTCGTCACAGCCGGCGCCTTCTTCGAGCGCAGCCGGAAGCACGCCAGCCGCGCCGTCCATGTCCCGGCTCAGCACCCGACCCAGACTGACGACGCCCGCGAGCTTGTGCTGCGGTAGTTCCACACACCCTGAGAGGGACGACGCCGCGGGGTGCCGTCCCTCTTCGCTTGCGCAGGTTCTTCAGGGGCAACGCGGGGCGCCGTGGCGCGTTATCCTTCGCAGGTGGCCCTGTCGGTCGGCATCCCCTCGGGCACTGTCACGTTGCTCTTCACCGACATCGAAGGGTCGACGAGGCTGTGGGAGGCAGAGCCCGAGCGCATGGCAGTTGCCCTGCGCAGGCACGATGACCTGGTCAGGGCCGCGATTGAGGACGCGGACGGCTACATATTCAAGACCGTCGGCGATGCCTTTTGCGCGGCTTTCGCGACAGCGGAGGCCGCCATCGCAGCGGCACTTGCAGCCCAGCGCGCCCTCGCCTGCGAGGACTGGCCCACCCGGCGACCGCTCCGCGTCCGGATGGGCCTGCACACCGGCGCATGCGAGGAACGAGACGGCGACTATTTCGGGCCGGTCGTCAACCGCATTGCGCGGCTGGAGGCTGTCGCGCACGGCGGACAGATAGTGGTTTCGGGCACCACGGCGGATTTCGTCTCGCAATCTCTCGGCCACGACGCCTCGCTGCGCGACCTCGGCTTGCACCGGCTGAAAGACCTGGGCCGACCCGAGCACGTCTTCCAGCTGCTGGCGCCCTACCTTGAGGCGGACTTCCCGCCGCTCGCCTCACTCGACAACCCTGAGCTGCCGAACAACCTGCCCAGCGTGGTCAACGCGTTCGTGGGCCGGGAACGCGAACTGTCCGAGGTGCGCTCGCTGGTGGGGTCGGCACGGCTAGTCACCCTGACCGGCTCGGGCGGCAGCGGAAAAACGCGACTCGCACTTCAGGCCGCCGCCGAGCTACTCGACTCGACGGCGGACGGAGTCTGGTTCATAGACCTCGCGCCGATTGCCGACGGAGAGCAGATCCCGGCCGTGATCGCCGCTGTACTGGGCCTTCCCGATCAGTGCGGACCGGACCTCGGCGAAGCAGTGACTGACGCGCTCTCCGGCCAAGACACACTGATCTTGCTCGACAACTGCGAGCACCTGGTCGATGCTGCCGCCAAATTCTGCGAGCGGGTGATCCAGCACTGCCCGCGCGTCCGCATCCTGGCTACCTCACGGGAGCCGCTGGGAATCGACGGGGAGCGGGCGTACCGGGTTCCATCGCTATCGTTGCCGGCTGCTGACGCTGACAGCGCTGCGGACCTCGCGCGCAGCGACGCGGTCCGCCTGTTTGCCGAGCGTGCCCGGCTACACGACCCGGCCTTCAGCCTGGACGAGCAATCCGCCGCGCTGGTAGCCACGATCTGCTGGCGGCTGGACGGGATCCCGCTGGCGCTAGAGCTCGCGGCGGCCAGGCTGTCGTCGATGTCGCTGCGCCAGATAACCGAGCGCCTCGATCAGCGCTTCCGGCTGCTAACGCGCGGGAGCCGGAATGCCATGCCGCGCCAGCAGACTCTGCAGGCGACCGTCGACTGGTCATTCGGACTGCTGACACAACCTGAGCGGGACATGCAGATGCGGCTGTCGGTATTCGCCGGGGGTTTCGACCTTGAGGCCGCCGAAGCCATCTGCTCCTCTGGCGGCACGAGCGCTGCGGACCCGCTCGACGTCCCGGCCCAGCTCGGCTCGCTTGTCGACAAGAGCCTGGTGATCGCCGACCGGACGCCGGAATCGGTACGGTACCGGCTGCTCGAAACCATCAGGCAGTACAGCGCGCAAGAACTGGTGCGCGCCGCAGGTAACGGCGAGGTGCAGCGGGTCAGAGACCGGCACGCCGCCTATTTCCTGGCGCTCGCCGAGGCGGCACGGCCTGCCCTCACTGGGCGCGAGCAAGCCGTCTGGCTGCGACGCCTCGACCCGGACTGGGACAACCTGCGCGCCGCCTTCCTCCACCTGGAAGCGGCAAGCCAGGCCGACGATGTCCTGCGACTCGGCGTGGCACTCGAGCGGTTCGCCATCAGCAGGGGGCACGCCGATGTCCTCACAGCGATGCGGCACGCGATCACGATGCCGGGCGTGGTACTGAGCTCGCTACTCGTCGAGGCGCTGGTCGTGACATCTCGGTTGATCAGCCTGTTCCTGCGCAAGGACGCTGGCGAGCTAGCCATCGGCAAGCGATACGCCGAGCAAGCGCTAACGCTCGCACGCGAGCTGGGCGACATCCGACTCGAAGCTCGGGCGCTGGGACAGCTCGCTGGCGCGTCCTATTTCAGGCACGACCAAGCCGCTGTGCGGTCGCTCGCCCGCCAGGGCGCCGAACTGGCCAGCCAGATCAGGGATATGCAGCTGCTCGGCGAACTGCTGGCGGCCTTTGCCAGGACTGCGCCCACGCTGGAAGACGTCCGCCGGATCCGGCTCGAAGTACTGGCCTGCTGCCGCAAGTCCGGTGACGACCTGGTGGCAGCCATCGAGCTGCATCATCTGTACGGGCTCGACCTGCATGCCGGGCTCATCGAGAACGCGGCCGCCTACCTGACCCAGTCGATCAGGCTGGCCGAGCAGCTGGGCGGTGATCTGTTCCTGTACTTCATGCGGGCCGACCTGGGCATCCTGCTGCTCATCCAGGACAAACCCGAGGAAGCGATGCCGGTGATCAGGCGCTGCCTACTGATGGCTCGCCGGATCGGAGTGCGCATCGACGCCAGTGAATTGATCTTCGGCGCCGCGTGCTGCGCCGCCTGGCAGGGCCACCACGCCAGGGCGGCGCAGCTGCATGGTGCAGCCGACGCGGACATCAGGGCCGCGCTGGAGATCGGAGCCATCATCTGGTCGAAGGCCGAGCAAGACCTTCGCGATCGGGAGCAGCGCCAGCTCCGCGAGCTGATGGGCGCTGGGCCCTACGAGGACGCATATCAGGCCGGAGCGCGGCTTGCGCCGGCACAAGCCGTAGAGCTCGCCCTCAGCCGCGAGCCTGGCGTCGCCTGACCAGGTCCTCACAGGCGGACGCCCAGAGGCGCCGCGGACCTTGCCGAGTTCGACGCGGTGTTCGGCGCTGGCGCACTGGGCTCGCCGCACGATCTTGTCCGCCCTGCAGGCGCACGGCGGCCAGATGACCTCTGGCGCGATCGCTGCCTGGTTCGAGCATTCCTGGCCGACGACCTTTCAGCATCTGCGGGTGTTGCAGCAGGCTGGTCTGGTCGCTCGTCGAACTGCGCGGGCGCGAGCACGTATACCAGCGCGCTGTTTCCGGGTAGCGGCGGCGGTTCATCGCCCGGCGCCTTCCCGCTTAGCTTCGCCGCGGCGCGCGGGCGAGAACGACGCCCTCGACGCGCGCAGCACCGCCCTGGTCGAGTAGGCAGCCAGCCACCGCGTCGAGTTGCGTACCCGTGGTGCAGACGTCGTCGAAGACCAAGACGAACCGACCGACGGTGCGCGCCGGATCTGGCACCCACAGGGAGGATCTCAGCTCGTTCCCGGTTGCGCGCTTGACCCAGGCTTGCGCATCTGCCGACTTGAGCGTCGGTCGGATTTTGACGACCGCGGCCGGCGACACAGTGTCGAAGGGCCAGCTCTTGCAGGCATCAGCTCTGGCGGCCGCGGCCAGAACGGCTTCGGCGTGCGCGAAGTCATGGCCGCCGGGGCCGGCATAACCGGGATTCACCACGATGAGGCCGGGCGGATCGCCGGCCATGGTCTCCTCGAGCCAGGCCAGCAGCAGCCTGCCGAGCACGACCGACCAGCTTCGAGTGCCGCGGTACTTGTAGGAGTTGATGACCCATCGCAGCGGTCCGGACTGGTACCCGATCGCATGGATCTTGCTGATGCGGCGGACCGGGCTGCGGCAGAGCTCGTTGGGACACCCGCCGCCAGCGTCGAGGCGCTGCGAGCAGACGCCGCACGCGTCGGTGCCTGGCCGGGTCAGGTGCTGGCTCGCGCAGGTCAGGCACGTCCGAGCGGGGCCGTCGCGGAAGTTGCCGCAGCCGTGACAGTGCGGGAATCCGGCAAGCGCTAACTGATTGGTCATCTCGCGCCGACCGTAGCCGCCGGCGCCGACACTTCGTGTCTGCAAACCGGCTAGCGGGGCTGGGCTCGGACCGGCTGGCCGGGGAGCGCCGTGGTGACCAGGTGACTGTCGCGGACGACGAAAGTGCCGTTCACCAGCACGTGCGTGATTCCAGCCGAGACGGCCGTACTCTCCGCGTAGCTCGCCCGGTCAGCGATCGCCGCCGGATCGAAGATCACGATGTCAGCATCGCAGCCAGCCTGGAGGCGGCCTTTGCGCCGCATCGCGGGGACGAAGTCCTCGAGCAACTGGGCCGGGAGGAGACTAGACCGGCGGAGCGTCTCGGTCAGGCCAAGCGGCCCCCACTCGCCGACGGGCCCGCCGGATTCGGGGTCACTGGCCAGCATCCGCAGCGCCCGGGCATAGGTGCCAACTGTGCGCGGGTGCGTGACCGCGCCGGGCGGCAGTGGCCAGGCCATCGGGTCGGGAACGGGCCCTGGCCAGGTCAGTGGCATCGCATCGCTGGCCACTACGGCGTCGGGGAAGGTTAGCGACCGCAGCAGGACCCCGCGGTCGGCCGGATCGCTCTCGTCCATCAGCCGGATAATCGCCAGGCCGGCCGGATCTGCCGTCCGCAACTCGTGCAGCCGCTCCGCGCTCGCCACCTGCTCGCCGGTCGGTGCGTAGGTGAGATCTGGCGGCGTCAGGCTCCGCTCGGGCAATCGGTCTGGCGCGAGGAACGCTGCGCCGATGCCGGTCATCCCGCAGCCATACGGATAGGCCTCGGTCGTGACCCGCGAACCCTCGGCCTGAGCCCGGCCGACCAGGTCCAGCACGCGGTCAATGTGGCGCAGCGACGTCGAGTTGATGTGGCAGTAGTGCATGTGCGCGCCGGTCTGGCTGGCCGCGCGCACAATCTCCTCGGCGCCGTCGATCAGCGTGTCCGGCACCTGCTCGATCAGGTCGCGGGCGTGCGTGTAGGTCGCGACACCGGCTTCGGCCGCCAGAGCCGCGACCCGCAGATACTCACCCGGGTCGGTGCCAGGTGAATAACCGAGTAGCAGCCCGATCCCGATCGCGCCCGCTGACAGGTCATCCGACAGCCTGTCCAGGATCGCGCTGAGCTGCTCGGGTGAGGCCGCTTGCTGGAAGGCCGGGCTTGCCACGTTGCCGAGGAAATCAAGATTGCTGGTCACTTCGATGCCGGCCACCGCTTCTAGCCGGGCCAGCGCCCAGGACGTGGCGAAGCCGTAGTTGACCGGCCTGCCCTCAGCAGCAGCATGGCGGTAGGCGAGGTCTACCGGTACCGCCCCGGCTTCGAGCTCGAGCGCTGTGGTGACACCGTCGAGCACCCGCAACCGCAGGCCGGGGATCTCGTTGGTATGACTATGCAGGTCGACGAACCCGGCTGTCACCACCTGGCCCGAGACGTCCAGGTCAACCGGGGCGGGCAAAAGCCCGTTCCCTACCTGGGTGATCTGCTGACCGGTGATCGCTACGTCACGGACGTCGTCCAGCCCGGTCTCGGGATCGATCACCCGCCCGCCGCGCAGGACAACGTCAGGACTGTTCACGTGGCGCGCTCCGGAATCAGGCTCGGTGGCTGGACAGAGCCTAACGTGCGACACCGAAGGCACGCTGCGAAGGTTCGCAGGCAGGTATCCTCGGCGCGTGGCGATCCGGTGGATGACGGCGTTCCTGGATTTTCCGGCCACCACGTTCGAGCAGGGCAGCGCCTTCTGGCAGGCCGTCACGGCAGCTGCGGTATCTGCCCCGCGCGGGCCACGAGCCGAATTCGCCACACTGCTCCCGGCAAAAGGTGATGGTTTCCTGCGCGTCCAGCGACTCCATGACGGCCCGGCGGGCTGCCACCTGGACATCCACGCCGACGACGTGGCGACCGCGGCAGCTCAGGCCGAGCGGCTGGGCGCGGCGGTCATCGGTCAACCGGACGGCTATGTCGTGCTGCGCTCGCCCGGCGGGCTCAGCTTCTGCGTCGTCGGGCACGGCGGCGAGACGGAACGGCCGCCGCCAACGCGACCTGGTGAGCACAGCAGCCTGGTTGACCAGCTGTCGATTGACATCCCGCCGGAGTACTACGACGAAGAATGCGCATTCTGGTCCCGGCTGACCGGCTGGCCGCAGAGCTCAGGTTCGCGGCCCGAGTTCACCTTCCTCTGCCGACCCGAGGGAATGCCGCTGCGGCTGCTGCTGCAGCGGCTAGACGAGCCGCAATCGGGCCGGCCGGGCTGCACCGCACACCTCGACCTGGCCTGCGACGACGTGCCTGCCGAGCGGGCGCGGCACGAGTCGCTCGGCGCCAGCGTCGTCCGCGTCATGGCCAGCTGGACGACGTTGCGCGACCCGGCCGGGCTGCGGTACTGCATTACCGGGCGTAATCCGGCTACCGGCAAGATCTGACGCGGACGGCGGTCAGTTCCCTGCCGACCGCCTGTCAGCTTCACTAGCTGGTCGAGCCCGTGACCAGCACCAGCGTCACCGGCGGACTACGCTGGGTGGCGCCACCGGCATTCCCGCGGCGTGCGAGCCGGCGAAAACACCCGACTCGTAGCCAGCCGCACTGACACCATGTGCACCGTGGCAAATTCCAGGCGGCCCTCGCGACCCGCCGGACCTGCGGGCAGAACCCAGGTCCGGCACCTGTACGTCGTTCCTGACGGCGCCCCGCCGGACGAGGACCAGCCTGCCGACATCCAGCCAGAGCTCTGGGACAGCCAGGAGCTCCGGCGCCTTGGTCAGCTGCGTCAGCTTGCGATCGCCACCGGCGCGTCGAAGGAAACGATCAGGCTCATCGAGAGCGCAGCCACAGCAGAGGAGGCCATGGACCGGCTGACCGGTGCCGGCCTGGTGCCCGACGAGGCGGACTCGATCGAGGGGATGCTGGCCTGGTTCTCGCCACTGCTCGAGCCGGGCTGTGACCAGCTAGATGCCGAGATCTGCGGCAGTGAGTTCATCGGAGAGATGCGCCGGGCCGCACCGCCGGACCTGGACGTGGCCGATGTCCTGGGTGAGGTCATCCGCCAACTGCCAGCACACCAGGGCCTCGCGGCACTAGCCATGGTGCGCGTGCTGGCAGCGGTCGGGCCGGTCGCCATCCGCGAGATCGCAGCCGACACCGCCGGCCAGCTGGCGGCCGCCGGCCAGGCCGACATGCCATGGGCTACCGGTCTCGGGACGCCAAAGCCGGGCCCCTGCTTCAGCTACGCAGACATTTACGGCGAGCAGCGCTCGATCGTCATCCCCTACAGCTACGGACGGAAGACACACGCCATCGCGGTGCTGATCGACTACGTCCTCGGTGGCGGCATCAAGGACTGCTATCCGGTCGACTACACAACCAGCCTGCGCGAGGACTATCGCAAGATCGGCGCACAGCCGGACCTGATGTTCAGCGAACTCGACGGGGCGCAAGCCAGGCAGATTCTCGCCGCCGCGTTGTCCAGGGAACCCTGCCCGGCAGACCCGGACCAGGCCGAGGATGTCGAGAATTACCTTGACCTGCTCAGGGCCAGGGTCGAGCTGCTACCACTGCCGCCCGCCACGAGCGGCGCCAACTCGAGCAGAAACAGCCCGCGCGGGGCTCGCGGGACTCCGGTCGCCAGGCGACCGGCCGGGGCAAGGAACGTCCACCGGCTTAAGGTCACCTTGCGCGGCAGCAAGCCGCCGATCTGGCGCCGGTTCGAAGTGCCGTCCGACATCACGCTGGCCCGGCTGCACTCGGTCATCCAGCTCGGATTCGGCTGGCAGGACAGCCATCTGTGGGTGTTCGAGACACCGGCCGGCCGGTATGGCAGCTCCGACCCTGACCTCGAGATCCGCAGCGCCGCAACCAAGAAGCTGTCCGCTGTGGCTGACTGGCCGGGCGACAAGCTGCGGTACGAGTATGACTTCGGCGACGGATGGGACCACGACATCGTCGTGGAGGCGGTGCAGCCAGCCGAGCAGGATGTCGCCTACCCCCGCTGCATCGCCGGCAAGCGAGCCTGCCCGCCGGAGGATTGCGGCGGTATCTGGGGCTATTACGAGCTCCTGAACACCCTGGGTAACCCGCGGCACGAAAACCACGCGCAGACGCTGTGGTGGCTCGGCATTTCCTCGCCCGCCGACTTCGACCAGGATCGCTTCGATCTCGATGAGGTTAATTCGTACCTAGCCAGACTCTCGAAAGTGCTGATCAAGGCCTGAGCCGCGGGCCACCCGGCCTGGCACTCACAGCAGCGACAGTTCTCCGGTGACAGCATCGATCAAAGTCGCCTGCGCCGGCCCGATCGCGCAGCAGGTAGGGGTGCCCGCCGCGACCTGCGTCCGGCCCGCGTCCTGGATGACCTGAACGGGCAGGCTGGCAGCGCTCGCCTGCTCCGCGATGGCCGTCAGGTGCACCTCGTCTGCCGCCCGCAACACAACCTTCGGCTGACCGTCGCGCAGCCAGGCGTTAAAGTCGGCGGTCCCGACCGCGGCCAGAGCTGCGGCAACTGCAGCGTGCGCCGCCTGCGCTGCTATCTTGCCGCGTCCCATGCCGAGGTCGGCCCGGACAACCAGGGCAAGCTTCGTCTGCACGACTGACACCGTATCCGCCAGCCGCGCCAGGACGGCCCGTGCCGCCGTCAGGACAGGCAACTAACGAACCAGCCCCGATATGGCGCTGGCCCGCACTATCCCGGCCGTTAACTTCCGGAGCCAGGCGATAGCGCAAAGCACGAGAAAAACAATTACCAGGTCCATCTAATGCCACTCCCCCGACGAATCTTCCTGCGCGAGACCAGGCCCGTCCCCCGAGGCCAGGCCCCTCGCCACGGAGTATTACCCGCATGGCTGGCGCTGATATCCGGCCACCAGCGGCTTGTTAGCTGCCAGCGCGCAAGCGCTATTGTCCGCTGCATGCAGACATGGGATGCCATTACCTCAAGGCGGAACGTCCGCGCCTTCGCCGACCAGCCCATCCGGCCAGAGGATCTCGATCAGATCCTCGAGGCGGGCCGCCGTTCGCCCTCCTCGCAGAACTGGCAGCCGTGGGACTTCGTCGTCGTGACCGACCGGGCGCAGCTTGAGGACTTGTCGCGCGTCTTCTACGGAGCCCACCATGTGGCAGGTTCAGCCGCCACGATCGCGATCATCGCCCCGGCGGCCGACAACGACTTCCATCGCGCCCAGTTTGACCTCGGCCAGGCCACGATGAGCATGGCGCTGGCGGCAGCAGACCTCGGTATCGGTAGCTGTCACGCCGGTGTTGCCGACATGGAACTGGCCCGCCAGGTCCTCGGACTGCCCGACGACCGGAACTGGGTGCTATTGCTCTCGCTGGGTTACCCGGCGGACCGGCCGCTGGCGCCCGTCCTTCGGCCCGACAGGCGGCCGTTCGACGAGGTGGTGCACCGCGGCCGCTGGTAGCCGGACGGACCTCCGCAAGCCTGGCCCACGAGGGTATTCGTGGCCACTGCCGAACTCGAAGCTGGCTCCCGCCTGGCCCGTGAGGCGCAGGATGCAGGGCTGCCGGTGCCGGCCGGCCCACTCCCTGGCACCATCGGCGACCAGGGCGCCGTCGTGGTCGGGGGTGAGCACAGGAGACCGTCCGGTGGCGGCCGCGATGTCCGGCCGGTGCATCCAGTACTCTCGGGTAACCGGCCCAGATCCGAGCGATCAAGGGATCGCTAGTCAGCATCGCGATAGGCGCTCAAACCGTCGTCGAGGTTGAGTTTGTCGCCGCTGAGGGCCGCCGGGAGGGCCTGCTGAAGAGCGAATGTGGCTGCGATGGCCTTAGCATCGGCAAGTGCGGGTGATAGGTCGTCGTGTCGCTTCGCCTCCAGTTCCTCGGCAAACGGCCAGCCGACGGTCACCGCGATCGATGCCAGGTCATCTGCCTGGTTGCCGATGTGCGCTCCGTCCCAGTCGAGGATGCCAGCGAGGCGGGTTTCAGGTCCGGAACCTGTCCACAGCAGGTTGGCGCCGCCGAGGTCGCCGTGCACCAGGGCTTCGCCGGTCGCATCGACTGCGACAACCCGGTTCAGCTCGGCTTCCGCCCGCGCCCGGCCATCGCGTGACATGAGCGGGAACAGGACCCTGGAGACGTCGTCGGCGAAGCGCTGCCACTCACCCGGATCGGCCCGCGGGACTGCCTCCTGGATAGCTGGATCCGTGCCCAGCTCGAGGAGGCGGTCAAG
>DASXIA010000056.1:0-15544 GCA_036488155.1 Streptosporangiaceae bacterium | reverse complement strand
CTGCCGATGTCAGGCCAAGCTCGCGCTCGGCCCGGGCGATCTCCTCTGGTGTCAGGACACCATGCTCAGCTTGCCAGCCAGCCAGAAACTCAGCCAGAGCCTCTGCGCGCAACTTGCTCGAGGCGGCCTCTGCCAGCCACGATGACACGGGCTTACCCGCCTGGGCCGCCGCTGACCTGACGGCATCACCCAGCTCGGGCTCAAACGAGATGCTCAGCTTGTCGACCTTCACACCCTTATCCTACCGTAGGAGTTCCTACCCTGGTAGGAACTCCTATCAGACGGTGACCGCACTGTCACGGAACGTCTTTTCAGGGGTTCCGGAACGCCCATATCGTTACTAAAAGGGCGTCACCGCGTACCTGAGCCGTGAATAGTGCCGTCAGCCGAGTCTTGTTTGCCGCTTTTATTATAAATTGGGGCTTCTGGCTGCTGGCTTTGACGGGACAGATCACGCCTACTCTGTTGCGATGCGCATCCGATCCGCCACCGTGGCCGACACGCCACGGCTCATCGAGCTCTGGGCGGCCGCCGGGCTTAAGTTCCGCCCTGAGGATGTAGCCGCGGAACTGGCGGCGGTCCTTGCCAGGGACCCTGACCTCGTCTTGGTGGCTGAGGACGCCTCTGGCGTGGCCGCGGCGGTGCTGGGCACCTTCGATGGGCGGCGTGGCTGGGTTAACCGGCTCGCCACACGCCCTGACCTGCGCGGCCAGGGACATGCATCGGCAGTCTTGGCTGAGCTGGAACTGCGCCTTGGCGCGAAGGGCTGCCGGAAGGTCAACCTGCTCGTCGAACCAGACAATCAGCAGGTCACGGGCTTCTACCGACGGTACGGATATACCGAGGACCAGCTGATCTTCATGGAGAAGTGGCTGTCGCCGTGAGCTGACGAAGGCTATCCTGTAGCCGTGACCAGATTCAGTAGTCTCCTTCTCAGCAGGCCGCACTGACGCAATAAGTCAGCGCGGCCGCCCCTCATGCTCACGATGAGGGGCTTTTTTATTTCCCGGATCAAGCAGCACCGCGAGAGGCAATGACGCCATGACAGAGCAAGCGACGCAGGCGACGGATGCGACGCGGGCACGGGCCCGGCAGGCGACGGACAGCGGCGCTGCGGTTGCGCCGTTCCGGTACACGGCCGCGATGGCCGGCGAAATCGAACTGCGCTGGCAGGACCGGTGGGCAGAATCCGGGACCTTCAACTCGCCCAACCCCTCAGGCCCGCTGGCCGCCGGATTCGTCGAAGGCCGGCCGAAGTTCTACGTCATGGACATGTTTCCCTACGCCAGCGGCACGGGCATCCATGTCGGCCACCCGATCGGCTACATCGCGACCGATGTCTACGCCCGGTACCTGCGGATGACCGGTCACCACGTGCTGCACGCGATGGGGTTCGACGCATTCGGCCTGCCGGCCGAGCAGTTCGCGCTGAGCACCGGGCAGCATCCGCAGGACACCACCCGCCGCAACGTCGACAACATGCGCCGGCAGCTGCGCAGGCTGGGCATGGGCTATGACACCCGGCGCAGCGTCGAGACCACCGATCCCCGCTTTTACCGCTGGACGCAGTGGATCTTCCTGCAGATCTTCAACAGCTGGGTGGACGAGCGCACCGGCAGGGCCAGGCCGGTCGAGGAACTGACCGCGGAGTACGCCAGCGGCCAGCGGCCAGTCCCCGGCGGCCGGCGGTGGGCCGATCTGGAGCCGGCGCAGCAGCGGCAGCTAATCGACGCGCGCCGGCTGGCCTACATCGCGACCGAGCCGGTCAACTGGTGCCCGGCCCTGGGCACCGTGCTGGCGAACGAGGAAGTGACCGCCGACGGCCGCAGTGACATCGGCAACTTCCCGGTCTACCGCCGCCCGATGCGGCAGTGGATGATGCGCATCACAGCGATGGCACAGCGGCTGATCGACGACCTGGACGAGCTGACCTGGCCAGAGAACGTCAAGCAACTGCAGCGCAACTGGATCGGCGCCAGCGACGGTGCCGTCATCTGGCTGCCGATGGCCGCGCCTGCCGAAGGCCGGGTCGAGGTCTTCACGACCCGGCCGGACACGCTGTACGGGGCAACCTACGCGGTGCTGGCACCTGAGCACCCGCTGGTCGACGGGCTGGTAGCAGACGCCTGGCCGGAGCAGACGCCGGCTAGCTGGCGAGGGCAGGCAGACTCACCGCGCGCGGCGGTGGCGGCCTACACCGATGCCGCCGCGCAGCTGAGCGACCGGCAGCGGCTGGCCGAGGGCGGCACCAAGACCGGCGTGTTCACCGGCGGCTACGTCGTCAACCCGGTGACTGGCGAGCAGATCCCGGTATTCGTCGCCGACTACGTGCTGATGGGCTACGGCACCGGCGCGATCATGGCGGTGCCCGCGCATGACGAGCGCGACCTGGAGTTCGCCCGCCGGTACGAGCTGCCTGTCAGACCCGTCATCGACTCAGCCGGCGAGTACATCAAGGCCCCTGGACCGGCACTGGCCGGCCTGGACGCCCGGGCCGCATTCGATGCTTCGATTTCATGGCTGGAACGCTCTGGTTACGGCCGCGCGGCCCGTCGATACCGGCTGCGTGACTGGCTGTTCTCCCGGCAGCGCTACTGGGGTGAGCCGTTCCCGGTCGTCTACGCCGACGATAACCAGCCCATCGCGCTGCCAGCGGACCAGCTGCCAGTACTGCTGCCAGAGATGACCGACTTCCGCCCGGAGCCGGATCGCGGCGAGGATAGCGAGCCGGTGCCGCCGCTGTCCCGCGCGACCGGATGGGCGAACGTCGAGCTAGACCTGGGCGATGGCCCGCGCTCCTACCGGCGCGAGCTGAACACCATGCCGCAATGGGCCGGGTCGTGCTGGTACTACCTGCGCTACCTGGATCCGGACAATGACCAGGCGTTCGTCGATCCTGCCGCCGAGCGGTACTGGCTGGAGCCGGGCGGTGTCGACCTGTACGTAGGCGGCGTCGAGCATGCGGTGCTGCACCTGCTGTACGCGCGGTTCTGGCACAAGGTGCTGTACGATCGCGGGCTGGTGTCCACGCCCGAGCCGTTCGCCAGGCTGGTGAACCAGGGCATGATCCAGGCGGACGCGTTCGTCGACGAGCGCGGCATCTACGTGCCGGCCGCCGACGTCACCTGGTCTGCGGACGGATCGCCCGCCTATCGCGGCCGCCCCGTGACGAGGCGCTCGGGGAAGATGGGCAAGAGCCTGAAGAACGGCGTCAGCCCGGATCAGATGTACCAGCAGTACGGCGCGGACACGCTGCGACTGTACGAGATGGCCATGGGCCCGCTGGACGCCGACAAGCCGTGGCGGACCGACGATATCGTCGGCGTGCACCGGTTCCTGCAGCGGCTGTGGCGATCCATGGTCGACGAGCAGAGCGGCATGCTGACCGTGAGCGATGCGCCCCTGGACGACACGACGACGCGCGCGTTGCACGCGACCATCTGGGCCGTCCGGCGTGACTTCGCCGCGATGCGGTTCAACACCGCGATCGCGCGCCTGATGGAGCTGACAACCGCCGCGACCCGGATCTCGGCAGCCGGCGGGGCACTACCACGTTCCCTGGCCGACCCGCTGGTGCTGATGGCCGCGCCATTGGCACCGCATATCGCCGAGGAACTCTGGGCCCGGCTGGGACATACCGGGTCGCTGGCGTACGCCGGCTTCCCGGAAGCCGACCCGGCGCTGGCGCAGGCGCCGGAAGTCACGCTGCCGGTCCAGGTCAACGGGCGGACCCGGTTCCGCATCGAGGTGCCGACCGGCGCGACAACGGTCGAGGTCGAGCGCATCGTGACGGCCCACCCGGACTACCGTCAGTACGTGGCAGGCCGGCATGTCGAGCGCCTGGTGATCGTCCCGGACCGCATCGTGAACATCGTCGTCCGCTAACGCCCGTCCCGGCCGACGGGACCGGGCCCGGCCCAGGTCTTTGTGCGTCCTTGAACCCCGCTAGACCCCGAACGTACCTCCGGCCGGTACGGTTTGTCTGGCCTGGCTGAAGTCTGCGACACTATCGACTTTCGGGCGGTCGACGCGGTTGCCGCGCAGCGCCCGCGACAGTGCACGACAGATGGGAGGCCTGGTGACCTCGTTTCCCATGAATCCGGCGTCGGTTATAGAGTCCGCCGGCGGAGCGGGCGACGCTAATGTTGCCGCGCATCGGACGCGGGCCCCGAGCGCTGCGACAGCGGTAACGCTGTGCTACCTGCTCGCTGCGGTATGGCTGACCTGGCACTTGTGGGCCGGTCCTGCATCGCGCATGGTGGCTGGTAACCCGCGCGACGCCGACCAGTTCGCCTGGTACATGCAGTACGCAGCGACCGCCGTCCGGCACGGCAGGCTGCCAGCGCTGGTGACGACAGCGATGAACGCGCCGACAGGCGTCAACCTGATGTGGAACACTCCGCTGCTGGTGCCAGGGGTCCTGCTGGCTCCGGTGACCTGGCTTGCCGGGCCGCAGTTCAGCCTCACCATTTTGACTACGGCAGGCTTCGCGGGATCGGCAACGGCCCTGTTCTGGGTGCTGCGACGGTGGGATGTCAGTGTTCCGGCCGCTGCGCTCGCCGGTGCGGTCTACGGGTTCTCTCCGGCCCTCCTGCAGTCCGCGCTAGGCCATTACGATCTGCAGTTGGCCATCCTGCCGCCGCTGATCGTGGATGCGGGCCTGCGGCTGGCGCTTGGCCCATCTTCCTCGGCCTCGCGGCCAGCCAGAACGCCTGCCCGCTGGCTGGCCCGTGTGCCGGCCTGGGCCCGGATCGGCGCATGGCTCGGTCTGCTTGTGGCCGGGCAGATTTTCATCAATGAGGAAGTCACGCTGACGACCGCACTGGCCGGCGTCCTGATACTGCTGGTGCTTGCCGTGAGCCGACCGCGGTCCGTCTTGCGGCGCGTCAAGCCGATAGCGGCCGGCCTGCTGATCGCCGTAGTGGTTGCGCTGGCACTGACCGGCTCGGCGTTGTGGACGCAATTCCGCGGCCCGCTCGTCATGCATGGTTCGACCTACTTGCCTGCCATGTTCAGCAACGACCTGACGACTTTCGTCACGCCACAGAGCGCCCTGTTGTTCCATACCGCCGCCTCGGCCGCCGCAGCCGCCCGCTTCCAGGGCGGGGCGCCTGAATATCTGGCCTATCTGGGCTGGCCGCTGATCGGGGCCCTGGCCGTGGCTGCGGTCGCCAGCTGGCACCGGCTGGCCGGGCGGGCGGCCGCCGTCGCCTTCGTTGTGCTCTGCGTGTTCTCGCTGGGCCCTCACCCGCTCATCGCCGGCCAGCACTACTGGACCGTCTACCTGCCATGGCACTGGGTAGAGGAGGTCCGGATAATTGGCTTTGTCCTGCCTGACCGGATGTCGATCTTGGCCGATGGGGCCGCAGCGACGCTGCTTGCCGTCGGGATCGACGACGTTCGCGCGCGCCTGGCGGCGCGCTGGCCGCAAGCGGAGGATCGCGCTGCTCCAGGCCTCCTGGCGTACTTCCGACGCCCCGCCCGCCTGGCGCCGGCTGCCGTCATGGGTGTCGCGGTCCTGTGCTGCCTCCCGCTGCTCCCCCGGCCGTTGGCCGCGACCGACACGATGCCGCTGCCGGCCGGCTGGTCGTCCGTCTTCGCCAGGCTGCACCTCACGGCAGGCAGCAGGGTTCTGGTCCTGCCCTATCCCAAGGCTCGAATCACACTGTCCATGCGATGGACGGCCGAGAGCGGAGAGCCGTCGTCGATGATCGGCGGCTACTTCATCGGGCACCGAACCGGGACCTTTTCCTATAACGCCTACCTGTTGACCGCGCGCATGCCTGCGTACCTGAATTACCTCTGGGCCGAAAGCGTGCCGCCGGGCAGTCCGTACAGGGGCTTCGCTGACGAGGCTCTGGCGCTTTGGACGGACAATCCCAAGACGGGGACGCCGCTACCGCGGCCCAAGCACGCGCTGCATGCCAAGGATGCGCTCACCGCGCTCGCTGGCTGGCGGCCGCAGGCCGTGGTAGCCGATGCCAGGGCGAGGTCGCCGCTCGGGAGGTACCTGGCCAGCGTGCTCGGCCACCCGACGGTCAGGGTTGGCGGCCTGATTGGCTGGCGGATTTCAGCGCGCCGTTAGCGCGGGTGAAGGGTCTGCCCTGCTGCGATACGCGGACGGGCTGATGCTTAGGATTCCGGCATGCGCTTCAGCATCTGGCCGTCGCCAAACCAGTCCTGGGATGACATCCGCGAGATCGCAGCTCACTGCGAACAGACCGGCTGGGACAGTGTCTACTTCGCCGATCACTTCATGCCGAACAGCCAAGGCCAGGAGCCGCTGGACGGGGACGTGCTGGAGTGCTGGTCGATCATCGCGGCGCTGGCTGCGACGGTGCCACGGGTGCGGCTGGCTCCGCTGGTCACCAGCATCACCTACCGGCATCCCGCAGTACTGGCCAACATCGCCGCGGCAGTCGACCAGATCAGCCACGGGCGGCTCACGCTCGGGGTCGGAGCGGGCTGGCAGGAGAATGAGCACGCCGTTTACGGCATCCCGCTAGGTACCGTGCGGGAGCGGATGGACCGGTTCGCCGAGGCGGTCCAGATTCTGCGCTCTCTGCTCAGCCAGCCGCGCACTACGTTTTCGGGCCAGTACTTCCAGCTCGAGGACGCACCATGCCAGCCGAGCCCGGTCCAGGACCGGCTGCCGTTGCTGATCGGTGGTGGCGGCGAGCGCCGGACGCTGCGCATCGCAGCCGAGTACGCCGACGAATGGAATGCCTGGACCACGCCCGACCTCCTCACTCATAAGCTCTCGGTGCTGCGGGAGCACTGCGAGCAGATCGGCCGCGACCCGAACGAGATCCACGTCTCCACCCAGGCTCTGATGTACCTCTCTACTGACAAACAGTGGCTCGAAGACAAGCGTCAGGCCACCGCGGGACGCCCGGTGATCCTCGGAACGCCGGCAGAGGTGGCTGACATCGTCGCCCGGTACCGCGATGCGGGCGCTGATGAGCTCATCGTTCCCGACTTCACGCTCGGCTCGATGGCCCGCAAGAAGGACACCTGCGACTTGTTCATGCAGGAAGTCGCTCCCGCTTTCCGCTGACGCCGGAACAGGGCTCGCGGCTCGTCGACGGCGAAACTTCATGCGCGCGTGGCCACACGTCACGCGCGTGCGCAAACACCCGGACAGTCCGGCCGCGCCCGGTCGCTGTGCGACATTCCGCCGGCCATTCGCTGCAATACATTGGCCGCACTCCTCCAGATATGTGAGCATCGGCTAGTCCGCTTGTTCTACGGCGGTATCGAATGGAGGCGGAATGCGGTACCGGAAGCGCCTGCGGCATGCGGCCCTCGTGGGGTCACTTGCGGTAGGCACCGTCATCTCACTCGCCGGGTCCGGCGTCTCAGCCGGATCCGTAGCAACTCTGAAGCCAGGTTTGCACGGCTTTGCAGCGCGTCAGAGTGCCCTGCACAGGTTCATGGCGACTCACGCGGTCGCTAACGCGAATAGCACACCCACGGCGAACCAGACTCCTGACGACAATGACCTCGCCGATCAGAACGCGCAATACGACTTCGAGCGGACGGCTCCGGCAGCGGCCATCCCAGGGCCCGCGCTGGCAACCGCGGAGCAGCAGGCCAGCCAGCTGCCGCAGACCGGCGGCAACTGGCAGGAATTCACCAACCAGCCGTACCAGGCTGAGCCTAGTAACTACACCGACCCGTTCTGGGGAAACGAGGGCGCAGGCTTCTCACTCGTCGGCGGGCGCACGACCGCGCTAGCCACGGCGCCTGACGGAACTTGGTTCGCCGGGACCGCCGATGGTGGCGTATGGCGATCCCATGACCAGGGACAGCACTGGACGCCAGTGTTCGACTCCATGCCGACGCTGTCCATTGGAGCGCTGGCGATCGATCCCATCAACGGGTCGCTCTGGGTAGGCACTGGTGAAGCCAACGTGTCCCAGGACGCGTACGCCGGCACCGGTGTCTACGTGTCATACAACGACGGCAACAGCTTCCACGTGGTCGGCGGTGCCGGAGGCATCAGCCCGCTGGCCTCCACGTCGGTCTTCCGGATCGCCTTCGACCAGCACGGCAATGGCTATGCTGCGACCGACAACGGGCTCTTCCGGTACTCGGCCAGCACCGGCAAATGGACCGAGGTCCTCGACCCGGCCGGGCCGACCGACAATCCGCCCTACGACCAGCAGGTCACGGACGTGGCTGTGCAGCCGGGCTCGCATGGCCAGGTTGTCATCGCCGCGATCGGCTGGCACGGTCCCGGCAACACCGAGTACAACGGCTTCTACCAGTCGACCGACAGCGGCCGCACCTTTAGCGAGGTGACCCCCACCGGCACTATCAAGGACAGCGACATCGGCCGGACCACGTTCGCCTACTCCGCTGACGGGTCGAAGCTGTACGCGATCGTGCAGTCGCCCAGCATGCTTGCCGCTGGTAACGAATCGGTCCTGCAGGGCATCTTCGTATCCTCGGGCAGCCCGGCCAGCGTGAGCGGGCCGTGGAAGAAGATCGGCGACGAGAAAACCCTGGCTGCCTCCGGCTCGGCGCTCGGGGTCGGCTCTGGCTATGGCGTCGGCGTGCAGGCCTGGTACAACCAGGACCTGGCTGTCGACCCCACCAACCCGGATCACGTCTACGCTGGCCTCGAGGAAGTATTCGAGTCCGCCAACGGCGGCCGTAGCTGGATCACTGCCAGCCCGTATTGGAACTACTCGTTCGCCTGCGACCAACAGGGAACGTGCCCGAACACGACCCATCCGGACCAGCACGCCATGATGATCACTGGCGGAAAGATCGTCATCGGTAACGACGGCGGTGTCTACAGCAGGCCGCTCTCCGACGACAGCCAGGACGGTAACTGGACCGACCTGAACGCGACGCTTCATTCCTGGCAGTACTACGACGCGCGGGCGGGCAGTCTGCCGGGTGGCGGCACCCAGGTCACCGGCGGCCTGCAGGACAATGGCACCTCGGTGGTCAGTGACCAGACCAGCCAGATGTCGGAGGCAGCTGGCGGTGACGGTTTTGACGTGGTCGTCAATCCACAAAACGGCAACGACATGGTGGGCGAGTACACCGACGGCACGATGTACTCCTCCACTGACGGCGGCCACTCGTTCTTCGACACCGTCAGCCCGACCTGCGTCGGGCAGGCAACGGTCGGCGTCACGCCGAGGCCGGACTGCGACCCGGCCGCCAGGTTCGTGACTCCGCTGGTGCAAGACCAGCAGAACGCGAACGTGTGGGTTACCGGCGGCCAGTTTGTGTGGGTCACCACTGCGGGCTGGAAGACCAGTTGCACGGACGCGGCGTGCTCGTGGAATGCGGTCTACAACACCGGGAACGGGAACGCGGTGACCGCGCTATCGTCCGCGGACAACGGCAGCGTCATCTACGCCGCCTGGGTCGGCGGCGGGGGCAACCCCGGGCCGACGTTCTCCTCAGGGATCGCCACCAATTACGGCGGAACCTGGCACCAGGTCAGCACTGCTGGGCTGCCAAGCCGCTACATCGCCGGCATCACCGTCGATCCGGCGAATCCGGCGCACGCGTACGCCATCTTCAATGGCTACTCGCGACGGTGGGTCCCCGGCGCCGGCGTCGGGCACGTCTTCGAGACGACCAACGGCGGTCAGACGTGGACGGACATCTCCGGCAACCTGCCGGACATCGCCTCCGACGCGCTGGTGCTTCGTCATGGCCAGCTGGCACTGGCGACCGACGGCGGCGTGTTCACCGCCGTTGCCGGCCAGGGCAGCCAGACCTCGTGGTCCCGCCTTGGCGCCGGGCTGCCCAATGCGGCGGTGGATGACCTCACCGTCGGCCCGGACAACTACATTTACGCCGCGACCCACGGCCGCGGCGTCTGGCGGATCCGCTTGTAGGGTTCAGCACGCGAGTGGCCCCGGCGACGCTCGTCACCGGGGCCACTCGCGTGACATGCCGCGGCCACCACAACGGATGCTCGCTCCGGCTGTCTTCGCGCTGGATACCGGATGTCCGAGCGGTCGGTTACTGTGGCTGGATGCTGGAGTCGTTCCATCCGGCTGTGCGTGCCTGGTTTCAGCGGCGGTTCCCGGCAGGGCCGACGGCGCCGCAGGCGGAGGGCTGGGCCGAGATTGCCGCTGGACAGCACACCCTCATCGCGGCGCCAACCGGGTCAGGGAAGACGCTCGCGGCCTTTCTGGTATGTATTGATCGGATTTATCGCGCTCACGAGGCGGGCGAGGAGTCTGGAGCCGGGCCGCAGGTCGTTTACGTTTCCCCGCTCAAGGCCCTGGCCGTGGACATCTGGCAGAACCTTGAGCGCCCGCTAGCCGAGATCGGGGCAGTGGCGGCGGAGCTCGGCCTGACCGCACCAGACATCCGGGTGGCGGTGCGGACTGGGGACACTGCGGCGGCCGAGCGGGCCGCGATGCTGAAGCGGCCGCCGGATTTCCTGATCACCACGCCGGAATCGCTCTACCTGCTGCTCACCGCGGAGCGCAGCAGGGCGATCCTGCACGCGGTGAACACCGTGATCGTGGACGAGATTCACGCCGTGGCGGGAAACAAGCGCGGATCTCACCTGGCGCTGACCCTGGAGCGGCTGCGGCACGTGGCAGAGCACCCGGTGCAGCGGATCGGCCTGTCGGCCACCCAGCGTCCGGTCCAGGCAGTGGCCAGGCTGCTGGTAGGCGCCGGCGACGACCGGTCGGCTGAGGATGGCTCGCCGCGCTGCTCGGTCGTGGACACCGGGCACCGCCGCAGCCTCGACCTCGGGCTGGAGTTGCCCGGTGACGAGCTCGGCGCGGTTGCCACCACCGGGCAGATGGCCGAGATCTGCGACCTGATCGCCGGCCACGTCCTGGCGCACCGGACCACGCTGGTCTTCGTGAATACCCGGCGCATGGCCGAGCAGTTCGCCCACCAGCTCGGTGAGCGGCTGGGTGAGGGCCAGGTCGCAGCCCATCACGGGAGCCTGTCGAAGGACCGCAGGCAGCGGGTCGAGGCCCGGCTGCGCGACGGTGACCTGCGAGCGCTGGTGGCGACCGCCTCGCTGGAGCTGGGCATCGACATCGGGCCGGTCGAACTGGTCTGCCAGATCGGCTCGCCGCGCAGCTTCGCCACGTTCCTGCAGCGCGTCGGGCGATCCAATCATTCTCGGAACGGGATCCCGGCCGGTCTGTTGTACCCGACGACGCGGGACGAGCTGGTGGAGTGCGCCGCCCTGATGCGCGGCGCGCGTTCCGGCAGGCTGGACCAGCTGAGGATTCCGGTGTGCCCGCTCGACATCCTTGCCCAGCAGGTCGTGGCCGAATGCTCGGCCACGGAGTGGGCCGCCGACGACCTGCTGGCACTGTTCCGCGGCGCCGCGCCGTTCTCGGCACTGGAAGCGGCGGACTTCGAGGATGTCGCCGAGCTGTTGTCAGAGGGCATCCGCACCGGCCGCGGGCGCCGGGCGGCTTACCTGCACCGTGATCAGGTCAGCGGGCAGTTGCGCGGCAGGCGCGGCGCCCGGCTCGCGGCGCTGACATCAGGTGGCGCGATCCCGGAGCTCGGCGACTTCCGGGTCGTGGCCGAACCTGACGACGTCCCGGTCGGCACAGTTAACGAGGACTGGGCGATCGAGAGCATGGCAGGCGACGTCTTCCTGCTCGGCACCACCTCCTGGCGAATCCTGCGGGTGGAGCCCGGCATCGTCCGGGTAGCCGACGCGCACGGCGCACCGCCATCGGTGCCGTTCTGGCTCGGCGAGGCACCCGGCCGGACAACGGAACTGTCGGAAGAAGTCTGCGCCGTCCGCTCGACGGTAGCCGAGCGGATCTCGGCCGGCGGCACAGCGCAGGCCATCGCCTGGCTGATGCAAGAGTGCGGGATCGGCGACGCGGCCGCGGCGACAATCGTGGCGTACCTGGCAGCGGGCCTGGCTCAGCTCGGCGTGCTGCCCACGATGGACACGATCGTGCTGGAACGGTTCTTCGACGACGCCGGCGGAATGCAACTGGTCGGCCACGCGCCGTTCGGTGCCCGGCTGAACCGGGCACTCGGCCTCGCGCTGCGTAAGCGCTTCTGCGTCACCTTCGACTTCGAGCTGCAGGCCGCCGCCAGCGATGACGCGATCTTGCTGTCACTCGGTCCGCAGCACAGTTTCCCGCTGGACCGGGTGCCCAAGTTCCTCGCCTCCGGGACCGTCGAGGAGGTAGTCCGCCAGGCAGTGCTCACCTCGCCGATGTTCGCCGCACGGTGGCGCTGGAACCTCAACACCTCGCTCGCCGTGCTGCGCATGCGCGGCGGCCGGAAGAACCCGCCGGCTATCCAGCGGATGGAGGCCGACGACCTGATGGCGGCCGTCTTCCCGACCCTCGCCGCCTGCCAGGAGAACGTTGCGCCAGGCCCGCTGGAGATCCCCGATCACCTGCTTGTACGCCAGACCCTTCAGGACTGCCTGCGCGAGGCTATGGACATCGATGGCCTGCGGGATCTCGTCGGCGGGATCGAGGCTGGCAACGTCACCGTGGTAGTGCGGGATACGACGGAACCTTCGGTGCTGGCGCATGAGATCCTCAACGGCCGGCCGTTTACCTACCTCGATGACGCGCCGCTGGAGGAGCGCCGCAGCCGGGCGGTTCCGCTGCGTCGCGGCCTGCCGGTCGAAGCCCACGAACTGGACGCGCTGGACCCGGACGCGATCAAGCGCGTCGCCGAGCAGGTCCGTCCCGACCCGCGAGATCAGCATGAGCTGCATGACCTGCTGATGAACTTGATAGCGATGCGCCCGGCAGATGACTGGCAGTCATGGTTCGCCAGCCTGGTGGCCGGCCGGCGCGCCGTCGAAGTCCGCACGCCGGCGGGAGTGCTGTGGGCGCCGGTAGAGCGGCTACCCGCTATCCAGGCACTGTTCCCCGCCTCGCCTGTCGTCCCCGGGCATCCGTGCCCGGTCCCAGCCGAGCCGCCCGAGGAGGAGACTGCTGCGGCTGATCTTCTGCGCGGCCACCTGGAGATCCGTGGCCCGGCCACGGTCGCGGCGCTCGCCGCGACCACAGGGCTCAGTGAACCGCTCGTCATCCGGGCGCTCGCGCGGCTCGAAGCGGAAGGCTTCGCGATCTGCGGGACTTTCACCGGAACGGGCAGCACCGAGTACTGCTCACGGCGCCTGCTCGCGCGCATCCACCTCTACACCAGGCAGCGGCGAAGGCGCGAGGTAGAGCCAGTCACCGCCCGGGACTTCATGCGCTTTCTGCTGCGCTGGCAGCATGTCAGCGCGGGCGCCAGGCGCGAGGGCCGGTTCGGTGTCCTGTCGGTGATCGAGCAACTGCAGGGCTTCGAGATCGCGACCGGATCCTGGGAAGATTCCGTCCTGGCCGCCAGGGTCGAGGGCTACCGGCGGGAGTGGCTGGACGAGCTGTGCCTGTCCGGCCAGGCTTGCTGGGGCCGGCTCTCCGTGCGCGACGCAGATCCCGACCAGGTGCCCCGGCGCGGCGGCATGACCCCTTCCCGCGCCACGCCTATCACGTTGGCAATCCGCGACGACCTGCCATGGCTGCTGCGCGCCGCCAGGGGCGAGCTCAGCCCGGCGGAGCCAGCGCAGGGCCGCACCCGGGACGTGCTTGACGCGCTCCGCCAGAATGGGGCGCTGTTCCGGCCCGACCTGGCCACCCTCACCGGCCGGCTGCCTTATGAGGTCGACGAAGCATTGTGGGATGGCGTGGCCCGCGGGCTGGTCACCGCCGACGGCTTCCGGGCAGTCCGCTCCCTGCTACGGCGCGGCAGCCCCGAGCGGTATGCCCCGGTGCGCGGCCTGCGGCGCGGCGTCCGTGGCACGACCGGAGCATCCGGCCGCTGGTCTCTTCTGCCTGAGCCGGCCGCTTGTCCGGACCGCGACGAACTGGCTGAGGCAGTCGCCGAGCAACTCGCGGCGCGGTGGGGCGTGGTGTTCAGGGATATCGCTGCGCGGGAGAACCTGGCCGTTCCCTGGCGTGACCTGCTGTGGGCATTCCGGCGAATGGAGGCCAGGGGAACGATGCGCGGCGGCCGGTTCGTCACCGGATTCAGCGGGGAGCAGTACGCCCACCCGGATGCGATCGACGTGCTTAAGTCTGTGCGGAAACAGCAGCGCAACGGCGAGACGATCCGCATCTCCGCCGCCGATCCGCTGAACCTGACCGGCATCGTGCTGCCCGGCCCGCGCATCCCGGCCATCGGCGCGAACACCGTCACGTACGTCGATGGCGTCGTCGCTGACCTGCGAGCAGGAACGACGGCCGCAGCCGGGGCAGGCTGACAACCTGACCACATTGTCGGATCAATCCGAGAACAGGTTAAACAGGTCGCCTCATTCTTATTGAAATCTCTCTAATATGTTGAATCTGCAGTTATATCGTTATTGCAAGTCTTTTTCGACGGGGAGCATCCATGGTTCGTCATCACTTACTGACCATTGTCCGACCAGCCGCACTGGCCGTTGCCCCCGGAGTCGCCGCCGCGGCCGTCTGCGTCATCGCCACCGCCGCGAGCGCACAGGCTGCCAGCGCGACAGCTCCCGCGCAGGTTACGATCACGGCAAGCTTCTCGCAGAACCCTGTCCCGTATTTCACGAATGACACACTGTCCGGGACGGTTACGTACCAGTCAGGCGGCGCGACCCAGCCGCTGGCCGGCGTCCAGCTCAGCGTTGGCGCCACGGATGCGCAAGCGGGTACCGCTCCGGTCACCGTGACCACCGGCGCGGACGGCAGCTACAGCTATACCGCTCTCATCCCGGCGGGCGGGCAGCTGAGGGGCGTGGAAACCTGGACCGTCAGCTTCGCCGGCAACGCGGACTACGGTCCCGCGCAGGGCAGCGCCAGCGTTGACTACCAGGGACCAGACGGGTTCACGCGCGTAAAGTGGCTGCTCGACCCCCACGACGTGGTCAGAGTGAATGCTTGCCTGTTCGCCGGCGCGATGCTCATCAACTTCTATCCGCTCAGCGGTCCGATTACCTACCAGTACTCGGCCAGCGCGACCGGCCCGTGGACGACTCTCGTCACGCCCAAGGCCGTGTCGGGCGGGCACTGCGCTGGATCGGACCTAGCGCCGC
This sequence comes from Streptosporangiaceae bacterium, assembly GCA_036488155.1. Taxonomy (GTDB): domain Bacteria; phylum Actinomycetota; class Actinomycetes; order Streptosporangiales; family Streptosporangiaceae; genus JAJYUU01. The sequence continues at coordinate 501 of DASXIA010000056.1, read as the reverse complement.
CGAGAAACTGGTCGTTCCCCGCCCGGCTTACGGCCCCGCTGACGAACGGCTACTACCGAGCCTTCTTCGCCGGAGACGCAACCGATGAGCCGGCCGTGAGCAGCGTCGTTCACCTGTGGCGGGACCGCACCAGGATCACCAGGTTTGCGATCAACCCGCGCACCGTACGCACCGGTGGCAAGGTCATCGTGTCCGGCAGGCTATGGGTGCGGACCACGAAGTGGATCGCGGATGCACACCAGAAGATCGTCATCGAGTACCTGTACAAGGGCAAGACCTACATCCTGAGGCACCGGCCGACAACCAGCGCAACGGGCCGCTTCCGCGGCAGATTCCGTGTCCCGCACAGCGCCCGGTGGCTGGCCGTCTTCGACGGCGCAGAGGCTAAAGCACCGGCGGCTCATCCGGCACCTGCTCAGTTCCCAACGGCGACCACGCCGATCCACATCTCCGTCCGCTGACTCGACCCGCGGTGCTGGCCGGCTGCCGGCCAGCACCGCA
>DASXIA010000552.1:0-6916 GCA_036488155.1 Streptosporangiaceae bacterium | reverse complement strand
CGCTGAACAACCTCGCCCGACGCAGCGTCATCCCGGTCCTGCTCGACGCGCAAACCCCGGCGCGGCTGCCGGAACCGGTCGAGGTCGCCGCCTATTACGTAATCTGCGAAGCCCTCACCAACGCGGCTAAGCACTCCAATGCCTCAGTAGTTCAGGTAAGCGCAAAGATCGCCGGTAAAGTCTTGCACCTCCAGGTCCGCGACGACGGCGACGGCGGCGCCGACCCCGCGCTGGGTTCAGGGCTCATGGGCCTGAAAGACCGCGTCGAAGCACTCGGCGGGACGATCGCCATCCACAGCCCGGCCGGCGCCGGCACCAGCCTGGATGCGGACCTGCCACTTTCCGCCTGACCGGAAAGGCGGTCTGCGGTTCCGGCCTCAGTTTCGGGCTAGCGGCAATGCTCGGTGCGGCCCGTTCGGGAATTCTGAACAGGCGGCATTGGCGGACTTGTCATGGATACAACCGGTCATTTGGGGCTTCCCTGCCGGCTCCGTGTGTGGTCTTGGTGCCTGCGGTTGCCCGGATACCTCGCGGTGTCGGCCGCACGCCTGGGCCGCTGGGACCGGTCTGGCGGTCGTGCCGGGACTGTTCGCGGGAACGCCAGTCGACGGATGGTCATTGCTGGGCGAGAGGATCAGCAGGCGTCCCGCGGGACCTGCCCCGCACCAGCCCCTGGGGGCACGACGGCAAACCGGCCTCATCCCGCCCCAGGGCCGCGCCCGCCGACGTTGGTACGGTGTTTCTCCAGATGCCCAGGAACTGGAACACGCGGCAACGACCGGGTCTTTGGGTACTGACAGGCGCGCCGCACCTAGGGCAATCTCCTCTGATCTGGAAGATCGGCGGCTCCGTCAGGTGATCACGTCGGCCGGCCGGCCAGTTGCGTGAACGTGTGGCGCCAGCGCATGCACTGCCCAGGACACGGCGGTTCACCCTCGTCGATGCTGCACGGCGGGCGACGCGCCTGAAGATGGCCGATTGCCGCCATGCAGCCGCAAGGCTGCGGATACGAACTTCAACAAGGCACCCATAAGAGTTTCGGGCACTGCCGCGGAGGCGATGGACAGAGCAACGAATAGCTAACTAGCCCGGCAGCAATACATGCATTTATGCATTGCTGTCAGAACGAAAACCGATAATGCTGGCCGCTGCGGTAATAAGCCCCGCCACGCAATATCGTGCGAAAGGATTTACCTATGCTGCACTTGCATCGGCATACCGGCCAAGCCCGCCGGCATACCGCCGAGGCGCGTCGGCATACCGCCGAGGCGCGTCGGGACACCGCCGCGGCCCCGAAGGCAGAGCATCCGGTGGCCCTGGTCGGCCGGCAGTTCGTCCGGTACGCGCTCGTCGTCGTGATCGCCTGGATCGGCGCGCTGAAATACTCCTCATACGAAGCGACGGCCATCCACCCACTGATCGCTAATAGCCCCATTATGAGCTGGCTTTACAGCATCTTCAGCGTGCGCACCTTCGCCGCCCTACTCGGCAGCCTGGAGATCGTCGCTGCGCTGCTCATCGCCCTGCGGTTCGTCTTGCCGCGGCTATCAGCCCTCGGCAGCGCGATGGCCATAGGGCTGTTCCTTGGCACGCTGAGCTTCCTGTTCACCACGCCAGGAGTCACCGCGGCAGGCGGATTCCCGGTCCTGTCGGTGCTGCCTGGCCAGTTCCTGCTCAAGGATCTTGTGCTAATCGGCGCCGCGCTGTGGACGCTCGGCGACTCACTCGGCGCCGCGAGGGCGAAGTCGCGCACCCAGCCGGAACCGGGTGTGCCGGGACAACGAACCTCGCCGCCGTAACCAGCACGACAACAGCACTACCACCGCCACGCTCTGCGGCCGGGTGGGGTCGCCGCGCCAGCTGCACGGCGGCTCGCGCCTACCCTCCAGCGCTCCGGCCGGCTCCAGCGACGGCATGATTCCAGGCAGCCGCTCCGCCGGCGCTGCGGCTGTAACGCCACTGGGCCGGTCACGCTACCTACGGGCACAGAAGGCCGTGGTGGGAGCACTAGCTATTGGCTGCTTGTCAGCTGAGCGGGCGAGGAGAAGCGGGAACGGGCAAGCCTCGCCGCGATCCGGCCGCGCAGCAGGCGGTAAGCGTAGTAGCCCGCTACGGCACCCGTTGCATACCCGATAGCGAAGACGGCCTTCAGCAGGTCGCTCCGGTTTTCCAGTTCGGGAATGAACGCTCCGGAGGCGAAGGTCGCCCCGTAGAAGATCGCCTCGGTGACCAGGAACGAAACGAGAACGGCGAAGCCCCAGCTTCGCCCCCGCAAGAACCCGGCAAGGCCGAGCGCGAACCACGCCAGGGTAGCGCCCAGCAGCGCTACCGCACGAAGCCCCGGAAACTGGTGAGGGGCGTTGTGCAAAAAGTACGGAACCTGCGCGGCATAGTTCAGCAGAGTGATGGCAACCAACGGCGTTAGCGCGACTGTCCCAGTGTTACCCTGCTGCATTTTACTCAGCATTTATCCGATCCTTCCGCCGTAACATCGGGTTCGTTTCAACCACGGTGTTAACGGTATGGCTTGCCAATCCGCAGCGAATCGGCCCGCCGGATGATCGCTCGTCGTGCCGTCGGCGGAGATTTTTCCAGAAGGACACCACCTTGCGACGGACAATCTAGCCGCGCGTGGCAGCCCGAGCGGGCCTCGCGGGTGCGGCTGCTGCAGGCCGGCGACGTGAACAAGAACGACCCGAGCGATGCCCTGTCGGTGGCGGTCGCAGCGCTGCGGTCCATTAGCCGGCGGCAGGTGACCGCCGATGACTGCGCGCCGGTGCGGAAGGGCCCGGGACGGCGGCTCCGGTGAGGCCGATATGTACTGCACCAACTTGACCGCGTGCTGAATGGCCGGCCATTGACCATGTGAGTGCTCGCGGATGAACGCGGCGAAGACTTACGTGACGGTCGGGTGGTCCCGGGCTGAGTCGCGAGCTATGCGGTCTAGGGCATAGGTACCGCCGAGAGGATGCGGGCTGGCCCGGTGATCGCGCCTAGGCGCGCCCTTAGCAGCCCACAGTGCGCATGTCCGGGTCGAGGCGGCCGCTAGTGCTATGGGGCTGCGCACCCTCGGTCAGGGCTCCGGCGTCGTCGTCGATCCCGACGCGCGGCGCGCTCGGCGGCAACCCGGGGGCACTCCGGCGGCGGACGTGGCCTCCGCCACCAACTCGCCAACGAGATATATCTTGTGCAGGTCCATCAACGCGATATAACGTGTTCGCCGGAGGGGTTGCGTCTGGCGCGGTGGCTGCTAGCAGGGCCCGTCGAGGTTTCCGGCCCGGTGTCGATCTGGAGCACCGGCGTTCGACGTAAGGGCAGACAGAACTGCCGAACGTAGGAGGGTGAAATGAGCAAGGCCCGCGCTCTAGTTGGCTTCCCGGGCGGGCGCCGGGGTAAATGGGTTGTCGTTGTCCTGTGGATCGTGATCCTGGCCGTGGCCGGCTCGCTGGCCGGCAAGCTGACGGGCGCAGAGAAGAACGACGCCCAGTCCTGGCTTCCGGCACAGGCACAGTCCACGAAGGTGCTGGCCCTGCAGTCGCGGTTCCAGTCGCCCAACGTGTACTCCGCGGTGGTTGTGTACGACCGGCCTTCCGGGCTGACGGCAGCCGACCGGGCGAAAGCCGCATCGGACGCCGCGAAATTCTCCACCGTGCCCCGTGTGGTGCGTGGCCAGGTGTTGGGCCCGTTCGTGGCCAGGGACGCCAAGGCGATCCAGACAGTGGTCCCGGTCAACCTCGGCAAGAACGGGTGGAACGCCGCCGGCACGGCCGCCGACGCCATCCGCGGCGTCGCGCAGGCGAACGCGCACGGCCTGGCTGTGCACATCGCTGGCCCGCTGGGCACGGCGGCGGACTCGGCCAAGGCGTTCAAGGGGATTAACGGCACGCTGCTTTACGCCACGCTGGCGATCGTCATCGTGCTGCTGCTGATGACCTACCGCAGTCCGGTGCTGTGGCTGCTGCCGGTGATCTCATCTGCCGTGGCGCTGACCAGCTCGCAGGCGCTGGTCTACCTGCTGGCCGCGCACGCGGGCCTGACCGTGAACGCGCAGAGCGCGGGCATCCTGGACGTGCTGGTGTTCGGCGCGGGGACGGACTACGCGCTGCTTCTGACCGCGCGGTACCGCGAGGAGCTGCGCCGGCATTCCGACCGACACGAGGCGATGGCGGTGGCGCTGCGCCGAGCCGGCCCGGCGGTGGTCGCCAGCGCCGGCACGGTCATCGTCAGCCTGCTGGCCCTGCTGATCGCGGAGCTAAACTCCACCAGGGGCCTGGGCCCGGTGCTGGCCATCGGGGTGGCTGTCGCCCTGCTCGCCATGATGACACTGCTGCCCGCCCTGCTGGTGATCGCCGGCCGGTGGGTGTTCTGGCCCGCTCGGCCGACGTACGGCTCCGCCGAGCCGACCTCGCGCGGTGTCTGGGCGCGCATCGGCCGCGGCATCGCCGTGCGGCCGCGGATGGTCTGGGTGGCCACCGCGGTCGTGCTGGGCGCCATGGCCCTCGGCCTCACTGGCCTGAAGGCCAGCGGCTTGACCAACGCCGAGTCGTTCCGCGGTCACTCTGACTCGGTGGCCGGCCAGACGATCCTCGACCAGCACTTCGCCGGCGGCAGCGGCCAGCCGGTCGTGGTGGTTGGCAACCAGGCGACGGCGGCCGGGCTGGAGTCGGCGTTCCGGACGACTCCGGGGGTCACCGGCGTGACCGCCCCGGTCATCCGGGCCGGCCACGCCTACCTGGAGGGGACGCTGACCACGGCACCCGACAGCCAGGCGGCGTACACCACGATCGACCGGGTCCGGTCGAAGGTGGCCGCGGTTCCCGGCGCCGACGCCCTGGTCGGCGGCAACACCGCTATCAACCTCGACGTCCAGCGAGCCGCGGCGCACGACCGGAACGTGATCATCCCAGTTGTCCTGGCGGTGGTGTTCGTCATCCTCGCGCTGCTGCTGCGCGCGGTGGTGGCTCCGCTGATGCTGATCGCCACGGTGGTCCTGTCGTTCGCCTCCGCGCTGGGCGTGAGCGCGCTGTTCTTCAACAACGTGTTCCACTTCGGCGGCGCGGACACCTCGTTCCCGCTGTTCGTGTTCGTGTTCCTGGTCGCCCTGGGCATCGACTACAACATCTTCTTGATGACCCGGGTGCGGGAGGAAGCCGGGCGCCACGGCACCCGCCGCGGCGCGCTCACCGGCCTTGCGGCCACCGGCGGGGTGATCACCTCGGCCGGGGCGGTGCTGGCGGGCACCTTCGCGGTCCTGGGCACCCTACCCGTCACCTTCCTCACCGAACTCGGGTTCGCGGTCGCGTTCGGCGTGCTGCTCGACACCATCGTGGTCCGGTCGGTGCTGGTCACCGCGCTTAACCTGGACCTCGGCCGGCGACTGTGGTGGCCGAGCAGGCTGGCGCGCGACGAAGCGCACGAAGAACGCACCGCGATCGCCGCACAGAGCATCGGAGCTCGCTGACCGCCGGCTGCTATCACCGTTACGACCACCGTCGCCATCGGCCTGCTGGTTACCAGCAGGCCGATGGCGAGGGCGACGCGGTCACACCCGGTCGGCGCACGGGCCTCCCGAAGCCAGAGGCCGCTCTCCTCCCTGGCGCGCACATAAAACGCTGATCAGCGCAACTACCGACAACCACGGTGCAATCCTGTGGCACGCGCCGATTCGGCAGGGCATGCCGATCGGGTCGATCTGCGCGCTCACAGCATTCGGTCGTGCCGATGAGCTGGAGGCGAGCACGGCCTCACCGTGGGACGCCAGTCAAGTCGGTGTCCCTGGCGGGGATTTGAGCAGTGGCGTTGCCTCGGCGGGATAGCCGACGCGCCGCTGCCGTAGCGCGCTCGCCGCCATTCGGATCAGGTCGATGGTCACTCCGGCGGCACCGCTAGGGTCGTGCACTTTCAGCTTCACATCCAGGCTTACTGGGGTATCGCCCCAGGCCTTCGCCTCGATGTTGATGTGCGCCACCTTGTGTGACTTCAGGTGCGACAGGTACGCGAGCGGGGCTACCTGCACTCGGCCCGCTGCGGCTCCGCCGGCGGCGAGGGCGTTGAGTTTGGACTGCAGTTTGGTGTTGCCGTGCTCGACCAAATTCCTGAAGTCCTCGGTGCCTCCCAGGTTCACCTGGTGCGAGCTGGTCAGAGTGAGTCCCCGCTCTTCCAGCAGCCGCAGCAGGGCATGATGCACGACTGATGTGCCGAACTGGCTGGCAAGGTCGTCACCCAGCAGCGGCAGACCGGCCGTGACGAACCGATCCAGCCAGTGCTGGTCGCGGGCCACTGCGTCGGAGGTGGTGTTGATGAACGCCGCCCCCGCCCCCAGGGCCGCCTCGGCATAGGCCCGCGCCGTCTCCGGCCGGCCGCTGGGCATAGAGCACGACCTCAGCCCCGGCAAGCTCCGGGGCGACGCGTTCGGCCTCGGTGGCGTCGGTGAGACCGCGGCGCACCGTGACCCCGGAGAGCGGCAGCCCGGCAGCGAGCCGCAGGAAGTTGCTCGGCGGCAAGAAGATGGCCTCGGTGAGATCCCGCCCGATTTTCTCCGGGGAGATGGCGAGAGCCGCCACGAACTCGATGTCGCCGGCGCCTAGGCCGTCGAGCACCGGCGTGCGGACTCCGGTCAGGCTGCCCGTGGCGCGGTACAGCGCTATTCCCTGCACGAGCGCTGAAATATTATTGCCCGTTCCGATAACAGCAACTTTGACTGCTTCGCCCATGTGGCCCTCTGTACATCCTTTTGTGCAAATTGGCTGGCCTGGCCTCAACTGGCCCGCTGTTCTCATCCGCAAGCGCGCGCGAGCGGGGTGCCCGAACTCGCGACACAGGCCACTGCCGAACGCCGAGATCACCAACTTGCGGGCAGCAGCTTGCCGGAGGTCGCGGGCTCAAGCGATGAGCAGGCGGAGGCCGAGTTCTGCAG